>CAKKOY010000152.1 GCA_919592095.1 Ralstonia syzygii subsp. syzygii | reverse complement strand
GACGACAATCTACGCAGCCAGCCGGATTGTTTACCGCGCCATCTGCCCAGACCGTTGCGCGTAAACGTCATCATGCCGCGCGCGGGCGACCGGATTTATGCAACAACGCCACGTTTGCAGATAAGCGGCCACCCAAAACGACATTGGGACCATTTTCCGGCTGGCAACAGCGGACTTTCTGCAACGGGAGAAGATCATGAAGAACATCAAGCGCCTGACGATGATTTCAGCCGCAGTGGCCGGCCTGCTGATCCTGGGCGGCTGCGGCGGCTCGGGCGCCTCCGGCAACGGCACAAGCGGGAGCTCCGGCTCCGGCGGCACCAGCTCGAACGGTGGCAGCAACGGAACCGACGGGAGCGGCACCACGACGCCGGCCCTGACGACCGCCGGCATGGTCCTCGGCAACACTGGCGGCGTGGTCACCACCGCAGGGTCGGCCGTCTCCAGCATCGGCAGCGGCATCAAGAATGCCAACCTGCCGCTCGTACCCAGCAGCGCGCAGACCGGCCTGGGAGGCGTGGTGGAAAACCTCGGCGCGACGGTCTCGACATTGGGCACGGGCGTGCAGAACGGTCTGGGCAGCACCGGCAGCAATCCCAACCCGATCGGCACCACCGTCGCCAGCACGGGCAACGTGGTGACCGGTGTGGGCAACACGGTGGTCAGCGCCGGTACGCTCGTGGGCGGCCTGGGCACGGGTCAGTTGGCACCGCTCGCCCCCGTCACCACGCCGCTGGCAGGCACCCTCACGCAAGTCGGCCAGGCCGTCTCCAATGCCGGCACGACACTGGGGACGGCCTTGTCGACGGGGCCGGTGGAGCAACTCACGCAGCAGCTGAGCACGGCCATCGTGCCGCTCACATCGCAGATCAGCGGCGGCACCCAGACCCTCGGTGCCACCACCGGCACGGGAACACCGGCCAACTCGCTGCTGGGCACGCTCGGCGGCGCCATCGCCAACGGCGGCAACACGCTCACGAACGCCAACGTGCCGGTGGTCAGCAACGTGGGCGGCGTGGTCGGTGCGGTGGGCAACACGGTTGCCTCGCTGGGCGGGGTCGCGTACTCGCCCGAACGCATCGTCGGGCAACACGCTCGCACCGATCACCGGCGCGCTTGGCGGCATCGCGGGCAGCGGCAACCCGCTGGGCGCCGTGACAGGCGTGCTCGGCGGGCTGGGCGGTGCGACCGGGAGCGGCAGTCCTCTGGCGCCTGTTACCGGCGCGCTGAGCAACCTCGGCGGGGCAACGGGCGGCAGCGGTCCGCTCACAGCAGTCACCAGCACACTGGGCAGCCTCGGCGGCAGGCCCCTGGCGCCTGTCACGGGCGCGCTGAGCAACCTCGGCGGGACAACGGGCGGCAGTGCGCTCGCACCGGTCGCGTCCATCACCGCGCCCGTGGGGGCCGCCGTCTCCACCGTGGGCAGCACCCTGACCTCGACGGGCGCCACGACCCCGCTGGCACCGGTGACCGGCACAGTGGGCGGCCTGCTGGGGACAGTCGGCGGCACCCTGGGTGGCACGCGCCATTGACCGAGGCCTGCCGACAGCGCTAACACAGTCAACGCATCGCCGTCTTGTTTGGAACGCATCGGGGCCCCTTTATGCGAGGCTCCGATGCGTCTACAGTGTCGACCCGACGGAAGTCATCGGCATGCACTGCGTTGCGTTGTGCCGGGTGGACGCAGTCTTTAACATGTTCGGTTGTAAAGCACCATGTCTGACGGTTATCGTTCCATGCAACGCGACAGCGGCCGACACCGGGTCGCTCCGTTCAACGCTTGCCTTCCGGCACAGCCCGGCTGCAGAACGTACAGCGAGAAGGAGACAGGTTTGCGGACCACCACCATGCGGTTGGCCCTGGCCACAGGCGTCGTCTTGACCAGCCCCCTATCGAGCTGGGCACAAAGCAGCCCCGCACAGGGCAACCCCATCGACACACTGCCGCGCGTCGACACCTCCCGCCCGCCCGAACAGAAAATTCACGTAGAGGTCCAGCGCCCCAACCCCGCGCTCGAAAACCTGCTGGCCACGCACCTCACCCCGAGCAAGTTCCAGATCGAAGGCGTCAAGACCCTGCCGTTTCCGGAGATCGCCGCCCACTTTGCGCCGATGGCCGGCCATGACGTCACGGTCGCGCAGTTGCTGCAAGCCGCCAACGAAGTCACCAAGCTGTATGCCGACCGCGGCTATCCGCTATCGTTCGCCTTCGTGCCGGCGCAGACCTTCGAGGGTGGCGTGGTGCGCATCACCGTGGTCGAAGGCTATGTGGTACGCATGCGCGTCGAGGGCAAGCCCGGTCCGCTGGAGGAACGGCTGCGCGCCATCTCGAAGCGCATGATGGATGAACGCCCGCTGCGCCGCGAGACCTTCGAGCGCGTGACCGGCGTGCTGGCGCTGCAGCCCGGCGTGCAGATCACGGCGACGGTGCAGCCGCCCACCACGACCGATGGCGCCAGCGAACTGGTGCTCGATGTCAAGCGTCAGCCCTACACCATCGGCACCGGCATCGAGTATCGCTCGCCAGGCGTGCGCGCCGTCGTCACCGGCACCCTCAACGGCCTGACGCCGCTGGGCGAGCAGATCAGCGTCTCGACGCTGCAGCCGCGCGGCCGCGATGACGAGACGTACTACTCCTCCACGTGGGCGCAGCCGATCGGCACCGATGGCCTGCTTGCCAAGCTCACGTGGTCGCACTATCGCGGCAGGCCGGAAAACCTGCCGCTCGAACAGCTCGGCTATCAGTCGCGCTACCTCACTGATGCGCAGCGCCTCGGCCTGTCGTTGAGCTATCCGGTGCTGCTGTCGAACACGCGCAGCCTCACCCTCACCGGTACCTTCTACGCCAACGAGGACATGCAGCGCTATACCCCCCAGAACCAGGCCATCGCACCCGTCGAGCTGGCTTCCAAGGTGCGCGTGGCCGGCGCCGAGGCGCTCTATATGGAGGCGCGTCCGGGCGAGACCCGACGGGCGTCGATCGGGATCTATCAGGGCATCGATGGCGTGGGCGCGAGCAAATCGCTCAACAACAACGTCGACCTCGGCTTCCTGCGCACGCGCATCACAGCGACCGAAGCGCATGACCTGCCGTTCGGCTTCGGCATGGCGGTCTCGGGCGCGGCGCAGTACAGTGGCGCCGTGCTACCCTCGTCGGAGCAGATCAGTTTCGGCGGACGCTTCTTCGGCTTGGCGTATCCTGCCGGCGAAGCGGCCGGCGACCGCGGCTGGGGCATGTCGTTCGAGATCAACCGGCTGTTCCAGGCCTCGATGACCTACCTCAAGACCGTGCAGCCCTACGTGCTGTTCGACACGGCCAAGGTGTACTCGAATGCCGCCACGCTCGTGCACGACCAGTTGGGGTCCATTGCGCTGGGCATCCGCTTCTCCGACCGCAAGTACTACACGCTGGATCTGGCGCTGGCCCGCCCGGTGGGCGATAAGCCCATCAACGCCGACGCCCGCAGCCTGCGCTTCAATGCGGCCTACACGTATCAGTTTCCGTGACGGGTAGACGACACGAATTTGAAATTGATGAATTTTTTATTTTCAGCGCTGAAAGTCGACCACACCCCCCCTCTAAGGGGGGGTACAGCGCTATGGGAATTTGGGAGCATCGACCGAGCAATGTTAAGTTTTGCCAAAGAATTGCCGATTACTACGGAAGTCGCGCAAGAAAAGAAAGAAAAGCACAGCGACAGCGGCGCCATGCCGCACATAAGCGATGGAGCGGCCGCGCAACCGCAACCGTCGCAACAGTACGCACCGGGGGCCATCATGCTGCAACGTCTGTCGGATGACGCAGAATTCCACCGACTCGTGGACACCATCTACGAATCGGTACTCGATCCAGCGCAAAATGCCCATCGCGCTCGCCCTGCTGTCGGTCTACGCCGGCGCGGAAAGCGCGCACTACTTCTTCTGGGACAAGCACGCCGACGCGCCGCGCAATGGGGCTTCGTCCGGCTGGTGCCATAACTGCCCCCAGGCCGGCCACTGCCACGAATTCTGCCGCGACCCGCAGTTGCTGCGCAGCGGCGCGGCCGACCACTGTACCGGCGCGCCCATCGACATAGACGCCGACAGCACGCACCCGATCGCCGGCATGACCCTGATGGACACGCCGGAGCTGTGCGTCACCATGCGCCTGCGCACGCGCGACGACGCCTCCGAAGTGAGCGCGCTGGAGCGCAAACAGCGGCTGGAGCGCGTGCTGCCGCACCTGCAGCGCGCCGCGCGCATGCAGCAGCGGAACCAGGAACTCAATGAACTGGCCGCGCTGGGCATGGCCGGGCTCGATACGCTCGACTTGACTTCGGCGTGATGGTCATCGAAAGCGGCATGCGCGTGAAGTATGCGAACGCATGGGTGCGCGCCATGGTGACCGAAGATGATCGCCTGTCGCTCGACGGTGGCACCCTCCGTTCCGCCGACCACAGCCACGACGCCGCCCTGCGCAACCTGATCGAACAGGCGTCCGGTTCCATCGGCGTGCAGGGTGCGGCCGGCTCGTGGATGTACCTGGCGCGCGACGGGCGGCCCGTACCGTTCATCGCCACCCCGCTGCCCCCCTCCGACGACGCCGTGCGCCCGGCCTGGAAATCGCCGCTGGCCCTGGTGCTGGTCGGCAATTCCGAAACCCGCTCGGTGATGGACGCAGGCGTGCTCGCCTCGCTGTTCGGTCTGACCAACAAGGAATGCATCGTCGCCGCGCGGCTGGCGGCCGGCGAAACGCTGCAGGAAATCGCCGACCGCGAGTTCCTGTCGCTGCACACGGTGCGCGTGCACATCCGTGACATCCTGCGCAAGACCGGTACGCATCGCCAGTCGGAGCTGGTACGGCTGCTGCATCTGCTGCCCAGCGTCGACCTCGAGCGCGCCGGCGCCCCCGCCTTCACGCATAGCCCGGCCATTCGCGTATACCCGGAGCAAGTTCCGCGGCGTTCCGCCGATTCTTGAAAGAGGCGGACAAACCAGCCGCCGCGGAATGACATAGCAAACAAACCGACGCACTTTGTGAGCGGCGCGCAACAAAAGCGTCTTTTCTTTGCCTGGAACGGCTGCTTTTTGCGCTATCCTCGCCGCCAAAATACAGTCAGGCGTGGAATCGGGGCCACGCCGAATGCGCTCGCATGCATAACAATTTCCATATTGCGCTACTGCTGTTTGCGTGGACCAGTGTCGGGCTGACCACGTTTGCGGCGCTGGATGCCGCCACACGCCTGCCTGTGGGGGCGTCCATTGCGAAACGCCGAACCTGGCGTCTCTCCTGCGGCGTCATACTCGGGGCCGGGCTCTGGTCGGGGCTGTGGCTGGCACAGGCGGGCCTGCGCCGGCTGCCAACCGCATCGACCGCAGGACCGCTCACCGCTTCCCTGGCGGTGATGCTGGCCACCTCGCTGATCGTATTCTTCGCCGTCCTGCCGCGCGCATCGTTTGCGACCGCAGCCCAGCCGCTGGGGCGCCGGCGCATCCTGCTGGCCGCGGCCGCACTCGGCGTGGGGCTGGTCGCCGTCGAACTGATGCTGACGCGCCCGTGGCTGCACGGGACGCGGCCGCTCCTGCAGACAGTGACCGGCTGCGGCGCCGGCACGCTGATCCTGCTGGCGGGGGGCAGCCTGGCGATCTGCATGGCGTTCCACCCGCCTGCCAGCCAGCGCCGCGCTGCGGTCGGCGTACGGGCGCGCGCAGCGGCGGTGCTGGCCACCTCCGCAGTGCTGTCGCTGATCTTGTGGCCATGCGCGGGCGCCCAGGGAGCCGACGACACGCTGCTGCACGCCATCCCCGTCATTGCGCTGAGCGCGGGCGGCGTGCTGCTCGCACTGGGCCTGCATGCGGCATTGATGATGTTCGAGGCGCGCATCGATTCCGCGCAAGCGCACCTCGCGGCCTCGCTGGAGCGCGTGACGCGCCAGTCGGCGACACCCGAGCCCCACGACGCCCTGACCGGCCTGCCGACCCGCCTGCAGCTGCAGCAGGCGCTCGACAACGCGATCCTGTCGTCGTCACGGCGTGGGCGCCCCTTCGCCCTCTTCTATCTCGACCTGGACGGTTTGGGACGGATCAACGAGCAGTACGGCCGGGCCACCGGCGACCGCGTGCTGAAGATCATCGCCGAACGGCTGCGCCAAACCATGCGCGACGAAGACACGGTTGCACGGCTGGGCAGCGACGAATTCGGTCTCCTCGTCGAAGGCCTGCCGCTGCCGGAGGCCGCCGCCCCCATCGGCGACAAGCTGCTGTTCCGCCTGCGCGAATCGGTTGAAGTCGACGGGCGCCGGCTGCGCGTGACCGCCAGCATCGGCGTGGCGATCCATCCGTACAACGGCGCGACGGCCGAGGCGCTGCTGGCGCACGCCGACGCCGCCATGTTCGAATGCAAACGGGCCGCGGGCAACGCCTACCGGTTCTACGAGCCTCGCCTGAACACCACCGCCCATCGCGTGCTGCAGATTCAGCGGGCGCTGTCGCACGCGGCACTTAACGGGCAGCTCTTCTTGTATTACCAGCCCAAGTTCGATGCCCACACGCGCTCCATGACGGGCGCCGAAGCGCTGCTGCGCTGGAATCACCCGGAGCTCGGCCCCGTCTCGCCGGCGGAATTCCTTCCCCTGGCCGAACGAACCGGCACGATCGTCGAACTGGGTGATTGGGTCATCGAAGAAGTGTGCCGGCAGATCATGCACTGGGACGCGGCCGGCATGGCGCCCCTGAAGATCGCAGTGAACCTGTCGCCACGCCAGTTCCTGCAGCCCGACCTGGTGCAACGGCTGTCGCAGATCCTGTATCGCTACCAGGTGGCGGCGGACCGGCTGATGTTCGAGATCACGGAAACCGCCGCCATGCGCGATGCCAGGCAAAGCATTGTCGCGATCCGACAGATCCAGTCGCTCGGTTTTGAAGTGGCCATCGACGATTTCGGCACCGGGTATTCCAGCCTGAGTTATCTGCAGCGTTTTCGCGCCCAGCAGATCAAGATCGACCGCGCCTTCATCAGTGCGCTCGATGACAACCCGTCGGAAGCCGGCGCCATCATCCGTGCGATTTGCGCCGTGGCGCATTCGCTCGATATGACCGTGCTGGCTGAAGGCGTGGAAACCGGCACGCAAATGCAGGCCCTGGTGAATCTGCGCTGCGATCAGGTCCAGGGCTATCTGCTGGGCCGTCCGCTTCCCGCCCGGGATTTCCAAACGCTGATCGACCGCAAGCAGATGGCTTGAAAGCCGTTACGAATGCAATTTTTCGTTGCATTTGAGGGCTGCCTTTCATCCAGCTTTCAATTCCTTAAACCCAATTCCGTCGATGCCGGGACCGGTGATTGCCAAAGCAATGAAGCGGTCACATAAAAGCGCCATATCGGTGCGCGCAGGCTTCCGCTTGCCGCAAAGCCAATGCCGGCGCGGCTACCCGATCCATTCACGCGTTCACAGTGCCGAACGCGCGCTAAATCGGCGGGCCGTCGATTTGTAACAGCTAATACGCAGCAAAACCCACAAGTCGAACGTGATTTCTTTGCGAATACCGGAGCAGCTGAAACAAAGTCGTTATAATGGCTTGGGCGCACGGGGAGCGTGCCCACGTTTCAATTGCAAAAGTTGAGGAATCCATAATGCCGACATACAAGGAAATCGTTCAGAATATCTCTGAACTGCAACGCCAGGCCGATGAACTCCGTGCAAGCGAGCAAGCCACGGTGATCGCTGAAATCAAGCAGAAGATTGTTGAATACGGCCTGAGCGCCGACGATCTCGGTTTTGGCGCCAAGGGCGGTCCAGCGTCCAAAAAAGCCGGCCGCAAAGTGCCGGTGCGTTATCGCGACGGCCAAGGCAACACCTGGACCGGCCGCGGCAAACGCCCGGGCTGGCTGGTCAAGGAGCTGTCGGCCGGCAAGAAGGTGGAAGATTTTCTTGTTGCCTGAAGCTTGAACGGCGCCTTCCGAGAAGCCCCCAGAAGCGGCGTTGTTGCATAAATCGACTTTGAAGTCGAAGCCATCCCTGTGAGGCGTAATTCAGTCGACGCGGACGGACTGCGGGCGGGCAAGCGCAGCCATGCGGTTGAGCAC
>CAKKOY010000151.1 GCA_919592095.1 Ralstonia syzygii subsp. syzygii | reverse complement strand
GACGACAATCTACGCAGCCAGACGGATTGTTTACCGCGCCATCTGCCCAGACCGTTGCGCGTAAACGTCATCATGCCGCGCGCGGGCGACCGGATTTATGCAACAACGCCCACCAGGGAAACCATGAGCCGAGCGTTCCATCTTCTGCCGTTGACCGCGCTGGTCGCGGCCAGCATGTCCGCCTGTGGCAGCGGGGATTCGAACAGCAGCGCCTCCGCGTCCACCTCGGGCGTCGTGACCGGCAGCTACTTCGAACATGCCAAGGTCTGCATCGACGCCAACAGCAACGGCAAGTGCGATGCGGGCGAGACCAGCACCTACACCTACGCCAACGGCGCCTACACGCTGACCAGCCAGGGTGCCGTCACGGTGGAGGTCGGCACGGATGCGTTCCGCAACGACCCCGCCACGGGTTCCCACACCGCCATCACGCGTCCACTGGTGTTCCGCGCGCCGGCCAGCGCCAACGGCGTGGTCAGCGCGATCACCACCGAACTGGTGGCGCTGATGGAGAGCAACGGCAGCGACCTCAACGCCGCCAAGGCAGCCCTGGCCGCGCGCCTGGGCGTCGCCGCCGACAAGCTGCTGACCGACCACAACAAGGAAACCGACGCCGCCTCCAAGGCCGCGCTGCAGGCCGAGATCGACCAGGCCATCGACCTGATCGCCGATTCGGTGGGCAATGGCGGCGACTTCCTCAAGGGCATCCGCGACGGTGTCGGCAAGCGCCTGGCGCTGGTCAACAACGTCAAGACCATCGTCGTGATCTACGCGGAAAACCGCGGCTTCGACAACCTGTACGGACTGTTCCCCGGCGCCAACTGCATTCCGGGCGTGAACCCGGCCTCGACCGGCACCGCCGCCGCGCAGAAAGACTTCGACGGCTCCACCCTGCCGTCGCTGCCGCCGACCTGAGGCGGCCTGACCGCCGCCGGCCAGAGCGTGACCGTAACGCAGGCGCAAACCACCGGCTGGGCCAACAAGCCCTTCCAGATCGACGATGCGAACGGCGTGAACGGCACCGGCGTGGTGGTGCCGCAGAGCGTCATCACGCGCGACCTGGTGCACCGCTTCTATAACAACCAGATGCAGATCAACGGCGGCGCGAACGACAAGTTCACCGCCTACTCTGATGCCGGCGGCCTGTCGATGGGCTACTACGACGGCAGCAAGATGACCATGTGGAACCTCGCCAAGCAGTACGTGCTGGCCGACAACTTCTACATGGGCGCCTTCGGCGGCTCGTTCCTGAACCACCAGTACCTGATCTGCGCGTGCGCGCCGACCTATCCGAACGCCGACACCTCGGTGGCCTCCGGCAGCATCGCGAAGATCGACACCGACGCCAGCGGCAATTTCGTGCGCCTGACGCCGGGCACGAACAGCCCGACCTCGGTCCTGTCGGGCAAGGCCACCTACGCCAACGACGGCGCGCTCACGCCGAAGGACGCATCGGGCATGTTCTACGCCGTCAACACCATGCAGCCGCCGTACCAGCCGAGCGGCAACGGTGTCCCGTCCGGCGGCAACGCGAGCTACGCCGACCCGGCCAAGGCCTCCACCCTGCCAACGCAGTCGCAGATCAACATCGGCGACCTGCTGACCGCCAAGGGCATCAACTGGGCCTGGTACGCAGGCGCCTGGAGCGCGGCCATCGCCGATGCGCCCAACACGACGCGCAGCGTGATCTACGCCGGCACCACGCAATTCCAGCCGCACCACCAGCCGTTCAACTACTACAGCCGCTTCGATCCGGCCACCACGAGCGGTACCGCTGAGCGCGCGGCCCACCTGAAGGATTACGACGCCGCCTTCCTGCAGGATGCCGCCGCCGGCAATCTGCCGCCCGTCACGTTCTACAAGCCGCAGGGCAACCTGAACCAGCACGCCGGCTATGCCAACGTGAGCGACGGTGACGCTCACATCGCCAACGTGATCGCCCAGCTGCAGCAGAGCCCGCAGTGGAAGAACATGGTGATCGTCGTGACCTATGACGAAAACGGCGGCTTCTACGACCATGCCGCGGTGCCGAAGGCCGACCGCTGGGGTCCGGGCACGCGCATCCCGGCGGTCATCGTCTCGCCGTTCGCCAAGAAGGGCTTCGTGGACCACACCCAGTACGACGCGGCCTCGGTGCTGCGCCTGATCACGCACCGCTTCGACCTGCCGACCCTGCCAGGCCTGAAGCAACGTGACGCAGCCCTCGTCGCCAACGGCGGCAAGCCGATGGGCGACCTGACCAACGCGCTGGACTTCTCGCAGTCGCAGTAACGCCGCCGGGATCGTTCCCGGACTGTCACTGTCAGGCAAGGGGCGGCTTCAGGGCCGCCCCTTGCCATTGGCCATTCGTGCGGGCGCCAGCGTTTCCGGAGAGCCTTGTCGCGCTATTTGCCTTTCTTCTTGCCCGACGGCTTGCCGCCGCGTTCCGTCTGTTCCAGCCGCATCCCCACCTTCAGCGTCACCTGCCAGTGGGCGATCTTGCCGTCCACCAGATGCCCGCGCGTCTCGGTCACCTCGAACCAGTCCAGGTAATGCAGCGTCTCCGAGGCCCGGGTGATGGCGTTGCGGATGGCAGCATCGCTCGACTCCGGCGAAGACCCCACCAGTTCGATCATTTTGTAGGTATGCGACCCCATATTGCCTCCTTGTTGTTGGTTCCGGTCAAGACGTGGCCTGGCACCGACCGGATGTCGGGCGAGCGCCACGTCACTCTCTTCAGAATGGCACCTGCCGGCCCGCTCTGGTAGTCCGATTTTGGAGGACGATGCGAATGCCTGGCGGTTAATTGCACTTGCAGGGCTGACAAACCTTGTCAGGCCGGCCGACGCGGCACGTCAGGCCGGCTCGCCAGCCCGATCGAACTTGCCATTTTCCGCGGGCGACCCACTGCCCGCCGCACCACAAAGCAGCATCCAGCCCTTGGCACGGAACCTGCTTTGGTTGTCGCAACCGTTCTACCGACAGGAGACGCCATGCGTCATCCCGACCAGCACGCCTCATCACGATCGCGCCACAGCCACGCCAACACCGCCCGTCTGCTTGCCGATACCGTCGCGTTCCATATCGACGGGGGCGGCCGCCGCATCGAGGCCACCTATTCGGCCCGCAACGGCATCGTGACCGTCAGCCACCAGGGCAAAAGCCTGTCGACCTACTCGCCGGAAGCCGACCACCATACCGTCGCCCGCAAGCTGCTCAGCGTCATGCTGACCATCTGAGCCCGACGCGCACCTGCGGTGCCGTCTCAATGACGGCGGCCCTTGTCCATCGCGCCATGCGCGGGCCGGCCGAACCGGATGCGCAGACGGTCCTTGGCCCGCTCCAACACACCGCGCTGGACGTCGCTGAGATTGCGCCCGGCACGATTGATATAAAACGTCAGCATCGACATGGCCGACTGGAACGGCGAGCCCTTGCGGCGGCGGCTATGCTCGGCTGACGCCTTCAGCGACGCGGCGATGCGATCGGGGCTGCGCGACTTGAAGATGGAGGGCGCCAGGTCGAGCGCGTCGCTGGTCTGCGTCACGCGGTGGGACCAGCGGTGCGGGCTGTCCTTGCGCTTGCGCGCGGCCGTCGTCGGCTCCGAGCGTGATGCCGACGCCGCTGCCGGCTTGCGCGCACGGGATGGAACGGCCTTGGTTCGGGATGTCGTGATAATCGAGCCTCCTCTGCACCGTGCCGTTGCTTCTCGCAAGGACCATTCCCGCCACGCGGGCTGGAGCCACGCCCGGCCCATGACTTGCGCTACGATAGCGGGCATCCCGCCCACCTCCTCCAGTCGCCGGCTGCCGGCGCTCCCGCAACGTGTCTGGCGACGCTGGCCTGTCCTCTCCTTCCGCACCCGCGCAAACGCTGTCGCACGCGCCCTTCTCCTACCCCGCCTTCCGGCTGTTCTGGTTTGCCAGGCTGTCCACCACCTTCGCCTACCAGATGTTCGGCGTGGCGGTCGGCTGGCAGATCTACGATCTGACGCGCAGCGCCTATGTGCTGGGGCTGGTGGGGCTCGCGCAATTCCTGCCGTCGGTGGTGCTGGTGCTGGCCTCGGGCCACATCGCGGACCGCTACGACCGGCGGCGCGTGGTGCGCATCTGCCAGGCAATCGAGGCGCTGGTGGCCGCCACGCTGGCCGCGGCCACGCTGACGGGCCATGCAAGCATCCAGCCGATCTTCGTGTTCGTGGTGGTGATCGGCGCGATGCGCGCATTCGAAACGCCGACCCTGCAGGCGCTGCTGCCCTCGCTGGTGCCGCCGGCGGCGCTGCCGCGCGCGGTGGCGCTGTCCAGCTCGGCCGGGCAGACCGGCATCATCCTGGGGCCGGCCGTCGGCGGCTTCCTGTATGTGGCAGGCGCCCCGGTTGTCTATGCCACGGCGGCCAGCCTGTTCCTGCTGGCGCATGTGCTGCTGGCCGTCATGCGCAGCGAGCGGACGGCGCCCGTCAGCCGGCCGGTGAGCCTCGCGTCGCTCTTTGCCGGCATCGCCTTCATCAAGGGGCGGCCGGTGGTGCTGGGCGCGATCTCGCTGGACCTCTTCGCGGTGCTGCTGGGCGGCGCGACGGCGCTGCTGCCGATCTACGCCCGCGACATCCTGGGCACCGGCGCATGGGGGCTGGGCCTGCTGCGCTCGGCACCGGCCGTCGGTGCGCTTGCTATGGCGATCTTCCTGGCGCACCGCCCGCTGGAGCGCCACGTCGGGCGCGTGATGTTCGCCGCCGTAGCGGTCTTCGGACTGGCGACGCTGGTATTCGGCGTCTCGCACTGGCTGCCGCTGTCGATGCTGGCGCTGGTGGTACTGGGCGCCGGCGACATGATCAGCGTGGTGATCCGGACCTCGTTGGTGCAGCTCGACACGCCGGATGCGATGCGCGGCCGGGTCAGCGCGGTCAATTCGGTCTTCGTGGGGGCGTCCAACCAGTTGGGCGAGTTCGAATCGGGCATGGTGGCCGGGCTGCTGGGGCCGGTGCCGTCGGTGGTGCTGGGCGGACTCGGCACCCTGCTGGTGGTGGCGCTGTGGATGCGCCTGTTTCCCGATCTCACGCACCGCGACCGCCTGCGCGAAGCGCACCCCGCCAGCGAAGGGTAACCACGCCCCACGGTCGGCCCGCAGGCGCGGCGCCGTCCGGCAGCCATGTCAGCGAAACCCCGATGGCATGCGGCTTGACCGGCTCGTATGCTGGGGACGTCATGCCCTTGGTCGCCATGGTGCCTTGCGTCCGATCGTGAAGTCCTTGCTGCGTCCCTCCTCTCGTGCCCCCGCTGCGCATCGCGCGCAGGACGCGGCGCTCTTCGGCAGCCATTCCCCGGGAGATGCCCCGCCGATCCGGCCATCCGCCTGGCTGGTGGCCATTGGCACGGCCGTCGCGGGCACGTTCGCGCGACTGACGCTGGAATCGGCCGCAGGCATCCGGCTGCCCTTCTACCTGGCGTTCCCGGTCGTGACGGTGGCCGCGTGGTACGGGGGCTTCTGGCCGGGTGTCGTCGCCATCGCCTGCTACGCCGCGCTCTTCCTCGGGCTGGCCGCCTTGCAGATCTCGCCGCCGGCGCAGCCGATCCTGTCGACGCAGTTGGTGGTATTCGCCCTGGGCACCCTGCTGATCTGCGTGCTGTGCGAACAGCTGCGGCGCGCCCGTGCGGGAGCGGAACGCCGCGCGCGCGCCGAGACCCAGCAGCGCGTCTCGCAGCAGCGGCTGCTGGCCGCGCTGCAGGCCTCGCTAATCTCGCTGTACGACGTCGACAACACGATGCACTTCACCTGGGTGCACAACCCGGTATTCGGTCTGCAGCCGCATGAACTGCTCGGGCGCACCGTGCGCGAGGTCTTCGGCCGCCGCGCCGCCTCGCGCCTGACCGAGGCCGGCCAGCAGGTGATCGACACCGGCTCGCCCACGCGCATCGAGTTCGCCTTCCGCCGCCGGCATACCCAGCGCGTGGTCTACGACGTGGTCGTCATGCCGCTGCGCGACGACACCGGCGAGATCATCGGCCTGACCAACGCCGTCATCGACATCACCGAACGCCGCCAGGCCGAGGCGCGCCGCGCGCAGTTGCTGGAAGCCGAATCGCGCGCCCGCGAGGAAGCCGAGCGCGCCAGCCGCCTGAAGGACGACTTCCTGGCCACCGTCAGCCACGAGCTGCGCACGCCGCTCAACGCGGTGCTGGGCTGGGCGCAACTGCTGGCGATGCGCTCCTACGACGAGGCCACGTTCCGGCGCGGCCTGGAAGCCATCGAGCGCAGTGCCCGCACGCAGGTCCACCTGATCGACGACCTGCTCGACATGTCGGCCATCCTGTCCGGCAAGGTGCCGCTGGAGATCGGGCCGGTGGACCTGGCCGACGTGCTGGAGCGCGCGCGCGAGACCATCGAGCCGATGGCGCGGCAGAAGCAGATCACGGTCGACATGGAATGCCAGCCGGTGCCACTGCTGCAGGGCGATGCCGGCCGGCTCAAGCAGGTGTTCTGGAACCTGCTGGCCAATGCGGTCAAGTTCACGCCCGAGGGTGGGCATATCCGGGTCTCCGTGCATGCCTCCGCGGAGGGCCTGGTGGCAACGGTGCGCGACACCGGCATCGGCATCGAGCCGACCTTCCTGCCGCACATCTTCGACCGCTTCCAGCAGGCGGACCTGTCCAGCACGCGCCGCCATGGCGGGCTCGGCCTGGGCCTGGCGATCGCCAAGCAACTGGTGGAACTGCATCACGGACGCATCACGGCGGCCAGCAGTGGCACCGACCTCGGCACGACCATGGCCGTGACCCTGCCGCTGAACGCACCGCCATCGAGCGAGCAGTCGAGCCGCATGCCGGGCCTGGTCACCGGGACGGCCGCGCCGGTGCTCGACGGCCTGCGCGTGCTGGCGGTGGATGACAATGCCGAATCGCTGGGCGTGATCGCGCTGATGCTGGAGCGCTACGGCGCCGAGGTCGTCACCGTCTCCAGCGGGGCGGCCGCGCTCGATATGCTTGATCGCGCGGCGGGCGGCCCGCCGTTCGATGCGTTGGTCAGCGACCTGGCCATGCCCGGCATGGACGGCATGCAGCTGCTGCGGGCCATCCGCGCGCGCGGGCTGACAGAGCTGCCGGCCATCGCCGTGACCGCCTTTGCCGATCCGATTCGCCTGAAGGCCGCCAAGGAAGCCGGCTACCAGTCCGTCATCACCAAGCCGATCTTCCCCGGCGAACTCGGCCACGTGCTGGCCGCCAATGTTCGGCGGGCCACCGGGCCGCAGGACGCCTGAAGGACCGGACAGGACCCGGCAGCGGACGATGCCCCGAGGGAATGGGCGACGCAATAAAAGTCATTGGCGCGGGTATGCGCGTGTGCGCATACTGGACGCCTGTGCCGGCCGCTGGGGCATCGCTCCCCTGGTCATACCGGACATCCGTCCCATCGGCAACTGCCCGGCGGGCTGGACCCGTGCCTGCCGGCAGACTTGCTGAAGGTCTTCACGCTCGCCACGCAGGGCGTGCGCGTCACGCCGGAATCGCTCAAGGGCGTGGACATCGACAGCGTGCGCGTGGCCACGGCTGCCAACCCGGAAGAGACCATGGAGGGCAGCAACAACTGGGTGATCGCGCCGGGCAAGTCGGCCACCGGGCGGGCGGTGATGGCCAACGACCCACACCGCGCCTACTCCGCGCCCGGCCTGCGCTACATCGTCCACATCAGCACGCCCACGCTCGACATCATCGGCGCGGGCGAGCCGTCGCTGCCGGCCGTGTCGATCGGGCATAACGGACACATCGCCTTCGGCCTGACCATCTTCAACATCGACCAGGAAGACCTCTACGTCTACGCGCTGGACTCGGCCAATCCCAATGCCTACCGCTACAAGGACGGCTGGGAGCCCTTCACCGTGCTGCACGAGACGGTGAGGTCCGTGGCGCCGACGCGCGTCCGGTGGAGCTGACCTTCACGCGCCACGGCCCGGTCATCTACGTGGATGCCGACCGGCACCGCGCCTAATACTACAGCCGTACCTATCGCCTATGATGTTGTCCATGTGAGATGAGACGATCATGGTCCGATGCAAGGAACGGTGAGTGGCTGGGAGAGAGAGCTGGAAGGGTTGCACGA
>CAKKOY010000150.1 GCA_919592095.1 Ralstonia syzygii subsp. syzygii | reverse complement strand
ACGACAATCTACGCAGCCAGACGGATTGTTTACCGCGCCATCTGCCCAGACCGTTGCGCGTAAACGTCATCATGCCGCGCGCGGGCGACCGGATTTATGCAACAACGCCCATTGCACCCGCGAAAAACGTGCCGCGCTAGCGGCGCGCCAGGGTCCGCAACGCCCGCACCAGGTCGCGCGGCGACACCGGTTTCGAAAGATGCTCCTGGAACCCGTTCGCCTGGGCACGGGCGCGATCATGGGGCTGGGCAAAAGCGGTCAGCGCAATGGCGGGCACCTGCACCACGCCGGCCGGCAGGTGCTGCCGCTCCCATCCGCGGATCCGTTGCAGGATGGCGTAACCATCCTCATCCGGCAACGCGATGTCGCACACCACCGCATGCGGCCGGCGCCGGCTGCCCCAGTCTTCCAGCAGGGCAATCGCCTCGTCGCCCGAACCCGCGCTGCCGACCTCGGCCTGGACCTGCCCCAGCAGCGTCGCCAGCGCCTCGCGGGCATCCTGCTGGTCGTCGATCAGCAGCACGCGCAGGCCGCCCAGCGACGGCAGCGGTCCCGGCCGCACGACGTCCTCGGCGAGCGCCGCCGTCAGTTCGGCGCCTTCATGCAACGGCAGGTACACGGTGAACGTCGCGCCACGCTGCTCGCCGTCGCTGCGCGCGTGGACCAGTCCGCAATGCAGCGCGGTCAGGCGCTTCACCAGGGCCAGCCCGAGTCCGAGGCCGCCGGTGCGCCGCGTGTGCGAGCCGTCGGCCTGCCGGAACGGATCGAACAGGTGCGGCACGAACGCCTGCGCGATGCCGCGTCCGTTGTCCCGCACGGCGATGCGCGCCACTTCGCCGGACATGTCCGCGGCAAGCCAGACATCGCCGCCTTCCTGCGTGAACTTGATGGCGTTGGACAGCAGGTTCCACACGATCTGCTGGATGCGGTCGGCGTCGCCGTCGATCTCCTGCGCGCCGAGCGACCACGCCTCGTGCACCGTGATCCGCCGCTCGGCCGCCTGCGCACGGACGCTGTCGAGCGCACGCTCCAGCGCCGTACGCAACGGGAACGGCTGGCGCATGAGCCGCAGCTTGCCGCTCATCACGCGGGTGGCATCCAGCAGGTCTTCAATCAACCGCACCTGCTGCGCCACCCCGGTTCGGATGCCCGCGAGCGCGCGCTGGATCAGCTGCGGCCCATCGGCCAGCTGGTTCTCCAGCACATACGCCCAGCTCTGGATACCGTTCAGCGGCGAGCGCAGCTCATGCGACACCACCGCAAGGAACTGATCGCGTGCGTGCGTCGCGGCTTCGGCCTGCGCGCGGGCGACCTGCTCGCGCACCAGCAGCGCATCGCGCTCGCGCCCTGCCTCGGTGCGCTCGGTCACGTCGTAGATGATCAGCAGCGCCGACTCGATCTCGCCGTGGCGGTCGGCTTCGGGAATCACGCGCGCGTTGTAGTGCATGACGCGCAGGCGCGTCGCGTCGGCCTCCAGTTGCAGTGTCAGCGCCTGTTCGCCACCCGTGTCGAACGCGCACCGGGCCGCCGCCTCCAGCGGCCCCGTGACGCAGGCCGGTAAACCCGAATCCGACAGCGCCCGCCCGATCAGCTCGCCCGACGGCACGCCGAACGCCTCCGTCACCGCGCGATTGATGTACACGCAGCGCAGCGCGGGGTCGAGCCGCGCAATGATGTCCGGCGCGTTCTCCACCAGCGTGACGAATTCGCGCTGGTGCCGGAAGCGCTCGCGTTCGGCCTCCTTGCGCTCGGTGATGTCTTCGATGATGCAGACCAGGGCGACCACCTTGCCGTCCGCCCCGCGCTGCGGCGTGTAGGCGGCATGGATGAAACGGCGCCCCTGCCCCACGTGCGGGTACTCAAGCTCCATCTCGAAATCGACGCGCTGGCCGGCAAAACCTTTCATCAGATGCGCCAGCACGCGCTGGTAGGCCTCGTTGCCCATCAGCTCCCGCACATGCCGGCCCAGCACGTCGGCCGCCGGCAGGCCGAACCGCTGCGCGTAGGCGTGGTTGGCGAAGCGGATGCTATGATCGGGGCCCAGTTGCACGATCGGGAACGGGATGCTCTCCGCCAGCAATTGCAGCTGGAATTCGGACTCGGTCAGCTCGGCCAGCGCCTGCAGGCGTTGCGTCATGTCTTCGACCACGCCCACGGCGTGAGTCGCTGCCCCATCCTGTACCGGCAGGCGGTAGCCGCACTCGCGCACGCGATGTTCGGCGCCATCGGTGCCGATCCAACGATATTCCAGCGCGAAATCGCGGCCCTGCGCGAGACCCTGCCATGCCGCGCGCAACGCGGCATGGTCGCCGGGATGCACGTGGGCAAGCCAGCGCTCGCGCGGGCCGCACAGGGTATCGGAAGCCATGCCCCATCTCTGCGGCGCAGCAGCGCTTACGTGCAGGCGTGTCCCGTCCAGCAGGTCGTCGACCCAGAACACGTCGAGCGGCTCGGTGCCGTACGACCGGCCGGGCGCACTCGTGATGCCGCGCTCCGGCACGATATAGCTGACAACAGGTTCCTTCATCGCGCCCCCAGAGTGATCGGACCGGTCAAGCCCGGACCCAGGCTGTTCGCACAGCCATCATGGGCTCCGGTCCATCCGCCTGCATGCAAGGCCACACAACCCAACCTTGCTCAGCATGTTTCATACCCATGCCCACCACATGACATGACGCCCCCTACCCGACACACGCAATCATCGCGAGCGTCGCAGCGATGTGCCTGATACGGATACGCATGTTCATCTTCAACCGCTGTCCCTGTGGAAGGCGTGCCGGGATCAAGGTGTGCGTACACCATCAGGCAGTGGCGCGCCATCCCGATCGGTATGCGTGCCGATGATGCGGCTTCCGGATGCAACACCGATCAAGCGGACCCCGTGCACCTCGGCCAATGCGTTCCCCATGCGACGACACCTGTGCATCGAGCAGGTCGCGTGCCCGGCCGACATGGCCATCGCGCCGTGCGGTCCAACGCCGGAGCCCCATGCCTGGCTCGCTATACTTGCGCGATGCCATCCACGCACACCGTCCCCGACGCGAGCGCGCCAGGCCCGCAACCCGCGGCGGGCGCGCCACCGGCCATCCATGCCGCCACCGAGGCCGATCTCCTGGCGCACGCCCGGGATCGCGAACGCGTGCAGGCATGGCTGGACGCACGTGCGTACGGCGCACGCGCGGTGGGTCCATCCACGCTGTCGCAATACCGTGTGGAAGCCGAGCGCGTGTGCTGGTATGCACGCACCGTCGGCAAGCCGATCGCCCGCTGGCAGTGCGAAGACGCCCGCGCCTACCTGCACTTGTTGCAAGCTCCGCCCGCATGGGCGATCAGTACGCGCGGACTCACGCGCGATGAGGCCGGGTGGACACCGCTGCGTGGCCCACTGTCCGCGCGCTCGCTCCGGCAGTGCAGCGTGATCGCCGCGAACCTCTGCGGCTGGCTGCAGCGCAACGGTCATCTGCGCACGAACCCGTTCCTGGATGACGACGGCATCGTCATCGCGCTGCCCGGTGCGGTTCCGGCCGCGCTGCCGCCCGCACCGTCGCCGCCCGATCCCGCCGCCACGCTGTGCGCGCACGACATGGCGCTGCTGGTCGATGCCGTGCGCACGCGCGTCGCGCTGGGACGCGAAGCCCGGCTGCGGCAGGCACGCGACAGCTTCCTCGCCGAACTGCTGGCTCACGCTGGCCTGCGCGTCGCCGAGCTGGTCAGCGCACGCATGGGCGACGTGGCCTTGCACGTCGTCCCCGAGACCCGGCGCACGGCGGATCCGGCGTTGCCGCCATCGGTCTGGCTGCTCGGTATCGGCACGGGACGCGCCCAGCGCTGGCTGCCATGCGATGCACTGATGGCAACGGTGCGCGCCTATCGCACAGCGTTCGGCCTGTCGCCGCTCCCTCTGCCGAGCGAGGCCACCCCGCTGCTGCTGTCGGTACGCAAGCGCTCGCCGCGGCGCGCCGACGGCACCATCATCGATTCCCCCGCCCTGCGCCGCGACTTCGGCGAGCGCAAGGGCATCGGTTCGCGCTCCCAGCTGTTGCAGATCATCAAGACCATGCTGGCCGAGGCCGCCGAGCACGCCCGCGCGCGCGGGCACGCGGACGCCGCCGAACGCCTCGCCCATGCCTCCCTGCGCGGCCTGCGCGGCGCCCACCTGCGCGAACGCCTGGCCTCCGGCGAGGCCGCGAGCGACATCGCGCACGCACTCGGCCTGGCCACCCTGCCAAGTGCTGCGGTGCGCGCCAGGGAAGCCGACCTGGCGTCCAGCATCCTCGAAGCCGCCCGCAGGCTCGCCACCCCGCTGACCTGAATCGTCGTACGCGGAGCACGCAGAAACGGGTACGCTCCGGCACCCGGCTCACCACGGCTGGGCAAAACGACGCGCTCGCCGTTGAATCAGGACACCCTTTTGCCATTCCCGAAAGACAACGCAGAAATGAGTACGCCCCGATTTCCGTGGGCCCTCTATTCATACGCAGAAACGGGTACGCCTGCATTTATCGATCTCGCAGAAACGGGTACGCCCTCATAAAATGCGCAAACAAGAACGCGGACCCGAAGGCGCGCGTTGCATGCCGTCGGGACAGACTCAATGTCAGGCCGGCAGATAGAAGAAGCGGAATAGGAGGATCAGCGAGATGATCCAGACGATCGTCGGCACCTCGCGCCAGCGCCCGCCGAACAGCTTGAGGTCCGAGTCGATGATGAAGCCGAACGCCACGCCGTTGGCGATGGAGTCGGTGAACGGCATCATCAGCGCGGTCAGCACGGCCGGCACCGATTCGGTCGTATCGGTCCAATCCAGGTCGACCAGCCCGCGCAGCATCAGGCAGGATACGTACAGCAAGGCCGGCGCCGTCGCATAGGCCGGCACCACGCCCCCCAGTGGCGCAATGAACAGGCAGGCCAGAAACAGCACCGCCACCGTCAGCGCGGTCAGCCCCGTGCGGCCGCCCGCCGGCACACCCGCGGCGCTTTCGATAGACGCCGTAGTCGACCGCAGGCCCAGCCACAGCCGAGTGATCCCCGTCCGGCCGGGACGCAGCGCATGCCATTGCGGATCATGGAAAACGCAGTGCCCGACAGCGAGCCGGCCCGCGCCGGGGCTGCGCATGATGCCCGAAACCGATGTTCCATGCAGCCCGGCAGCGCGCGCCTGTCGGGGCGATCAACCGGGCCGTCCGCCAAGAAAAGCGTACCCGTTTCTGCGAATGCCGATGACGACGCGCGTTCGCAGCCCATCCGCGTACCTGTTTCTGCGGATACGGCCGCAGAAACGGGTACGGATGCATACAACCGGCGGGCGGTTTACGCGAACATTTCCGCCCCCTTCTCGACAGCGATACCCCTGCGTACCCGTTTCTGCGATCCCTGTGACGCGGCCAGCGAGAAAGCGTACCCATTTCTGCGGTGCATCACGCAGAAATGGGTACGGCTCCCCGTCAGCGCCGACGACCCAACCTTCGCAGAAACGGGTACGCCCCCCCTGGGGCACCCGTGCGCCAAGCCTTTGGCTAATAAGCTTTTTTGCCCGCAGAAACAGGTACGGCACGAGGCACCGGCCGCCGCCGGCACAACACACCTCATCCGCGATCGAGGGCTTTCAGCGATGAAAGTTGTGATACGGCAACGTCCCTCCCCCACTGCCACGCAAAGAGCCCTCCTCGGCAGGTTCGCAGAATCAGGTACGCTCGAAATTCCCTAGAAGCGGCTGAAGCGTGTACTTGCTTTCAGGCTATTCCCATAGTGATAAGGACGCTGATCGGGCATCCTGTCGGCGTCACGCAGATTTGGGTACGCAGTGTACGCAATGTCACTCGCCCGCTTCCGCAGAAACGGGTACGGTCAGCAGGGCGACGGAGGCCTGAGCGGCTCCGATTGCGCTTGTGCTCGCAGAAATGGGTACGTCGATGGAAAAAAAAAGCGCGGCCGTATCGGCGTTACGACGGCCAAACTGTGGATAACCCTGTGGACAAACCAACGTTATCCCCGCAGATTCCGGTACGGGGGCTGCGCAGAACCGGGTACGGTTTCGCGCAGAATTGAGTACAAAGTTGCGCAGAATCTGGTTCGCAGGCCCGCAGAATCGGGTACGGTTTGGGGCCTCAAAGCCAGCGGTGACAAGGCTTTGCGGGCGCCGTATACGGTTTACCTCTAGTAAACGTAGAAGTACGTATTGCTTGTAGTGAGGGAAGCTCGTCCGTGGACAACCCCAAGGGTTGCCCACCGCCGTGCTCCCCGCCACGACGAGCAAAAAAGAGCGAACGTACCCAATTCTGCGTGACAAGCCGGAGACGTTTTAGTACAAAGGCTCTGAACAATCGCTCACGTACCATGGTTACCAAACGACTTACTCCCAACGGGAAGCCGGACGACAACTCGCCCGGCCGCATCATTGTTCCCTCGGGGGGCCAAGTCATTGCCGCACCGGAGAAGTTCCAGCGCCTGTTCGACGAAGCGCAAGCCATGGAGCGCGAAGATGCCTGGCAGAGCGGAGAGGTCGGTTTCCTCAGTCGCGCCAGCGTGCAAGTCACCCTCCCCTATCGCGCGCCGAAAGGGTCGCCGCCCGTGTGGACACGCTCGAGCGGCAACATCTCCTTGATGATCCAACCGGGCTACTTCACCCAACAGCGTTCGGAGCGGGCCACCAATGGCCGGCAGCGCATCGTGTCCGAGACCGTTTCCTTCGGCTATCCGTATGGCTCGTATCCCCGGCTGATGCTGGCCTGGATCGGCAAGGAGATCATGGCGAAGAAGAAACGCGGCGAGTTCCAGGGCACCGTCGAGGATCGCCGTATTTCACTGGGCAACTCGCTGTCGGAGTTCATGTACAACCTGGGCATTCCGATGGCCACGGGTGGCAAGCGTGGCACGATGACGCTTGTGCGCCAGCAGATGATCCGCCTGTTCTCCGCCACCATCGCAATCGTCCAGAACAAATCCGCTCCCAACAACCAGAACCAGGAACCGTTGTCGATCGACCGCATCGGCTATCTCCTGGCCGATCAGCTGTCGACCTGGTGGGATCCGATGCAGCCTGGCCAGGAATCGATGTTCGAGAGCTTCGTGGTGCTGTCCGAGCCGTTTTTCAACGAGCTCGTTAACCGCCCAGTGCCCGTCGACATGCGCGCGCTGAAAGCGCTCAAACAATCGCCGTTCGCGCTCGACGTGTATTCGTGGCTAACCTACCGCTTCTTTACGATCCAGAAGCGGACGGAGATCCCGTGGGAAGCGCTGCAAATGCAGTTCGGTACCGAGACGGAAAGCGAACGCAAATTCCGGGCGCTTTTCCGCAAGGCCTTGAAGGACGTGCTGGTGGTTTATCCAGACGCGAAGGTGGATGCCGATTCCTCAAAGGCGTTGATTCTCCAGCCATCGCGCACCAGTGTGCGAAAACTCGCCTGATGGCAACGAGAAGGGCAAACAAAGGTCATTCCTACCCAAACCGGACCGGAGTTACTCTGCTTCGACGATAAAACGCTGCCCCGAGTGTTCGGCCAGCAAGTCTTCCAAGGCGTTCGGTGGACTGCTGAAGTGTTGTCCCTACGGCAGGCGCTTTAGTTGCATGTCAGTGTGGGACCCAGTACCGCTGAGCAGCGGGGGAGAGGCCCCGCTTGCTGGAGTTGTTTGTGCCGAGCCGTGCCGGTCGATAGGCAACGCTTCGGTACTTCACAGCGCGAAATCGTGCAAACGTCTTTAACGGTTGATCCAGACCTACTGCAGGGTCCAGCAGAAACAATTGCGCAAGTTGTCTGCCCGGTCGCATGAATGCGGCGAAAGACATTTGCCGGGGCGAGGCACGGCAAACAAGGGGGAGGAGGCGGGCAAGGTGGTGGTCTTTGGCATCGTCAAACGCTATGGCGATGTGAAGCACACCCATTGTCAGCCACGATCGGGCAGCCATCCATCATTGCTCAGATTCAAGCATACCCATGAGGGCTCGCTGTACTACACCGACGCCCAGACAAACCTAGTGCTACAGCCGTAGCTCAAAATGGCGGAGCACATCCCCGCGCCCGGTAGTGACACTGCTGAGCGCGCCACTGATGCGCGCGCCGCCATCGCGACCATGCCAGCACCT
>CAKKOY010000149.1 GCA_919592095.1 Ralstonia syzygii subsp. syzygii | reverse complement strand
TGCTCAACCGCATGGCTGCGCTTGCCCGCCCGCAGTCCGTCCGCGTCGACTGAATTACGCCTCACAGGGATGGCTTCGACTTCAAAGTCGATTTATGCAACAACGCCCTTCAGATAGTTCGATGCGCCTTTTGCGGCCTCGCTGCCGTACATGACGTTCAGTGAAGGAAGGGGGAGGTCAGACGCGTACATTTCGGCAGCCTGGTATGTCTTCAGGTCCTGGAGCATTTCTTCTCGATCAGGCCCATCTGGCTGGCTCAGTGCATAGTCTTTCATCATCTTGAACATGGGAGGCTCTTCCCACGCAAGGTGATTCACGATGTGCGCAACCGAATCCGGATTTCCGGAGGCAAAGAAGGTGCCGTCGGCGTTTCCTGAAGGTTCAAGCCATCTCTTGTCCATTGCACTATAGAACGTGGATGCGTTTGTCAGGCCGAGCTTGCGAACGGGATCGTTGGCACTGAGAAGCGCATTGCGTTCCGCCTCAGGCAGGGATGCTATCGGTTGGAACACCTGTCCGGACCGGGTTACATATGGCTGCAGCGTTGTCTCAAGCGCCCGCGAGGCGCTGAATCCGCCAACGGGGGAGCTGTCCGGAGAAGCCGGCAGTTTGGCGCGACGCGTAATCGACGGGAAGTCGTTCGCCGGTGATGCCATGGCACCCTCGGTCCTCCAATTGCCGAGTCCTGCCAATTCGTGTGGCCGGGTGTGGCGCGGCGCTTGCGCTTGCTGCGTGTTCGTTGACGGACGGCGAGATGATCTTGTCGGCGTATCGTAAAGCGGGTTCGTCCGCGTGGTGGGCTGTGCCCCGATTCCATCCATGATGCACTCTGCACAATGATTGATGTCGGTAACGGTACTGGAGTTGTCGCGGTCTGCGGTGCTGCCGGCGGAAATCACTGACTGTTCTGCGAATGGTGAGCTGTATCGGGAGGTGGGTTCGGCGCACCCTCGCCAGCGAGGCCGCGTCTTTCGGCAGCGTGAAGGAATCGGGCCACGGCCGCGAGGGCTCCAAGTACGGGCTCGATGATGACTTGTCGATTCAGCATCTGTGCCAGGGCGGGCTGGCTTGAGCCGCACCGCCTCTTGGCGTGGCGAACGAAACCGTTCAACGCATGGCGGATGGAATCCGCATCGGCCCATGTCTCGAACACAATCGGGGCATGCCGATCGGCAACGGCTGTAGTCCTTGCTGGCGGCACGCTGCAAAACGGCCTGCCCGTTGAGGAAAGTTGAGGGTGCCCCGGACGCCGGGGTACTAACTTGCCCAGTACGTTGCCGACAAAGAAGAATCGACCATGAAGACCGTTCTTCCTCTGATGGCCGGCACTGCGGCGCTGGTATGCTCGGGCGTGGCTGTATTGGCTGGGACCACGACAGCATGCGATCCGCTGGATCAGCGCGTGCATGCGATCCGCGTAGCCGTAGGCGGCAACGTATCGCCCAGCGATGAATACACGCCGACGGTGATCGCGCCGCACCCGGACGGCACAGCGGTGCTGGCCTAGACGGATACGGTCTCCAACCGCATCCGCCTGTCGACGCTCACGGCCAACGATGTGCTCGCCCAATCGCTGCCGAGCGTGGAGGGTCAGCAGGTGCATGCCGCGCTGGCGACGGCCAACGGCGGGCTCGCGCTGGCCGTGGTTGCCAACGATTCGGACATCTATTCGCCCAAGTACCGCTAC
Source organism: Ralstonia syzygii subsp. syzygii (assembly GCA_919592095.1). GTDB lineage: Bacteria > Pseudomonadota > Gammaproteobacteria > Burkholderiales > Burkholderiaceae > Ralstonia > Ralstonia syzygii. The sequence goes on along the minus strand of CAKKOY010000149.1, from coordinate 6,419 downwards.
AGCGCCAGCACGCCGGGCAACGCGGTCTGCGGCAAGATGGATCTTGTGCTGCTGCGTGCCAATGGCAGCCAGATCGCACGCACCACGCTGACCAAGAAGGCCAATGCCGACAGCGTCGGTGCCCAGTTCATCTGGTGGTACGGCCATACCGCGCGACTGGCGACCGACGGCAAGACCATCGAGGTCTACTTCCGCTCCGCCATGTCGACGGCCCGGCCGGGCGTGGCGGGCGAAGTGGACATTCACGCCGGCGATACCCTCCGGTTCGTGCGCGCCGATTCGGGTGCCCTGGTGCCCGGCGGCTGGGATTGGGAATGCAGCCACAGCTGGTCGGTGCGCGCCGGCTATAACGGCTCGCAATGGGCCGCCGTCTGCCATGGCGACGGGGATCCCAACGCGATGCAATATGCGCACATGGCAGCGCCGGCCGCCAGGCAGGACACGCTGCAGTGGCTGAACGATACCGATCCGTCGCAACGCGCACTGGGCGGTCTTGTTTCCGCCAGCAATGGTTTCTGGCTGCACTACATCGAGCCGGCCGGCGGCAAGCTGTCGCTCAAGCTGGCGAAACTGCCCAATAGCGGGTCGGTCATGCAGCCGGTGCGCGCCATCGCGGCGGCGACCTCGATCGATACCGCGTATCCGTTCCGGCCGTACATGGAGGCATACGGCACAAACCAGTTGCTGATGGGATGGAAATCCGGCGGCAAGCTGGTGCTGGCCGTGGCCGATGCCGCCACGGGCAAGATGTTGGACGGGCCGGTGAAGATGGCGCTGTCCATCGATCCGTTCCAGGAGATGACGACTACCGCCAGCGGCGACGTGGTCTGGGCGCACAGCGATGGCGGCGGCACGATTTCCGTCAACTGCGTGGCGGCTTGCAAGTCGTCGAGCTGAAGGCAGTCGTCGCGGGGCAGGGCGTTCGCCGTTCGAGCGGTCGGGATCGTGGCGCCTAGAACCGCTCCGCCCGAAACGGCCGCACGTCCACGATGGGCGGCGCGCCCGTCATCATCTCAGCGATCAAGCGTCCGGTGATCGGGCCGAGCGTGAGGCCATGGTGCGCATGGCCGAAGGCGAACCACAGGCCGGCATGGCGCGGCGCGGGGCCGATGACGGGCAGCATGTCGGGCGTGCACGGCCGCGCGCCCATCCAGGGTTCGGCGTCGATGCGGCCATCGAGCGGGAAGAGCTTGCGCGCGACGGGCTCGACGGCGTCCAGCTGCACCGGCGTCTTGGGCGCGTCGCGGTGGGCCAGTTCGGCACCCGTGGTCAGGCGGATGCCGCGTGCCATCGGCGCCAGCACGTAGCCGCCGTCGGCATCGAGCACGGCGTGGTTCAGCTGCGCGCCCGGCGCGGGATGGTAATGCATGTGGTAACCGCGCTTGACGGCCAGCGGCAACCGGTAGCCCAGGCGCGAGGTGATCACCTCGGACCAGGGCCCCATCGCCACCACGACGTTGTCTGCGCGGACTTCGCCTTGCGCGGTCCGCACGCACCACGGTGGGCTGCCGGTGAGCGTATTCGCATCGCCTTCGAAGAGGCGGCCGCCGAGCTGCTCGAAATACCGCGCGTACGCGCTCACCAGCGCGTGCGGATCGCTGCAGGAATCCGATGCCGTGTAGTGCAGCCCGCCCAGCAGTGCCGGATCAAGGTGCGGTTCGGCGGCGCGCAGGCGGGCCGGGTCCAGCGTTTCGAAGGTCACGCCGTATTCGCGGTTCCAGCGCTCGGCCTCACGTGTGGCGGCATCCTGCTTGGCGGCGCTGCGGAAGACTTTCATCCAGCCGATCGGGCGCAGCAGCCTGGCCACGCCGGCGGCCTCGGCCAGCGCGCGGTGCTCGGTCACGCAGTGTTCGATCAGCGGCGCATAGGCGCGCGCGATGGCCGCGTGCCGGGCCGGATGCGAGTGGCGCCAGTACCGCTACAGGAACGGCAGCAGCCGATGTTGGCGGAGATCAGGCGCGTGTTGTCCACGCCCGCTTCGGCCAGCAGCCGGTCGATGCGCGCGAGGATGTTGTTGGTCTGCTCGGTGATCGATGCGTGATCGATGTCGGGCACCTGCCCGGCCAGATGCACGATGCCGTTGGCGATCACGATCTGGCTCATGCGGGCGTTGGTGTGCAGGCGCTGGATGTCGGTGGTCATGTCGGAAGGGCTCAGTGGAGGTTCAGACCGCGGACGTACCCATGCCGCGCTCGGCGGCATCGAAGACGGGCGGTGCGGTCACGATGGATTTGAGGGCCGGCGTCGGCTGCGCGAGCCTGGACAGGTCCGGGCGCGGGCGCCGCAGCGTAGCAGAAGCTTCGCAGGCCTGCTCCAGCGCGTGCGCCACGGCCAGCGTCTTGCGGTCGCCCCGGAAGGGGCCGACGATCTGCAGGCCGAACGGCATGCCGGCGTGGTCGACCCCGCACGGCAGCGACAGCGCGGGGTGCGTGGTGAGCGTGACGACGTAGGTCAGCGCCAGCCAGCGGTAATAGTTCTCTTGCGCGCGGCCGTCGATCTGCGCGGCGTACAGCTCGCTCCACGGAAACGGCGAGACCGGCGTGGTGGGCGACAGGATCACGTCGTAGTGCGCGAAGGCCGCCTGGAAGCGCTTGAGGATGCGGGTCTGCTCGGCGTGCGCCCAGGCGCAGTCGGCCTGCGTCATCGCGGCGCCCAGTTCGTAGTTGCCGCGCGTATTGGGGCCGAGCGAGGCCGGGTCGCGCGCGTAGGCATCGCGCATACCGGCGACGAAGCTCTCGGCGCGGACCACGTCGAAGCAGCGGTGCACGTCGCCCAGCTCGAACCGCACCGGCTCGCACAGGCGGAACATCGGCGCGATGGCGGCCATGCGTTCGCGGAACAGCGCGCGGATGCCGGCATCGACATCGCAGCAGCCGAAGTCTTCGGTCCAGCCGACGCGCAGTGTGCCGAGGTCGATGGGCGCGGGCGTGGCGAAGGCGAGCGGATCGGCATCGTAGCTGAGCGGATCGCCCGCCGACAGGCCGGCCGTGGCGGCCAGCTGCAGGCAGGCTTCGGCCACCGTGCGCCCCATCGGGCCGACCACCGAGAGCGGTGTCCACCCCAGCAGCTTGCGCGTGTTCGGCACCAGGCCGGGCGACGGACGGAAGTCGACCACACCGCATTTGGCCGCCGGAATGCGTAGCGAGCCGCCGGTATCGGAGCCGGTGCAGACCGGCAGTATGTCGCACGCCAGCGCCGCGGCTGCGCCGCCGGACGAGCCGCCCGCGTTCAGCATCGGGTTGAACGGGTTGCCGGTGGCGCCCCATACCGGGTTGCGCGTGTTGGCGCCGGCGCCGAATTCCGGCACGTTGGTCTTGGCCACCAGCACCGCGCCCGCCGCACGCAGCCGCTCCACCAGCAGCACATCGCGCGCCGGCACGTTGGCGCGCGCGGTGGGCGAGCCATAGGTGGTCAGCAGGCCGGCGGTGTCCTCCAGGTCCTTCACGCCCAGCGGCAGCCCGTGCAGCAGGCCGAGCGGCGAGCCGTCGAGCACCACGCGCTCGGCCGCCCGCGCGGCTTCGCGCGCCTGCGGATAGCACGTCGCCGTGATGGCGTTGACGGCGGGGTTGACGATCTCGATCCGCTCGATGCAGGCTTCCAGCAGCTCGACCGGCGAGAGGGTCCTGGCGCCGATCATGCGGCGCAGCTCCACCGCGCAGAGGCCGACGAGTTCAGCGTTGTGCGACATGCGACATCCTTTTCAGAGAGCCTGGCCGGTGCGGTCCTTCAGCCAGATCACCGGCACCAGCGACACCAGGCACGCCGCCGCCACGTACCACGCCGGCGCCAGCGGATTGCCCGAGCGCTCCACCAGCCAGCTCGCGACGAACGGAGAGAACCCGCCGAAGAACGACGCGCTGACCACATACGTCAACGCAATGCCGGTGGCGCGCACGTGCTTCGGGAACCGTTCGGGAATCATCACCAGCACCGGCACGATCTGCGCGGCCACGAACACCGCCAGCAGCGCCGACACCGCGTACAGTGCCGGCGGCGGCGTCGGATGCGCGCCGAGGAACGCAAAGGCAGGATAGACCACCAGCAGCATCAGTACACGCGAGGGAATCAGCACGCGCTTACGGCTGTAGCGATCCGCCAGTCGCCCGGCGATGGGCGCGGCGGCGAACAGCACCAGCGAGCTGACCACGCCCGAGGCCACCGCCGCCGTGGGCGACAGATGCAGCGTGCGCACCGCGTGGCTCGGCAGGAAGCGCCGTGATGTAGACCGACACCGAACCGCCCAGCTCGGCAACGGTGCCGAGGAGGGTCAGCCTGAGGTGCGTGGTCAGCGCGGCCTTCAGTGCGCCTTGCGGCTTGGCCCGGCCCGGCCCGGTACGCGGTCTTCCAGGGTTTCTTCGAGCCGGCGGCGGATCAGCATCCCGGCCGGTGCGGCAACGATGCCCAGCAGGAACGGCAGCCGCCAGCCCCAGGTCAGCACCGCCTCCTTGCTAAGCGACACGTTGACCAGCGTGGCCACGGCCGCCCCGAGCGCGAGCCCCAGTGCCGTCGCCGCGAAGTTCCAGCTGGCGAAGAAGGCGCGCGTGCGGTCGGAGGCGTATTCGACGAGCAGCGTGGTGCCCGGCCCGAACTCGCCGCCGGCCGCGAAGCCCTGCATCAGCCGTGCGGCCAGCACGATCATCTGCGCGAGCACGCCCGCCGTGGCGTCAGTGGGCGCGGTGGCGATCAGCGCGCCGGACAGCGCCATCATCATGATGGTCAGCACCATCGCCTTCTTGCGCCCGACGCGATCGGCATACGCGCCGATCACCACGCCGCCCAGCGGCCGCACCACGAAGCCCACGCCGAACACCCCGATCGACAGCAGGAACGCGGCTGGGCGACATCATCTGAGATCGAGGGTCGCCGGCCGGCTTCGGGCGGCCCGCGCGGCTCGATCGCGCCATTCGCATCCAGCGGTCCGATGCCCGGCCATGCACCTTGCCCAGCACTGCCGGCGGGCTTGCCCGGCCGCATGGCCGAACATCCGGGTCGCGAAGCGAAGCGATGTCCTGTCCATGACATTTCTGCTGATAAGTTGCCGCCTTGATAACCGGGCCCGATGTCAGGGCCCCTCCACAACGAAGCAGGCATGTTGAAAATCGGTCGTATCACGGGGTTTGCATGGCATGGCGGCGACACGGCAAGCGCGTCGCCGCCGTCAGGATCAGAGCAGGCGCCAAAGGGGAAGTCGCGTGCCCCGGCGCTCTCCGGACTCAAGCCTGCGGCCGGCGCTTCGGGGGAAGCCCAGCCGTCGCTCCAGCGGGCCACATCGGCCCGAATGGCCGCTCCCGATGGCACCGGGCATCACCGCCTCGAGCGCACGCTGTCCGGTGGCGGGTCGCTGCAACGCGCGCCTTTCCACTTTGATCCGGACAAGTACCGGGTGCGGCACGGGAAGACCCTGACGGAAAAGTACGGCAGCGCGCAGCCGGCACGCGGCAAGCGCGGCAAAAGCGCGATCCAGCGCGATGAAAGAGAGGAGCTGCCGCAGGGCGGGTGGCGTACCTGCGTCAATCCCACCCGGATCCTGGTGACACCAACGGGCATCAAAACCCAGGCCGACATTGCACGCGGCGGATTGACGGATGGGCCTCGTTCTCTGCCCGACTTGATCGACTTGGACCGGCTTGTCAAGGAGCCTGGCGTGTTCAAGTACAAGTGGGATATGTCCCGCAATGGAACACTCATCATCGGGAACATCCAAGTGCAGAAACCCGATGGCTGCGGCGTGCTTCACCTGGGGCATCCGACGCTCGTTGGCGGTCGCCGGATACCGGAGGCGCGCATCAGCGGCACGCTCTATGCGGACGAGGCAGGGCGCCTGATCATCGACAACGATTCCGGCCGATTCAGCGAATACAACGATCGCTCGAAGGCGCAACTGGAAGAGGTCGCTGCGCTGTTCAAGGACAACGGGCTCGCCGTTGCGGTCAATTGGGTCGATATGCAGAACGGAAAGGTAAAGAAGCGCCCGCCCCTTCCGCTGGTCAACGACCCGAAGCTCGACTGGTGACTGGGGTTCCGGTCCGGCCTGTTGCCCGGCACTGAAGCCACGGCCGTTGGCAACGTCCGGTGCGCGGAATCGCCCACCGGGCCGCCGACGGCCATGTTCCGGCAAAAGAATGCGGCGATTTCCTGCCGCCGTGAAATAAGCGGCCGGGATTATAGCGAGAGTCCGCATCAGAAAATTTCAAAAAAAATCTCACAAGCAACATTGATTGTTGCGAATATCAGAATTTAAAACATAGAATTTTGCCGGCAATTCCTTTCGGCGTTGTTGCATAAATCCGGTCGCCCGCGCGCGGCAGGATGACGTTTACGCGCAACGGTCTGGGCAGATGGCGCGGTAAACAATCCGTCTGGCTGCGTAGATTGTCGTCTTTTGCCGGAAAGATGCGCAGGGACACACACAAGCGAGC
>CAKKOY010000148.1 GCA_919592095.1 Ralstonia syzygii subsp. syzygii | reverse complement strand
GTGCAACCCTTCCAGCTCTCTCTCCCAGCCACTCACCGTTCCTTGCATCGGACCATGATCGTCTCATCTCACATGGACAACATCATAGGCGATAGGTACGGCTGTAGTACTGGGCTGAAGCCGATGCGCAATTCGGCGCGGTGCTGCCGTCGGTGGACGGCACGGCCTCGGCGGTGCGCCAGCAGGTGAATCCGGAGGCGTTCGGCTTCAACACGCCCAAGCCGGGGCCCTTCACGCTGTATTCGGCGTCGCTGTCGGTATCGTATGTGCTGGACCTGTTCGGCGGCGTGCGGCGTGCGCTGGAGGCATCGCGCGCGCAGGTCGATACGCAGCGCTACGAACTGGAGGCGGCACGGCTGTCGCTGGCCGGCAACGTGGTGACGGCCGTGGTGCGCGTTGCCTCGCTGGACGCACAGATCGCCACCACGCAGCGCCTGCTGGCCGCGCAGCGCGATCAACTGGTCATTACCGAACGGCGCTTTGGCGCCGGTGGCGTCGCCCGGGTGGATGTGCTGTCGCAGCGCACCCTGGTTGCGCAGACGGAGGCCACCTTGCCGCCGCTCGCGCTGCAGGCGGCCCAGGCGCGGCACCGGTTGTCGGTGCTGCTGGGCCGTGAGCCGGGGGCAGCGTTGCCGGACCTGCCGCCGCTCGACGCGCTGCGGCTGCCCGATACGCTGCCTGTGTCGCTGCCGTCCACGCTGGCCCAGCGCCGCCCCGACATCCGCGCCGCCGAGGCAATCTGGCGAGAGGCCAGCGCCAATGTGGGCGTGGCCACGGCCAATCTGTTCCCGCGCATCACGCTGTCCGCCGAATTGGGTTCGGAGACCACGCGCTTTCGCAACCTGTTCGGTGCGGGGTCGAGCATCTGGAACCTGGGCGGTTCGCTGACGCAGCCGTTGTTCCACGGCGGCACGCTGCGCGCCCGCAAGCGCGAGGCCGAAGCAGCCTACGACGCGGCCGGTGCGGCGTACCGGCAGGCGGTGCTGCAGGGGTTGCAGGAGGTCGCCGACGCGCTGCATGCCGTGCACAACGACGCGCGCACGTTGCAGGCCCGCGCTCTGGCCACCGATCAGGCCACGCAGACCCTGCGCGCCGCGCAAGCTCGCTACGCCGCGGGCGGCATCAGCACGCTCGCGCTGCTCGATGCCCAGCGCCAGGTTGACCAGGCGATGCAGCAGCAGGTGCAGAGCCGCGCGGACCGTTTGCTCGATTCCGCCGTGTTGATGCAGGCGCTGGGTGGGGGGGTAGTTGCCGGGATCGCGCCCGGGATGCCTGGGGGCCGGCGGCCTGGCGCCATCAGTCGCACCGGCACGACAACCCGGCGCGGCAAGTCACGTGTGGGATAGCACCTTCATGGCGCTTCGGCCTAGTGCTTGAAACTCCATCGCTTGTGCCCGATGTAGCTCGTGAACACCGGCACCGCCACGCCGATGAGATGCGCGATTTCCCGCGCGTGCCAATCAAGCCCCAGCCGAGGAAACACGTAGTAGGCGAGACCGACGCTCACGCCCCATGTCTGCAGCACCGCCACCAGGTTCACCAGCGTGAAGAAGACGATCGATCGCGTGGTGGACTGCGTGCTTTCGGTAAAGACGAACAGCTTCGCCAGGATGAACGCCGTGATCATCCCCGTGACATAGGCGACGACGATCGCGGCGGAATAAGGCATCCAGACGTTGTAGACGATCCGGCTCCCCCAATTGACTGCAGCGGCAACGCCGCCGGTCAACAGGAACAGCAGGAAATGCCGCGAGACGAAGGTCTGCTTGATGGCGGCAGGCGTGCGCGTCATAGCATCCTCGCCATCTTGCGCGACAGCCCGATGCTTTCGGAGATGCCCCGGTCCTCGGGGTAGTAATACGACGTATCCGCAACCAGCAAGCCCTTCATCGGCAACTGGATCGGCGGCAGGCGGTCGAGGTAGCCGGGTTCGCCGATCGGCTGTGCAAAGCGGTACCGGCTGGCGCGCACGTCGACGAAGTCGTCCGCCGCCAGGTCCGGATTGATCTTCATCAGGTAGTGCTTCACCTTGTCGATGAAGACCGCGTCGCTCTCCTGGTATTTCGGATGCTCGCCCGGCATGTAGAACGGCACGTAGACGATGTGCTGATCGAGCGGTCGCAGGTTGGTGTATTCGACGATGCCGGGGATGTCCATGTCCGGATCGTTGGTGTTCAGCCAGAAGTTCTCGGTGACGGGCTTCTTCAGCTTGGCAATCACGCAGACGACCGCGATGTTCTTCACGCTCCTGAACGCGTCCAGGATGCCGGCCGGCAGGTCGGGCATGACCCTGGGCACGTAGGGCAGCGGAATCGTGCTGATTACCTTGTCGAAGGGTTCGAGGCCGTCCCGGGTCTCGATGCCCGTGACCGCGCCGCCTTCGATCACGACTTTCTGCACAGGCGTACCGAGCCGGAATTCGCCGCCGTTCGCCTCGATGTAGTGGCGCATGCCCTCGAGCAGCGTGTCGGAGCCGCCCTCGAGATAGCCGAGCTTCTCGTGGAACAGGTCGTAGCGCGAGCGGCCGATGCGGCGAATCCGGCTCCAGATCCACGCCGCGGACAGGTTGTACGCGTAGTCGTAGAACTTGTAGTCGAACAGGCGCCGCCACAGCACTTCCCAGGCCTCCTCGCCAATCCAGCGGCGGATCCAGCCCGAGGCTTCGATGCGGTCCAGCGGCTTCCAATCATTGCGCTTGGTCGACAGGAAGGCGTGCAGCCCATAGCGGATCTTGGCCGGCAGGCTCAGCCCCTTGAATTTCAGCAACGCGATGGGGTTGCCCCAGGGCTGCACGCGGCCCTGGTAGAAGTAGCCCATCTTCGTCTCGCGCCACTGCATCTTGTCTTCGATGCCGAGTTCCCGCAGTACGTCCAGGAAGGCATGATCGGAAATCGCGTGGAAGTGGTAGTACCGCTCCATCGAGAGCCCGCCGAAGTCGAAGCAGGCCGCCATGCCGCCCACCCTGTCGTCGGCCTCGAAGATCACGGGCTTGCGCCCGTCCTTGACGAGCTGATAGGCCGCGCCGAGGCCCATCGGCCCCGCGCCCAGCACTGCAATGCGTTCCGTAGTCATGGTCGTCGTCCCGTCAGAATTCAAGTGCGATGTGGCTGTAGGTCGGATCGTTGAACGTCTCGTCCATCGCCTTGGCAAACGGCGTCGCGCGGATCGCGAAGATGCCTTCCCAATCGATCACTTCGAACTCGTCGCCGGCGGTCAGCGCCTTCAGCTGGTCCACCGTAAACGGAGGATTCTTGCTGAAGAGGGCATAGATATTCAGCAGGACATAGAACAGGCTGTAGGGGATGCGCACGATCGCGCAGCGTGCGCGGGTCACGCGCTTGATCTGCCGGATGATGTCGATGTAATCGATGCGCTCCAGTCCGGTGATGTCGAAGGTCTGCCCCTGGATCTGCGAGTCGATGCAACTGATGATCACGTTGCAGAAGTCGCCGACGTAAAGCGGCTGGCGCATGTAGCGCCCGCTGCCCGGAATCGGAAACACCGGAACGCGCTGCATGAAGCGCGACAGCCAGCCGAGGTGCTTGCGGTCGAACCAGCCGAACATGAGCGTCGGCCGCAGCACGACGCACTCGATGCCCGAGGCGAGCACCATCTCTTCCTGTTCGCGCTTGGTCTCGGTGTACCAGTCTTCGCCGACCGATTTGACGACGGACGAGCTGATATGGACGGTGTACGGAATGGCATGCCGCTTGATCACATCGAGCACGCAGCGCGTCGAGTCGATGTTGTTGCGGACGAACGGCTCGCGCGTCGGCGCACCGATCTGGGCCTGCAGCATCACGACCACATCGGCGCCTTCGAAATGCCTGGCCCAGTCGCCCGGCTCGGCGAGGTCGGCGAACACGGCGGTGATCTCCGGGTGGACCGAGCGCAGCACATCGAGATTGGCCTTGTGCTTGTCGAGCACGACGAGGTTGGTGTAGCCGCGCGCCTTGAGTCGCGCTACGAGATTCTGGCCGACAAGGCCGGCGCCGCCTGGGAGGACAATGCGGGTTGGGTTCATGCGTCTGTTCTGGGAAGGCTCGGGGTCATGCCTGGGAGCGGATGTCGGCGAAAAACAAGCGCCGAGAAAAGGTCAGGCGGTGCTCGTTGTGTTGTTCAAAGAATGCCTGTCACGGATTCTGCCGGACACGCAGGTGGAAGCTGATCGTGCCGTACCACTGATCGCCATACGGGACGGGCGAGTCGTGGGTCCAGATCGCGTATGCGGTGGCGACGAGCGTGATGAGGCCAAGGGCAAAAAGCAGGCGGCCGCTGCTGATACGTTCCTTCCTCACCGGGCTTCCTTATAGTGACGTCCGCTTGAAAACAGGCTTCGGCACCGACCGGATGATCAGCATGATGATCGACCAGAACCACGGCGTGTACAGCGTGTCCTTGCGCTTGCCGATGGCACGCATGATGTCGCTGGCGACCTTTTCCGGGGATGCGACAAGCGGACCGGGCAACGGCAGCCCCGCGGTCATCGGCGTCGAGACAAAGCCCGGCTTGATCGTCAGGACGTGCACGCCGGCTTTGAACAGGCGCGCGTTCAGTCCTTCGCAAAAGGCCGAGAGGGCGGCCTTCGCGCTGCCGTACAGATAGTTGGAAGGGCGGCCGCGATCTGCCGCCACCGACGAAATGACCGCCAGCGCGCCGTTGCGCTGTGTTTCGAGCGTGTTGGCAACCCGCGTCAGCAGGGCGATGACGGAGGTGGCGTTGGTATTGAACTCGCGCACCGCGACAGCCGGATCCGCCTGGCAGGCCGCCTGATCCGGCAACGTGCCCGGGGCGACCAGGGCGATATCGATCGTACCCAGCGCAGACAGGCACTGTTCGAACATGTCCGCGTGGCGTTCCAGGTCGTTGATGTCCAGCTGGTGGCTGCTGGCGAGTTGCGCGCCGCGCGCGCTCAGGTCGTCGGCGACCTGCTTGAGGCGCTCGCCGTTGCGGGCCACCAGGAAGAAGCGGGCGCCTTCGGCGGCCCATTGCCGCGCACAGGCGATCGCGATGGCGGAGGTTGCGCCAACGATCAGGATGTTTTTCATGTTCGAGTGGTTCGTTCCCAAAAGCGCGACAGCATGGCGGGATCCCGGAGCGCTTCGAGTTGCTGCCATTGCGGATAAGCGGCACGGAAATCCGCGCCGGACATGTGCGCATCCTTGGCCGGATACAGGCGCCCCCCCGCTTCCCGCACGATCGCGTCGATCCGCGCGAACAGGCGCGTGTTTGATGCCTCGCGCTGTGGAAAGTCAAGGGCGAGCGACGTCCCTTCCATCGGGAACGACAGCAGACCAGGTGACGCCAGGTTGCCGCAGCGCTTGAGCACGGCCAGGAATGAGCCGGTGCCGCTTGCCGCGATGGCGTCGAGAATTGCCCGTATCGCGTCCCGCGCCGCTTGCGGGGGGATCACGGACTGGTGTTGCTGAAAGCCCGACCGGCCGTAGATGCGGTTCCACTCGAGCAGGCTGTCGAGTGGATAGAAATAGCTGTCGTAGCTCGCCCTGGAGCGAACTTCACCGCCGCGCCTGCCCCGGAAATAGAGAGCATTGAGGCCGCGCAGCGTGACGCGGTTGAACAGCGGGATGGGCAACGTGAACGGAACGCTGCGCTTGGGACGCCGATCGACGGTGAGCGGGCCGTCGCTGGCATGGTCGCCCACCATGAAAACGCCGCGTCCGAGCGCGGCGCCTGTGCTCTGGCAGTCCACCCAGGCCACGCTGTATTCGTGCAGTGGATCGAGGCGCTCGGAGAGTGCGAAGAATTCGTCGAGGTTGCCGAAGCGAATGCTGGTCACGTCGACCAGGCTCGAGCGGATCGGCATCAACTGGATCTCGGCCCACGTGATGAGACCGGTCAGCCCGAGTCCGCCGATCGTCGCAGCAAACAGTTCGGCATGGCTGTTCCGCGCGCACTCGAGTTGCGAGCCGTCGCTGCGGGCAAGGCCGAGGCGGCGCACATGCCGTCCAAACGTGCCGCGGACATGGTGGTTCTTGCCGTGGACGTCATTGGCGATGGCGCCGCCAAGCGTCGCGTATTTGGTGCCCGGCGTCACCGGCAGCATCCAGCCGCGCGGGATCGCGACCTCCAGCAGCTGTTCGAGTGTCGCGCCGGGTTCTGCTCGCAGGATGCCGGCGTTCCAGTCCGCGGCGATCAGGCGGTCGAGCGGCCGCGTCTGCATCACATGGCCGGACGCCGCCAGGCAGCTGTCGCCGTAGCTGCGTCCGTTGCCGAATGCGAGCGTTGTGCCATGTTCTCCCTTCGCCGCAAGCCAGGCCGTATCCAGGGCATCGCGCCATGCGACCGCATGCGCTTGCTGCGGTTCGTATGGGTAGCGGCCCCAAGACTGAACGGTTCCCATTGTTCAGATCGCCGCCCAGAAGATGAAACCGCACAGCGCAACGACGGCGAGACTCACCCGGTCACGTATGGCGAACACGACGGGGTCGTCGTGCATCTGGCCGCGGTGCGTGATGATCCAGGTCCGGCTGATCCAGTACAGCATCAGCGGACAGGCGAGCCAGATCGCCTGTGGATGCCGGTAGAGGCTCGCTGTCTTGGCGTCCTGGATGTATAGCGCAAGCACGAGCACGGCCAGGTAGCCCGCCGCCGAGCCGAGCGACGAAATCATCGGCAGATCGCTCGCCTCGTAGCCGCGGCCACGCGTCTTGAGGAGTCCGCGCGCCCTCGTTGCATGCAATTCCGCATAGCGCTTGACGAGCGCCAGGCTCAGGAAGAGGAACATCGAGAAGGCGAGCAGCCAGAACGTGAGGTGAGCCCCTACGGCAGCAGCGCCGGCGATGATGCGTATGGTGTAGAGCGCGGCGAGCACGACGACATCGATCATCACGCGGCGTTTCAGGAATGCCGAGTAGGCGAGCGTCAGCGCGTAGTAGCCCAGCAGTACGGCCGCGAACCGCCATGGCAGGAACAGCCAGGCCACCAGGAATGCAGTGACAAGCAGGATCGGGAACATCCCCCCGCCCCACAACAGCGGAAGCGCGCCGGAAGCAAACGGTCGCTTGCGTTTGACGGGGTGATGGCGATCGTCTTCGAGATCCAGCAGATCATTGAGCAGGTAGACACTCGACGCACACAGGCCGAACGCCAGGAACGCCAGCAGCGCCTCCAGCACCTGCTCAGGCGAACCCAGCAGATGGCCAGCCAGCAATGGCACGAAGATGAGCAGATTCTTCAGCCATTGATGCATGCGCAGCGACTTGCACCAGGCCTTGAGGGGCGAAGGGCGCGAATCGATCACACGCTCGACGTTGCCAAGTCTGCGCGCGGCACGCTCAACACCGCCGTCGGGATTGACGACATAGGCGCGTTCGGCGGACTGCCACACAACGACATCATCATGCGAGTTGCCCACATAGTCGAAGCCCTTCTCGCCGTATTCGGCCACGAGCCGGTCGCACTTGTTGCGGGCAGACAGGTTGATGCTGTCGTTCGTGGCAAATGTCTTGTCGAAGAGTCCGAGATGCGCGGAAATCGCTTGCGCGTAGCCCTCGTGGCTGGCCGTAGCGAGCACCAGCGTGCGGCCCGAGGCACGCTCGGCGCTCAGCCATTCGAGCACGGCGGCGTCGTAGGGAAGAACGGTAACGTCGAGGTCCGTTGTATCGGCAAGACGCGCTTTCAAGGCAGACTTGCCGCCACGCGCAAGCCACAGCAGCGGCTCATAGAATCGGTGTGGCGCGGATTTCAGATAGGCGAACCCGGACTCGATCAAGATATCCGAACGAATCAATGTGCCATCGAGGTCGATAACCAGGGGTTTGCTGCACATGCAACGGATTCAGCTGGGCCGATAGGGATGGTTTCGAGGTTGCGTGCCGCGACGCATGCGGCCGCCGGGCTTGAGCGCGTTATTTCTTTTGGCTGCCGCCCCGAGGAGACGGCGCAACTGTACTCGGTTGCTGTTTTTTCCACAACGTTGAGAAGCGTGGGTCACCAGTTGCGTTGCGACGGGCTGATTGGATCTCCAATCGGCATTCCGCCAACCGGGTTGAGAAATTAACGCACGGTTGCGGCTGCACGGATGCTGTCGCCTCGTATGGCGTTGTTGCATAAATCGACTTTGAAGTCGAAGCCATCCCTGTGAGGCGTAATTCAGTCGACGCGGACGGACTGCGGGCGGGCAAGCGCAGCCATGCGGTTGAGCACG
>CAKKOY010000147.1 GCA_919592095.1 Ralstonia syzygii subsp. syzygii | reverse complement strand
ACGACAATCTACGCAGCCAGACGGATTGTTTACCGCGCCATCTGCCCAGACCGTTGCGCGTAAACGTCATCATGCCGCGCGCGGGCGACCGGATTTATGCAACAACGCCATTTGAATGGCCGCGGCATCGCCGGATGCCGCGGCTTTTCTTTTGATCCGCACCGGATCGGTTGCGCCGGCGGGTGACTCGGCCATCGCGCCAACGCGAACCGGCGGGGAGCGCTACACTGGGTCCATCTTCGCGAGGAGGAGCGGGCGATGGGCAGGCAAGCGCAGCAGCACAGAACCCCGCGTACCGCAGGGATGACGCTGGCCGCGATCATGCTGGCGGCCGCCGGATGGACCGCGCCAACCCACGCCGCCACCTCGCCGGCGGACGCCCAGGGCGATGCCGCCGCCCTCACGCAGATTGCCATCGCGCACTACGAGCACAACGAGTTCGGCCGCGCCTTCGACGAGTTTGCCGAAGCCGCCCAGCGCGGCAACCGTCTCGCCCAGTTCAACTACGCGATGATGCTGATGCGCGGCGAAGGCACCGTTGCCCAGCCCGAGGCGGCCGTCAAATGGCTGCGCCGCGCCGCCGACAACCAGATGACGCACGCGCAGTTCGCCTACGGCGAGCTGTTCGAGCGCGGAGAACTGGTGCCGCGCTCCCTGCCGGAAGCCAACAAGTGGTACGAGCGTGCCGCCAACGGCGGGCACATCGAGGCACAGCGTGCGCTGGCGACCAACTACTTCACCGGCCGGGGCGTGCCGCGCGATTACGGCCGTGCCTTCACCTGGTACAGGAAGGCAGCGGAAGCCGGCGACGGACCGTCGCAATACATCGTCGGCAGCTACTACGAGCGCGGCGAGCCCGGCGTGGTGGCGCAGGACATCGAACAGGCCAAGCTCTGGTACGGCCGTGCCGCGGCCCAGGGCGACCCCGGGGCACTGGCCAAGCTGCGCGAGCTGGTGGAGAGGACCTACCGCGCCAAGCACGGCGATCCGCCCGCGGCCGCACGCCCCTCCATGTAGCGAACCCGCAAGAAAAAACCGCCAAGCATGTCGCCATGCCACGGCGGTCGTCCTGCTGGGTCTACCCGACACACGCTTGTCGTCGTCAACAACACCGTCCCACGCGGCCCTTGTAGCGAGCGTCCTGGCGTTCGCGAAAGAACGCCTCGTAAGTCATGACCGGCTGGCCGGGATGGGTTTCCTGCATGTGCCGGACATATGTGTCATAGTCCGGCACGCCGACCATCAGGCGCATCGCCTGGCCCAGATACCGGCCGAGGGATTCGATTTCTTCGCGCATGGTCGTTTCTCCTTGAGCGACGGCGGCATGCCGCACGCATGCCGCCCTCGGATGCGGGCGTCAGTGCGTGGCGCCCAGCGCTTCGTACGGCGTTTCGTTGACCGTCGGGCGAGCCTGGGCGCGCGCCTTCAGCACGGTGCGCAAGCCATACCAGGCAATGCTGACGACCACCAGCACGAACAGGCCGCACAGCAAGGCATCGATGCGATCGTTCAGCACGATCTGCTGCATCTGTGCCATCGACTTGGCCGGCGCCAGCACCTTGCCGGCAGCAATGGCGTCGGCAAACCTGTTGGCGTGTGACAGGAAGCCGATCTTCGGATCCGGGTGGAACAGCTTCTGCCAGCCGGCCGTCAGCGTGCAGACCAGCAGCCATGCGGTCGGCAGCAGCGTCACCCAGACGTAGCGGTCGCGTTTCATCTTGATCAGCACGCAGGTGCCCAGCGTCAGTGCAATCGCCGCGAGCATCTGGTTGGAGATGCCGAACAGCGGCCACAGCGTATTGATGCCGCCCAGCGGATCGACCACGCCCTGGTACAGGAAGTAGCCCCACAGCGCGACGGTCACCGCCGTGGCAATCAGGTTGGCCACCAGCGATTCGGTGCGCTTGAGGGCTGGCACGAAGGTGCCCAGCAGATCCTGCAGCATGAAGCGGCCGGCACGCGTGCCCGCGTCCACCGCGGTCAGGATGAACAGCGCCTCGAACAGGATGGCGAAGTGATACCAGAACGCCATCATGGCCTGGCCGCCCACCACCTGGTGCAGGATGTGCGCCATGCCGACCGCCAGCGTCGGCGCACCGCCCGCGCGGGCCAGGATGGTGTTCTCGCCGACATCCTTGGCGGTCTGCAGCAACACGTCCGGCGTGACGACGAAGCCCCACGTGGACAGCGTCTGCGCCACCGCATCGGCGGTGGTGCCGACCAGCGCGGCCGGCGCATTCATCGCAAAGTACACGCCCGGGTTGATGACCGATGCGGCCACCAGCGCCATGATGGCGACGAACGATTCCATCAGCATCGCGCCATAGCCGATGAAGCGCGCCTGCGTTTCGTTCTCCAGCATCTTGGGCGTGGTGCCCGACGAGATCAGCGAGTGGAAGCCCGACACCGCACCACAGGCAATGGTGATGAACAGGAACGGGAACAGGCTGCCCGACCACACCGGACCATTGCCCGCCGCGAACTGCGTCAGCGACGGCATCTGCATCTGCGGTGCGACGATCAGGATACCGACGGCCAGCGCGAGAATGGTGCCGATCTTCAGGAAGGTCGACAGATAGTCACGCGGCGCCAGCAGCAGCCACACCGGCAGCACCGAGGCGACGAAGCCGTAGCCGATCAGCATCCACGTGAGTGCCTTGCCGTCGTAGGTGAACAGCGGCGCCAGCACGGCGCTCTCATGCACGGCCTGCCCGCCGACGATGGCGAGCATCAGCAGCACGAAACCGATGATGGACACCTCGCCGACGCGGCCCGGGCGGATGAAGCGCACATAGAGGCCCATGAAGATGGCGACCAGAATCGTTGCCGCCACCGTGAAGGTGCCCCACGGCGAGCCGGCCAGCGCCTTCACCACGATCAGCGCCAGCACGGCGAGGATGATGATCATGATGAGGAACGCACCGAACAGCGCGATCAGGCCGGGCACCGTGCCCATCTCCGATTTCACCAGGTCGCCCAGCGAGCGGCCGTCGCGGCGGCTGGAGACGAACAGCACAATGAAGTCCTGCACCGCGCCGGCGAACACGACGCCGGCCAGGATCCACAGCATGCCTGGCAGGTAGCCCATCTGCGCGGCGAGCACAGGGCCGACCAGCGGACCGGCACCGGCGATGGCCGCGAAGTGGTGGCCGAACAGCACGTACTTGTTGGTAGGGACGTAATCGAGCCCGTCGTTGTGACGCCAGGCCGGCGTCTTGCGGGTGCCGTCCAGGCCGAGCACTTTGTCGGCGATGAAGCGGCTGTAGTAACGGTATGCGATCAGGTAGATGCATACGGCGGCCACCACCACCCATAGCGCGCTGACCGCCTCGCCGCGCGCGAGCGCGACGGTGGCAAAGGCAAACGAGCCAAGAATGGCGACAACCAGCCAGATCAGGTGTTGCCTGACGAAGCTCATGTCGGTCTCCTCGAACCTTGGTCGAAGTTGCTGGATGCGGGGTGTTGGTTCACCCCTGCCGGCCGGCGTGCCTGGCGCAGAACGGGATCCGTTTCGGTTTCGTCTGCACGGCAGCAAGCATGATCTCCCCGCCTATCTGTCGATGGGGAGGCCGTGTAGTATTTGCCAGCCTGCCCCTGCGCCACAAGCGGAGAACTACGCAGCACTGCTCCGTAGTACTACGCAAACCATTTCACATGCATTGTAGAGTGTGCAATCGCGCTGTTGTGTTGCAGTGCACGATCCCAGCGCGTCCGTTATGAAGCTTCGTCAAAAGATCCTGTTGCTCGCCGTTGCGCCGCTGACCGTCGCCATGCTGGCGATCATGCTGACCGTGCGGCACCAGTCGATCGCCCTGGCGCAGCACGAGCGGCAGTTGGTGGAATCGGCCTACCTGCAGGCCAAGGAGGCCGAGCTGCGCGCCCACGTGAAACTGGCGCGCAGCGCGATCGCGCCGCTACTGGCCTCCGGCCGCAGCGACGAGGCCACCCGCGACGAAGCCATGCGCACGCTGGCCCGCCTGGATTTCGGGCCGGACGGCTACTTCTTCCTCTACGACCTGCGCGGCCGCAACCTGATGCATCCGCGCCAGCCCGAACTGGTCGGCCGCGACCTGTGGGACCTGACCGACGCGCGCGGCCAGCCCACCATCCGCAAACTGGTGGCCGCTGCGCAGGCCGGCGGCGGCTTCGTGCGCTACCTGTGGGACAAGCCCTCCAGCCACCAGAGTGTGGCCAAGCTCGGCTATGTGGAGCCGATTCCCCAATGGGGCTGGATGGTCGGCACCGGCCTGTACCTGGACGACGTCGAGCAGACCCTGCGTGAGATCGACCGGCGCGCCCAGGCCAACATCGACCAGACACTGGCCTGGGTGGTCGCCATCACGGTGGTGTGCATCCTGCTGGTGGCCGGCAGCGGGCTGGCGCTCAACGTGAGCGATCACCGCGAGGCCGATGCCAAGCTGCGCCAGTTGGCGCAGCAGGTGGTGCATTCGCAGGAAGACGAGCGCGCGCGCGTGTCGCGCGAACTGCACGACGGCATCAGCCAGGTGCTGGTCTCGACCAAGCTGCTGCTCGAGACCGCGCACAGCCACCTCGAGCCGCCGCGCGGCCACGCGCCGCTGCAGAACGCACCCGCGCCCGACAAGGCCGCCGGCATGCTGCGCCGGGCGCTGGACCGCCTCAACGGGGCGCTGGGCGAAGTGCGGCGCGTGTCGCACAACCTGCGTCCCGCGCTGCTGGACGATCTCGGCCTGGCCGCCGCGCTGGAGCTGCTGGTGCGCGAAACCCGCGAAGCCCACGAAGACCGCCAGCCCGGCTTCACCATCGCCCTGGAGACCGCCGGCCCGCCGGTACAGTTGCCGGATGCCTGCAACACGGCGTTCTTCCGCATCGCGCAGGAGGCGGTCTCCAACATCGAACGCCACGCCACGGGCGCCACCCGCATCGGCCTGCTGCTCGAGAACGATGTCGATGCGGTGCGCCTGTCGATCCGCGACAACGGCCCGGGCTTCGACGTAGAGTCGGTCCAGGTCGATCCCGAACACGGCATCGGCCTGCGCAACATGCGCGAACGCATGGCCGCCCTGGGCGGCACCTGTACCATCGTCTCCGGCCCACACGGCACCGAGGTCTGCGTGGCGCTGCCGCATCTCGTGATCGCCCGGCTGGCCTCGGCCGCCTCGTCCTCATCCGCTTCCACATGAACATGCCCGTCAAGCTTTTGCTGGTCGACGATCACCCGCTGGTGCGCGATGGCGTACGCGTGCGGCTCGAGGCCGTGCCGCATTTCGAAGTGGTGGGCGAGGCTGGCGATGCCGACGGCGCGCTGCGGGCCGCCCGGACCCTGTCGCCCGACCTCGCGCTGATGGATATCGGCATGCGCGGCATGAACGGCATCGCGCTGACCGAACAATTCGGCGAGCAGTTTCCGGAGATCGCCGTGCTGGTGCTGTCGATGCACGACAACCTGGAGTACGTGCGGCAGGTCATGCGCGCCGGCGCGCGCGGCTACGTGCTGAAGGACGCGCCCGCCAGCGAACTGGTCGAGGCGATCGACGCGGTACTTGCCGGGCGCCCGTTCTACAGCGCCCAGCTGGCGATGCGCATGGCCGAGCAAGCCGTGGCCCCCACGCCGGTGGAAGCGCTCACACCGCGCGAGCACGACATCCTCGACGGCGTCGCGCAAGGGTGGTCGAACAAGCGCATCGCCGATGAGCTCGGACTGTCGGTACGCACCGTTGAATCGCACCGCCTGAACCTCAAGCGCAAGCTGGGCATCGAGGGACAAGCGGAGCTGGTGAAGTTTGCGGTGGAAGTGGGGAAGGAGCGCTGAGGCACATGGCCACCCGAGCCGACCGTCAGCCCACCGCCGCCACACGATCCCAGGAGCCCTTGCCATGCCACGCTTTGCCGCCAACCTGACGATGATGTATCCGGAACATGCGTTCCTCGACCGCTTCGCCGCCGCCGCACGGGATGGGTTCGAAGGCGTGGAATTCCTGTTCCCCTACGACTACGACAAGGCCGAACTGCAGGCGCGGCTGGAGGACAACGGCCTCGCACAGGCGCTGTTCAACGCACCGCCGGGCGACTGGGCGGGCGGCGAGCGCGGCATCGCCTCGCTGCCGGGCCGCGAAGACGAGTTCAAGCACAGCATCGCCACCGCGCTCCAATACGCGCAGGCGCTCGGCAATACGCGCGTGCATGTCGTGGCCGGCCTGATCGGCCCGCACGATGATCGCGCCCGCCATCACGCCACCTACGTGCAGAACCTCGCCCATGCGGCGCGCGAGGCGGCCAGCGTCGGCATCACCATCGTGCTGGAGCCGATCAACACGCGCGACATGCCGGGCTTCTTCCTGACGCACCAGGCCCAGGCGCACGCGGTCTGCCGGGAAGTCGGCGCGCCCAACCTGAAGGTGCAGTTCGACCTGTATCACGCGCAGATCATGGAGGGCGACCTGTCGGTCAAGCTGCGCCAGTACATCGACGGTATCGGTCACGTGCAGATTGCGGGCGTCCCCGACCGCCACGAACCGGACGAGGGCGAACTGAACTATCCGCACCTCTTCGCGCTGATGGATACGCTCGGCTACAGCGGCTGGGTCGGCTGCGAATACCGGCCGCGCGCCGGCACCAGCGAAGGGCTGGGATGGCTCAGGCGCTGGCGCGAACATCAGCGCTGATCGCGCCCTGCAAAAAAACGGCCGGCACTGTCTGTACAGTCCGGCCGTTCTTCCATGGCACGCGGTGCCGGGTTACGACTTGCAGGCGCCCAGGTAGCGGCCCTGATAGCGGAATCCGCTGGTCATCGGACCGAACTGCGGATGCTGGAACCGGCTGGCGCCGGAAATATCGAAGTGCGTCGCCGACAGCGGGCCGCTCGCCTCCATGGTGCCCACGCCGCCCGTGTGCGTCCCGTCGCACGACACCGCGACCTTCAGCGTGCCGAGCACGTGGCTCCAGCGGGTGATGCGGCAACCCGGCATGTCGCGCGCGAACGAACGCTCGAAGGCCGAGCGGACGTCGGCCGCGTCCTTGGGCGTGAGGCAGTCGGTGTGCGTGACGGAAGCGCGCTGACGGCCCTGCTCGTCGGGAATGGCGACCGGCTTCCCGTTGACGCTGAACGACGTCTGCCCCTCCCACAGACCCGGCGTCATTTCCTGCGCCTGCGCACCCACGGCCAGTCCGGCCAGCAACATACCGCTTCACCACAACTTCATCGTCGATTCCCCTCGATATGGATGTCTTGACACAAACAAACACACCAACGCCCTTCGCCTCGCGGCCTGCAAGGCGAAGGGCGTTGTCGATGCGATCCTGTCTTGTTGGCCCGGTCGGCGCTCAGGCACTCAGGCGGGCCGGCTCCCGGGCAGAACGCGCCGCCGAAAGGCGTCCATAAGCCGAGGGCTGACGCTTGCGCGTCGCGGCCTCGAATGGCGCGTCGATGGCCTCGCCGGGTTGTCCCTTATGGGCACCGTTGCCGACCAGCAGGCGATACCCGCCGCCGCGCACAGTCTGGATCAGGCCGTCGCACAGCGTGCCCTCCAGCGCCACGCGCAGCTTGCGGACGTGCACGTCGACCGTGCGTTCGCCCACGAAGACGTGGTTGCCCCAGACGCGGTCGAGCAGTTGGGTGCGCGAATGCACACGCTGCGGGTGCGCCACCAGGAAATGCAGCAGGCGGAATTCCAGCGGGCTCAGCGCGATCGGCCGCGGCCCCTCGTCCGTCTGCGCGGTCACGCCCAGCGTGAGCGGATCGAGCCGCAGGCCGTTGATCTGCAGGATCTCGTCGCCCTGCTGCTGCGGCGGCGAGCGGCGGCGCAGCACGGCACGGATGCGGGCATGCAACTCGCCCGCATCGCAGGGCTTGACCACGTAGTCGTCAGCGCCGGCATCGAGCGCCGCGATCTTGGCGCGCGCATCGCCGTGGCGCGACAGCACGATGACCGGCAGGCTGCGCGTGTGCGCACTGGCGCGCAGGGCCAGCAGCATGTCGATCGACTCGCACTCCGGCCAAGTCCACTCCATCAGCAGCAGGTCCGGCTGCGATGCCTGCATCGCGGCCTGTGCCTGCGCTGGACTGTCGACGCGCTGGACGTGGTGTCCGCCATCGCGCAGGGACAACGACAGTCGCTCCCCCTCTGCCTGGTCCTGTTCGACCAGCAAGATCTGATTGCCCACTTGTAAAACCTCCCGTCTAATACTACAGCCGTAGCTCAAAATGGCGGAGCACATCCCCGCGCCCGGTAGTGACACTGCTGAGCGCGCCACTGATGCGCGCGCCGCCATCGCGACCATGCCAGCACCT
>CAKKOY010000146.1 GCA_919592095.1 Ralstonia syzygii subsp. syzygii | reverse complement strand
TCCGCCGGCAAGCAGGCATCGCTCGCAGCATCGAGCTGCTCGTTGACCACAACTGCTTGCCTGTCCTACAACCTACCCAAACTGTCATAACCTCTGTGCTGAGGTACTAGTCCAATCGAGGCAGCGAAGTCCCGGCTGCTGCCGTACTGCTTGCCATCGCCTATCTCGGCCGCCAGCACGCTCGCGGTGATCGGTCCCACGCCTGGGATCGACAACAGGCGCTGACCCAGATCGTCCTCTGCAAGCTGTTGGCCCATCTCGCTGTCAATCTCGCCAATCTGCTCGCTGAGGTACTGGAAGTGCACACGCAGCCGCTCAAGGATATCGGCCAGGCGCGGCGGCAACCGCCGGACTTCCCGGCGGTTTTCCGTTGGGCGCGAGGCTCGCGTCAGATCACGATGGTCTGCGCTTCGCCCGGCTGGCGCGCGCGGATCTCGCCGATCTGGTAGACGGTCTCGCCCGCGTCCTTCAAGTGGCCGATGGCGGCCGGTGCATCGGCCGCCGACACGATGACGATCATGCCGATGCCGCAGTTGAACACGCGGTGCATCTCGTCATCGGCCACGTTGCCGGCCTTCTGCAGCCACTGGAACAGCGGCGGCAGCGTCCACGCGTCCTGGTGCAGCACGGCGGTCACGCCTTCGGGCAGCACGCGCGGCACGTTCTCGACCAGGCCGCCGCCGGTGATGTGCGCCATGCCCTTGACGGGCAGCTTGTCGATCAGCGCCAGCAGCGGCTTCACGTAGATGCGCGTCGGCGCCATGATGGCGTCCTGCAGGCGCTGGCCGTGGAAGTCGGCGTTCAGGTCCGGGCGCGACACCTCAATGATCTTGCGCACCAGCGAGTAGCCGTTCGAATGCGCGCCCGACGAGGCCAGGCCCAGCACCACGTCGCCCTCGGCGATGGTGGTGCCATCGATGATCTTGCGCTTCTCGACCGCGCCGACGGCAAAGCCGGCCAGGTCGTATTCGCCGGCGGGGTACATGCTGGGCATCTCGGCGGTCTCGCCGCCGATCAGCGCGCAGCCGGCCAGTTCGCAGCCCTGGGCGATGCCCTTGATCACGGTGGCGGCGGTATCGACATCCAGCTTGCCACAGGCGAAGTAGTCGAGGAAGAACAGCGGCTCGGCGCCCTGCACCAGGATGTCGTTGACGCTCATCGCGACCAGGTCCTGGCCGACGGTGTCGTGGCGGTTGAGCGCGAAGGCGAGCTTGAGCTTGGTGCCCACGCCGTCGGTGCCGGACACCAGCACCGGCTCCTGGTACTTCTTGGAGATATCGAACAGCGCGCCGAAGCCGCCGATGCCGCCCAGCACGCCTTCGCGCAGGGTGCGCTTGGCAAACGGCTTGATGCGGTCGACCAGGGCGTCGCCCGCCTCGATGTCGACGCCCGCGTCGCGGTAGGACAGGCCGCGCGATGCGGATGCGGATGGGGTTTCGGAAGCGCTCATACAGTCGTCTGAATGGAAAAAACCGGCGGCACGCGGCGGACCGTCACGAAATCCCGACCCGCCGGTCCAGTAAAATCGCGATTTTACCGGATGCGGCCCCCCATTGGCTGCTTTCTGGACCTCTCCACCCGCCATAGGACCCCGACCGCCCATGAACGCCCCGTTGCTGACGCAGGACACCAAGCGCACGCTCGCCTGGATCGCCGTGGCGGTCGCCTTCCTGGCCCTGCTCAAGCTGCTGGCGCCGACGCTCACGCCGTTCGTGTTCGCCTTCATCTTGTCGTACATCCTGCACCCCGGCGTGGCATGGCTGCAGCGGCACCGCGTGCCGCGCGTGCTGGGGGTGTTCCTGATGATCCTGCTGCTGACAGTGGTGGCCGTGGCGCTGATGCTGCTGATCCTGGCGGTGCTGCAGCGGGAGATTCCCGCCATCCGCGAACAGCTGCCCGGCATGCTGTCCAAGCTGAACGCGGCGGTCACCCCCCGGCTGGCGGAGATGGGCGTGCATGTGCGCTTCGACTTTCCCGGTCTGCGCAAGATGCTCACCGAACAGCTCGCCGCCAGCCCGGAAGACGTGATGTCCACGGCACTGAACTACCTGCGCGTGTCGGGCTCGGCGGCGGTGCAGGTGCTCGGCATCGTCTTCCTGGTGCCGATCGTGATGTTCTACCTGCTGATGGACTGGAACATGCTGATGCGCCGGCTGGAAGGCGCCGTGCCTCGCCGCTGGATCGACAAGACGCGCGAACTGGCGGCCGAGACCGACGGCCTGCTGTCGCAATACCTGCGCGGGCAGATCATCGTGATGCTGGTGCTGGCGGTGTATTACTCGTCGGGGCTGGCGCTGGCCGGCTTCGACGTCGCGCTACCGATCGGCATCTTCACCGGGCTGGCGGTGTTCATCCCTTACATCGGCTTCGGCATCGGCCTGACACTGGCGATCCTGTCGGCGCTGCTGCAGTTCGGCAACCTGTACGGCCTGCTGGCGGTGGCGGTGGTCTACGGCGTCGGCCAGGTGCTGGAAGGCTTCTACCTGACACCGCGGCTGGTGGGCGAACGCATCGGGCTGCACCCGCTGGCCGTCATCCTCGCCCTGCTGGCTTTTGGCCAATTGTTCGGATTTTTCGGTATCCTGCTGGCCCTGCCGATCAGCGCGGTGCTGCTGGTCGGTCTGCGGCAGATCCGGCAGCTCTACCTGGGCAGCAAGCTGTACCGCGACTAATCCGACTGTCGACCCACGTTTCATGGCCCTTCCACAACAGCTACCGCTCGAGTTCGGCGCGACGCCCGCCCCGACCTTCGGCAACTTCGTCGCCACCGGCAACGAAGAGGCGCTGCTGCGCCTCTCGGGCCTGGTCGCCCAGTTGGCCGTCGGCAGCGCCGCCGATCGCCTGGTCTACCTGTGGGGCGAATCCGGCAGCGGCCGCAGCCACCTGCTGCATGCGGTCTGCGCGCAGGCGGAGGCCGCCGGCTTCCAGGCGCGCTACCTGGAAGCGAAGGCACCGCTGGACGCGTTCGAATACGACCCGGCCATCACCATCTGGGCCATCGACGACGCCGAGCGGCTGGACGAATGGGCGCAAGTGGCGGCCTTCCACCTGGTCAACGAAGTGCGCGCGGATCCGCATGCCGCACTGATCACCGCGGGGGCAGCCGCGCCGATGTCGATGCCGCTGCGCGAAGACCTGCGCACCCGGCTGGGGTGGGGGCTAGTCTACTGGCTGCGCCCGCTGTCCGACGCCGACAAGGTCGAAGCGCTGCTCCAGGCCGCCCGCGAACGCGGCATGCAGCTGTCGGCAGACGTGCCGCAATGGCTTGTGACGCACTCCTATCGCGACATGCCGAGCCTGATGGCGTTGCTGGAAGCGCTCGACACCTATTCGCTCGCCCGCAAACGCGCCGTCACCCTGCCGCTGCTGCGCGACATGCTGGCGCTGATGAAGTGAGCCGGACGGGCCCGGCGCCACGCTGGGTCCACAAGGCTTGACGGGACACGGCCGGGCGCAACGGCGTCCCCCCGCGTTGCCAGCCGCCCTTGTCGCACCTTCGGGTAAAATCGCGCCCCATGAATCTTGCTCTCTTTGACCTCGATCACACCCTGATCCCCACCGACAGCGACCACGAGTGGGGGCGTTTCCTCATCCGCCGCGGGGTCGTGGATGAAGCCGAATACCAGCGCAGGAACGACCAGTTCTACGCCGACTACAAGGCCGGCACGCTGGACATCCATGCCTTCCTGCGCTTTGCCCTGGCGCCGCTCGCCGCCCACCCGCGCGACACGCTGGCCCAGTGGCACACCGAATTCATGCGCGACGTGATCCTGCCCAAGATCACGCCGCAGGCCCAGGCGCTGGTCTACAAGCACCTGGACGCCGGCGACCTGTGCTGCGTGGTCACCGCCACCAACAGCTTCGTCACCCGGCCGATCGCCGAGGCCTTCGGCATCGAGCACCTGATCGCTACGGAACCCGCCACCGCCGACGGCACGCCCGGGGCCCCCTTCACCGGCGATGTCTCCGGCACACCCAGCTTCCGCGAGGGCAAGGTCGCGCGCGTGCACGAGTGGCTCGCCAACATGGGGCGCGGGTGGAGCGACTTCGAGCGCAGCACCTTCTACAGCGATTCGGCCAACGACGTGCCGCTGCTGGAAGAAGTGACCGATCCGGTCGCCACCAACCCCGACGACACCCTGCGGCACCTCGCCGCCCAGCGCAACTGGCGCATCATGGACCTCTTCTGAAAGAGCGCGGCGTGATCAAGAAACTCATCAATCGCCTGCTGGGCAGGCCCGGCGCGGAGACCGCGCCCGCCACCGAGCCCGGCACGCCGGCCAAGAAGGCCCGCGTGCCCAAGACCCCGAAGTCGCGCGCCAAGGCCGCCGCCGGTGGCGTACCGCGCGCGCCGCGCGTATGGAACGTGGAAGCGCACGGCATCGATCCCAAACTGCTGTCGCGCAACGCCGTCAAGGTCACTTCCACGCTGCAGGAAGCCGGCTATGACGCCTTCATCGTGGGCGGCGCGGTGCGCGATCTGCTGCTGGGCATCCAGCCGAAGGACTTCGACGTCGCCACCAACGCCACCCCCGAGCAGGTGGAGGCGCTGTTCCGCCGCTCGCGCATCATCGGCCGGCGATTCCAGATCGTGCACGTGACGTTCTACGGCGGACGCGAGCAGGAAATCATCGAGGTCTCGACCTTCCGCGCGCTGGTCGATGCCGTGGAAAGCGAGCAGGTGCCGGCCGGCAAGCGCGTCAAGCGCACCGAGCTGGACCACCACACCCACGCCGTCGACGCCAGCGGCCGCGTGCTGCGCGACAACGTGTGGGGCACGCAGGCCGAGGACGCCACCCGCCGCGACTTCACCGTCAACGCGATGTACTACAACCCGGCCGACCAGACCGTGCACGACTACCACCACGGCATGGAAGACATGCGCGCGCGCCTGCTGCGCATGATCGGCGACCCGCACACGCGCTACCGCGAAGACCCGGTGCGCATGCTGCGCGTGGTGCGCTTCGCGGCCAAGACCGGTTTCGACATAGACCCGGCCACGCGCGCGCCGATCGCCGAACTGGGCCCGCTGATCCACAACGTGCCGGCCGCGCGGCTGTTCGACGAGATGCTCAAGCTGCTGATGTCGGGCCACGCCTGGGCGTCGCTGCAGGAGCTGCGCAAGGCCGGCCTGCACAGCGGCCTGCTGCCGCTGCTGGACGTGGCGCTCGAACAGCCGATGGGCCAGCGCTTCGTGCAGTTGGCGCTCGACAATACCGATGAGCGCGTCAAGGCCGGCAAGCCGGTCTCGCCCGGCTTCCTGTTCGCCTCGCTGATGTGGCACCACGTGCTGGAGCACTGGAACCGCCGCCGCGCCGCCGGCGAGCCGCTGATCCCCGCGCTGCACACGGCGATGGACGAAGTCCTCGACCGCCAGACCGAGCAGCTCGCCATCCAGCGCCGCTTCACCGCCGACATGAAGGATATCTGGAGCATGCAGCCGCGCTTCGAGAAGCGTACCGGCCGCATGCCCTACCGCCTGCTGGAATTGCCGCGCTTCCGCGCCGGCTACGACTTCCTGGCCCTGCGCTGCGCCTCGGGCGAATTGCCGCAGAAGCTCGCCACCTGGTGGACCGACTTCCAGAACGGCGACGGCGACGCGCGCGAAGCGCTGATCGCGCAGGCCAAGCAGGCGCCGGCCGCAGCCAGGGGTTCCGCCGGGGGTATCAAGCGCCGCCGCCGCCGGCGTGGTCCGGCAAAATCGGATACAGTCGCCGACGTGAGCCCGGGCAGTTCGGAGGGAACGTGATGACAGTGGCGTATATCGGCATCGGCGCCAACCTCGGCGACGCGCGCCAGGCAGTCAAGGACGCCGTGGTCTGCCTCGCGCAGCAGGTGGGCATCACCATCACCGGCAAGTCCAGCCTGTACCGTAGCGCCCCCGTGGATGCCGCCGGCGACGATTACGTCAATGCCGTGGTGCGCATCGATACGCACTTCACCGCCGGCCAGCTGCTGCGCATCTGCCACCACATCGAAGACCAGTTCGGCCGCGAGCGCCCGTTCCGCAACGCGCCGCGCACGCTGGACCTGGACCTGCTGCTGTACGGCGACCATATCCTCACCTCGCCCGAGCTGACCGTGCCGCATCCGCGCGTCGGACAGCGTGCCTTTACCCTGCTGCCGCTGCACGAACTGGCGCCGGATCTCGTCATCCCGGGCATCGGCGCCGTGGCGGCACTGCTGCCGGGTGTCGCCGACCAGGTCATCGAGAAAATGACGCTGTGCCAGTGCATGCGCGCCAAGCCGGCCGCCTGACCCTTCCCACCACTCTCCCAAACCCAGACGCGATGGCACTCGTTCATCTGCGCCGCATCGTCGTCGAAGGACCGATCGGCGTCGGCAAGACGGCATTGGCGCAACGGCTGGCCGATCACCTGCGTGCGGCCACGCTGTTCGAAACGCCAGAAGACAACCCCTTTCTTGCGCGCTTCTATGAAGAGCCCGCGCGCTATGCGCTGCCGGTGCAACTGCGCTTCCTGCTGCAGCGCGCGCAGCGGCTGGCCGCATGGCACAAGGCCACGCAGGCTGGCGAGCGCATCGTCGCCGACAGCTTCCTGCCGCGCGACCGCCTGTTCGCCCAACTGACGCTGCCCGCCGACGAACTCGCGCTGTACGACGCCATGGCGCAGGCACTGGCTCTGCCGCCACAGCGCATCGATCTCGTCGTCTGCCTGCAGGCGCGCGCCGAAGACCTGCTGCCGCGCATCGCCAAGCGCGCCGTCCCTTACGAATCAGGCATCGACGCGGAATATCTCGAACGCATCTGCGCCGCGTACGGCGAGCTGTTTCTGTATTACGATGCCGCACCGACGCTGATCGTCGATACCGCCGCCTTCGATCCGGCCGGCAACGACGACGATTTCCGTACCTTGCTCGCCCGCATCGACGCGATGCGCGGGCCCAAGGAATTCATCAAGCTAGCGACCCGGTAGCAGGTCCATCGCATGGCCTGCCTGGAGGGTCGCGGCGACCAACCTGATCCCCGTCCATGAGCTATCTCCAGGAATCCAACCGCAAGGCCGTGACCGTCACCTCGCTGCAGGCCATGCGCGCGGCAGGCGCGCGCATCGCCATGCTGACGGCCTACGACGCCAGCTTCGCCGCCCTGATGGACCGCAACGGCGCCGACGTGCTGCTGGTCGGCGATTCGCTCGGCAACGTGATGCAGGGCCAGAAGACCACGCTGCCGGTCACGCTCGACCACATCGTCTATCACACCGAATGCGTGTCGCGCGGCATCGATAAAGCGCTGCTCATGTCGGACTTGCCCTTCGGCACCTACGGCACGCCCGAGCAGGCCTTCCACAGCGCCGTGCGCGTGATGCAGGCCGGTGCCCAGATGGTCAAGCTCGAAGGCGGCACGTGGCTGGCGCCGACCATCCGCTTCCTGATCGAGCGCAGCATTCCGGTGTGCGCGCATATCGGCCTGACGCCGCAATCGGTGCATGCCTTCGGCGGCTTCAAGGTGCAGGGCCGCGGCGACGAGGCGGCCGCGCAGTTGAAGGCCGACGCACTGGCCGTGCAGGACGCCGGCGCGCAGATGGTCCTCATGGAGGCCATTCCCGCCACGCTGGCCGGCGAGGTGACACGCCTGCTGGCAGTCCCGACCATCGGCATCGGCGCGGGGCCGGAATGCTCGGGTCAGGTGCTCGTCATGCACGACATGCTGGGCGTGTTTCCCGGCCACCGGCCCAAGTTCGTGCGCAACTTCATGGAAGGCCAGACAACCATCGACGCCGCCATGGCTGCCTACGTGACGGCGGTCAAGGACGGCACCTTCCCCGGCCCGGAGCACAGCTTCACCGACTGACCCCGGCATGGACATCTGGTCGGCCACCGTCGATGCCTTCGCCCTGCTCGCCCGCGGCGACGCGGCGCTGTGGGTGATCGTCTGGACCTCGCTGAAGGTCGCGGTGGCCGGACTGCTGCTGGCCGCACCGCCGGCGCTGCTGATGGCGTATGCCGTCGCCATGCACCGCTTCCCCGGACGCCGGGTGCTGGTCGTGCTGGCGCAGGCCTCGCTGTCGTTTCCGACCGTGCTGATCGGGCTGGTGCTGTACCTGCTGCTGTCGCGCCAGGGGCCGTTGGGCGGCTTCGGGCTGCTGTTCACGCAAGGGGGCATGATCCTAGTACTACAGCCGTAGCTCAAAATGGCGGAGCACATCCCCGCGCCCGGTAGTGACACTGCTGAGCGCGCCACTGATGCGCGCGCTGCCATCGCGACCATGCCAGCACCTGCTCGATTGACTGACGCGCACGCCAAGCCAAACCGCACAGCAAGCGCCGAATCTCTTGCAGGCTCAATGCGATCAAGCCTGCCGGTG
>CAKKOY010000145.1 GCA_919592095.1 Ralstonia syzygii subsp. syzygii | reverse complement strand
ACCCTTCCAGCTCTCTCTCCCAGCCACTCACCGTTCCTTGCATCGGACCATGATCGTCTCATCTCACATGGACAACATCTTAGACGATAGGTACGGCTGTAGTACTAGGCGGCCCTGGGTGCCCTAGCTTTCCGCGGCGTCGAGGAAGTCGAGCAGGCCGCGCAGCGCGTGCTCGGCGGCCTGCAGCCGGATCTGCTTGCGGTCGCCCTTGAAGTGGCGGGTTTCCCCCCGCGTCTGCAAGCGGTTGCTCCAGCCGAAGCACACCATGCCGACGGGTTTGTCGGGGGTGCCGCCAGTCGGTCCCGCCACACCTGTCACGGCCAGGGCCACCTGCGCGCGGCTGTTGAGCACGGCGCCCTCGGCCATGGCATGCGCCACCGGCTCGCTCACCGCGCCATGCTCGCGGATCAGCGTGGCCGGTACGCCCAGCATCTGCGATTTCGCCTCGTTCGAATAGGTGACGAAGCCGCGCTCGAACCACGCGGACGCGCCCGAGATGTCGGTGATGGCCGCGCTGACGAGCCCGGCGGTGCAGGATTCCGCCGTCGCCACCATCAGGCTGCGCTTGTGCAGCGTGTCGCCCACCAGTTCGGCCAGTTGCGCCAGCGCGCGGGATTCAGCCATGTCGTTATCCCCGGGGTTGCGTCAGAACGAGCGCCACAGCGCGAATACCAGCAGCGTGTAGAACGCTGCCAGGATGTCATCGACCATCACGCCGTAGCCGCCGCGCAGGCCGAAGCCCTTGAGCGTGCGGTCGTAGTAGCGGATCGGCGCGGGCTTGACCATATCGAAGAAGCGGAACCACAGGAAGGCGGCGAACTGCCCGCCCAGCGTGGTCGGCGTGACGAAGGCCAGCACCAGCCAGAAGGCCACCATCTCGTCCCACACCATGGCGCCGTGGTCGGCCACGCCCAGGTCGCGCGCGGTGCGGGCGCAGGCCCAGATGCCGATCACGAAACCGATGGCCGCGATCAGCAGCCAGCCGGGGCCGGGAATCCAGCGGGACAGCACCACGTAGACCAGCCAGGCGTACAGCGTGCCCGCCGTGCCCGGCATCACCGGCGACAGCCCCGAGCCGAAGCCCAGCGCCAGGATGCGGGCCGGGTGGCCGAACATGAAGCGTGCTGTCGGGCGGCGCACCTGCGCGGCCTGGCCGGCTTCGAGGACCACGGTCTCGGGCTGACCGGGCGGGGGGGAGGGCGGGAATGGTGCGGAAGACATCATGATGTGGAAGAGAAATGGTCGAATCCGGCGTGGCTGAACGCGACCGGCGCACCGTGTGCGTCGATCAGCTGCAGGCCGGGCTCGGCGTCGATGCGTCCAATACGGGTGACCGGGACGCCGGCGCGCTGCCCCGCCGCCAGCACGGCCTCGCGCAAGTCGGCCGGGGCGGTAAAGCAGAGTTCATAGTCGTCGCCGCCGGCCAGCGTGCATTGCAGCTGGCGCGTCGGCGGCTCCTGGGCCAGCGTGGCCGAGCGCGGCACGCGATCCACCTCGACGGCCGCCCCGACCTGCGACTGGGCCAGGATGTGGCCCAGGTCGCCCAGCAGCCCGTCGGACACATCCAGTGCCGCCCGGGCAATGCCGCGCAGCGCCAGGCCCAGCGCCACGCGCGGCGTGGGGGTGTCCATGCGCGGCTGCACCCGGGCCAGCGCTGCGGGCGCGAGCGGCCATTCGCCGCGCAGCCCGCCCAGTGCCAGGCGCGCATCGCCCACGGTGCCGGAGACCCACAGGTCATCGTCCGGGCGGGCGGCATCGCGGCGCAGCGCAACGTCGGCCGGGACGTCGCCGAAGACCGTCAGGCTGAGTGTCAGTGGCCCGCGCGTGGTGTCGCCGCCGATCAGCTCGCAGTGAAAGGCGTCGGCCAGCGCCAGCAGGCCGTCAGCAAACGGACCCAGCCAGGCCGGATCGGCCGCCGGCAGCGCCATGGCCAGCGTAAAGGCGCGCGGCTCGGCGCCCATCGCGGCCAGGTCAGACAGGTTGACCGCCAGCGCCTTGTGGCCAAGCGCGCGTGGCTCGGCATCGGCAAAGAAATGGCGACCGGCGACCAGCATGTCGGTGGAGATCGCCAGTTCGTGGCCGGGGCGCGGGCCGAGCAGCGCGCAATCGTCGCCGACGCCGAGCGTGGCGCGCCGCGCCGGGCGGGTGAAATACCGGCGGATCAGTCCGAATTCGGACAGGTGTTCAGCGGAATCGGTGGGGGCAGGGGGCTTCAGCACGGCATCGACGAAGGCAGGAATGGGGCAAGCCCCGGGGGTGCCGTGTCAGGACGGGTGGAATATTGTAGCGAATGCGCACAGCACCCCCACCCAAAATCCCGTTGTGAGATCAGTTTTCACTATATAAAATGACGGGCCCAAGGAGGCGGACCGTAACCCCGTGATCCCGTTGTGTGGTGATTCGGTGGCCCGCCGGATGTGACGGTCGACCGCCGTGTCGACCACCCGATGACGAGAGACACCTCATGACCACGGTGGATACCCAGCCTCAACAGCCCGCTCGCACGGACGAAGAACTCAAGGCGCAGCAACGCGCCGCCTTGCGCAAGGCCGCGCTGGAGTACCATGAGTTCCCGACCCCGGGCAAGATTTCGGTCACGCCGACCAAGCCGCTGTCCAACCAGCGCGACCTGGCCCTGGCGTACTCCCCCGGCGTCGCCGCCGCCTGCGAGGAGATCGTTGCCGACGTTTCCAACTCCTTCCGCTATACCGCTCGCGGCAACCTGGTCGCCGTGGTGACCAACGGCACCGCCGTGCTGGGCCTGGGCGATATCGGCCCCGAAGCGGCCAAGCCGGTGATGGAAGGCAAGGGCGGCCTTTTCAAGAAATTCGCCGGGATCGATGTCTTTGACATCGAGATCAACGAAAAAGACCCCCAGAAGCTGGTCGATATCATCGCCTCCCTGGAGCCGACCTTCGGCGGCATCAACCTGGAAGACATTAAGGCGCCGGAGTGCTTCTTCGTCGAGCGCGAACTGCGCAAGCGCATGAAGATCCCCGTCTTCCACGATGACCAGCACGGCACCGCCATCGTGGTGGGCGCGGGCATCACCAACGCGCTCAAGGTGGTCGGCAAGGACATCAAGAAGGTCAAGCTGGTGGCCTCGGGCGCCGGCGCGGCCGCACTGGCTTGCCTGGACCTGCTGGTTGACCTGGGCCTGCCGCGCGAGAACATCTGGGTGACGGACTTGGCGGGCGTGGTCTACGAGGGCCGTACCGAGCTGATGGACCCGGACAAGGCCGTCTTCGCGCAGAAAACCGACAAGCGCACGCTGGCCGAAGTGATCGACGGCGCCGATATTTTCCTGGGCCTGTCCGCCGCTGGCGTGCTCAAGCAGGACATGGTCAAGCGCATGGCCGACCGGCCGGTCATCTTCGCGCTGGCCAACCCGAATCCCGAGATCATGCCGGAGCTGGCCAAGGAGGTGCGCCCGGATGTCATCATGGGCACGGGCCGCACCGATTATCCGAACCAGGTCAACAACGTCCTGTGCTTCCCGTTCATCTTCCGCGGCGCGCTGGACGTGGGCGCGACCACCATCACGCGCGAGATGGAAGTCGCCGCCGTGAATGCCGTGGCCGAGCTGGCCCGCCAGGAGCAGAGCGACATCGTTGCCACGGCGTACGGCATCCAGGACCTGTCGTTCGGACCGGAATACCTGATCCCGAAGCCCTTCGATCCGCGCCTGATCGTGAAGATCGCGCCGGCGGTGGCGCAGGCTGCCATGGACTCCGGCGTGGCGCAGCGTCCGATCGAGGACATGGACGCCTACCGCCAGCACCTGCAGCAGTTCGTCTACCACTCGGGCACGCTGATGAAGCCGATCTTCTCGGCTGCACGCAAGGTGCCGATGGAGCACAAGCGCATCGTCTTCGCCGAGGGCGAAGAGGAACGCGTGCTGCGTGCCGTGCAGGTCGTCGTCGATGAAAAGCTGGCCAACCCGATCCTGATCGGCCGCCCGGGCGTGATCGCCCACCGCATCGAACGCTTCGGCCTGCGCCTGCGCGAGGGCGCCGACTTCACCATCGTCAACCCCG
Organism: Ralstonia syzygii subsp. syzygii; assembly: GCA_919592095.1. Taxonomy (GTDB): domain Bacteria; phylum Pseudomonadota; class Gammaproteobacteria; order Burkholderiales; family Burkholderiaceae; genus Ralstonia; species Ralstonia syzygii. The sequence continues at coordinate 4,322 of CAKKOY010000145.1, read as the reverse complement.
AGCACGACGAGCGTTTCCGCGAATACTGGGAGACGTACTACAAGCTGATGGCGCGCAAGGGCGTCACGCCGCAGTACGCCAAGCTGGAAGTGCGCCGCCGCTCCACGCTGATCGGCGCCGTGATGATCCACAAGGGCGAGGCCGACGGCATGATCTGCGGTACGGTCAGCACCACCGCCGCCCATCTGCGCTATATCGACCAGGTCATCGGCGGCACCAACTGCGTGTATGCGGCGATGAACGGTCTGGTGCTGCCGGGCCGCCAGATATTCCTGACCGACACGCACGTCAACATCGACCCGACTGCCGAGCAACTGGCCGAGATCACTATCATGGCTGCCGAAGAGCTGTGCCGTTTCGGCATCAAGCCGAAGGTGGCGCTGGTCTCGCATTCGAATTTCGGCTCGTCCGAGGCGCCTTCTGCCGTCAAGATGCGCGAAACCCTCGCCATCCTGCGCGAACGTGTCCCGCAGCTGGAAGTGGACGGTGAAATGCACGGCGATGCCGCGCTCGACCAGAAGCTGCGCGATGCGCTGGTGCCGGATTCCACGCTGGACGGCGAAGCCAACCTGCTGGTGATGCCGAACATCGACGCCGCCAACATTGCCTACAACCTGCTGAAGACGACGGCCGGCAACAACATCGCCATCGGCCCGATCCTGTTGGGGGCCAAGCGTCCGGTGCATATCCTGACGCCGTCGGCCACCGTACGGCGCATTCTCAACATGACGGCATTGACCGTTGTGGACGCCGCAGCACAAGCGCAACGCTGACGCGGGGCGCCATGAGGAGGGGAGCGCACGATGCTGCGCTCCCTTTTTTTGGCCTGGAAAGTTTGCGTGTGCTTACATCTTTGCGGGCTTAATCCCTGATTCAAAAAACCCTTCAAACACGGGGCGCCGGTTGATTGTTGTCATCGATCAGCGTACCCTTACGGGCTGAAGGGGTGCTTCTGAGCACATGAGGTCCACGCTAGGACGGACGGGTTCGAACAAGCGGTTTTCCGTACACACGTCTGGCTAGGCCGCCTCGTTTCTGGTGCGCGATTCGCAGGCGGAAGGATTCCCCAAGTCTCCGGCAGTCGCCCGACTTGTCATTCTCCCCGCAAGCTTTTCCCGCGTCGAGCCACTTCGCTTTCAGTTGCAATCTGGCTGCCTGGATCGTGATCCGGCGGCCGCATGCGCTTGTGACCTGCGCCGGGCTGACGGTCGGCGTGATTCTCCCGTTTGGGCTTGCTGATGACAAAGCGACTTGGGGCGTGGATCGGCCGCTCCGTATCTCAGGCGATGGCGCGGGGCGCGCTGGTGGCGATGCTTGCGCTGTCCGTCGCCGGGCAGCCAACGACGGCTGCCGCCCGGGACACCACCGGCATGATGGCGGTGGTGGGAACCATTCCCGCGGCAGACCTGCCCAATGAAGCGCAGCGCACGCTGGTACTGATCGGACAGGGTGGTCCGTTTCCCTATGCGAAAGATGGCACCACGTTCGGCAATTATGAACGCCGTTTGCCGGCACGAAAGCGTGGCTATTACCACGAGTACACCGTGAAGACGCGCGGTGCGCGCAATCGTGGCGCCAGACGGATCATCTGCGGCGGCGACCAGCGCGCGGCCAACGATTGCTACTACACGGAAGATCACTACAACAGCTTTCAACGGATACAGCGATGACGACCAACATGTTTGGGCTGGACGACTCGCTCACCGCTCGCGATGAGCGCGTTGCCCGCGATGCGTGGCACAGGGCGCAGAACCTGTACGACGGCGTGCTCGGGATGCATTCCCTCGGCCCGCGTGTCGGGGGGGCGGTCAAGCTCATGCCGCAAGACGCCAATCAGAAGGACGATGGAGGCCGCGAAGACGCCATGAACCTGTTCAAGACGGTGCGTCCGAATATCGTGCAATCGATCCGCGCGTTCCGCGTGGCCGACCTGGCCGATGCGGCTGCCGGCCTGGGCCAGCATTTCCTCTACGCCAATTGCGCGGCAGCGACCACCAAGGGCGAAGTGCTCGATGTGATCGCGCGCGAGTTCCTGTTCCCCAAGCATTTCGGCAAGAACTTCGATGCGCTGGCCGATTGCCTGACCGACATGATCTACAAGGCCGGCCCGCAGCCGGGCTTCGTGATCGTACTGGAAGGCCTGCCCTGCGCGCCCAAGTTCGACAAGGAAGCGCGCGAGACGCTGCTGGACGTGTTTCGCGACGCGGCCGAGTTCTGGGCCGAGCGCAAGGTGCCGTTCCGCGTGTTCTATTCGTTTGCCTGAGCGTCCCAGTGTGTTCGTGTCGCCTTGAGCGGCGATGCGTAAAAAAGCCCGCAACTTGCGGGCTTTTCTGTTTGTGGCACCGTGCGTTCACGCGCTCGGCAGCGTGCCTTGCGGCGTCAGGTGATTGACAGCCTCGGGCAGGGCCTCGGCGAGTTGCGAGGCGACCTCGTTCTCATTCAGGCCGAAGGTCGAGGCCAGCTGAGAGAGCGCGCCGCTGCCGCCCAGCGCCTGGGCGATCTGCTCGCCCGACACGGGCAGGTTCTGGCCGTTGCCGATCCACGAGCGGACCTGCTCGCCCAGGCCGGCCTGCTCCAGGATCTGCTGCAGCGGGCCGACGCCGCCCGGTGTTGCGGCATCGACGGCAGCGTGGTCGGCATTGCCACCACCGCCGCCGCCGCCGGTCAGCTGGCCCAGCAGGCCGCCCAGGCCACCGAGTGCGCCAGCGCCGCCCAGCATGCCGGCCAGCGATCCGAGCGAGCTGAACAGGCCGCCACCTTGTTCGTTCTGCAGCGCACCGCCCGAGGCGGCGGCATTGCCATGCTTCATCGCCAGATAGGCCAGCAGGCCCGCGGCCAGCAGCATCTTCTTGTTACCGAAGAGGGACGACTGTGTGCCGCTGGCGCCATTGCCGCCCAGGCCGAGCACCGATTCGAGTAGACCCATGATGAAACTCCTTTCGTCAGAGGCGGGAAGGGGGGCCGCCGGTTTGGGATCAAGCGGTCAGAATTCGCCGAGGATGGCATGCAGCGCAGAGATGGCGACCAGCGCCGCAGACTCCGTCCTCAGGATACGTCGGCCAAGTGTCAGCGGTAGGTAGCCGGCGGCTTCCGCCAGCGATTCCTCGTCGGGCGACAGCCCGCCTTCGGGGCCGATCAGCAATTCGATGCCGGTGCTGTCGATGCGCTCGCGCGATTGCGCAGCCCATTGCGTGAGCGATTGGCTGCCGCGCGGCGACAGCATCACGCGTGCGCGGTCCGATGTCTTGGCAGCCGCCAGCCAGTCGCGCAGGGTCGCGACGTGGGACACGGCCGGCACGCGCGCGCGGCCGCACTGTTCGCACGCGGCCTGCACCAGCGCCTGCCAATGCTGGACACGTTTCACGGCACGCTCGCCCGACAGGCGCACGACACCGCGCTCGGCCTGCAGTGGGGCGATGGCGTGGACCCCCAGCTCGACTGCCTTCTCGATCAGCCAGTCCATCTTGTCGCCACCGGCGATGCCCTGCGCGAGCGTGATGGCATAGCGTGCTTCGGTGTCGGGTTGCGTGGCACCGGCCAGACTGGCGGTGGCATCGCGGCGGTTGATGGCATCGAGCCGGGCGCGGAACTCCCGGCCCGAGCCGTCGAACAGGCAGACATCGTCGCCGACGGCCAGGCGCAGCACGTGGATATGGCGCGCAACGCTTTCCGGCAGCGTGACGGTGGTGTGGGGCGCCAGCGGTGAATCGATATGAAAACGGGGAAGCCCCATCGGACCATCCTTGTGGTGAATCAGGCGGGCGTGCCTGCCGGGCGGCAGGCGAGGCCCTAGCGGTAGCCGTCGGGGTCGCGCACGGCGGCGTAGCGTTCTCCCCAGAAAACGTTGTCGGGCGGCATGATGGAGGTGGCGTCATGCTCGAGCGCGCGCCGGTACACCGCGTCGACGTCTTCGCAATAGAGGTGGAAGCTCTGCGGGCACTCGAAGCCGCCGGCCGCCGGTGCCCTGGCTGTGGAGCCGAACACGCTCTCGGGTGCGAACATCAGTATCAGTTGGCCCTGGTACGTCATCTCGACGTGGATCGGTCGGCCGTGGTCATGCACCTCGTCCTGCACGCCAAAGCCGAAGGCATCGCGGTAGAAGGCGATGGCGGCTGCGGCGTCGCGCACCGTCAGGTACGGGACGAGCCACGGCGTGTTGGCGGGACGGGGGAAGCTCATGCGTGCTCCTGCGGCTGAGGCGGGACTCCAGGCGGCTAGTACCTCAGCACAGAGGTTATGACAGTTTGGGTAGGTTGTAGGACAGGCAAGCAGTTGTGGTCAACGAGCAGCTCGATGCTGCGAGCGATGCCTGCTTGCCGGCG
>CAKKOY010000144.1 GCA_919592095.1 Ralstonia syzygii subsp. syzygii | reverse complement strand
AGAAGCCCACGCAGGTAGGCCAAGGCCCGCTGCCGCGGCTCCGGACGCTTGAACCGCATCCCCAGCCGTTCGTGCAACCCTTCCAGCTCTCTCTCCCAGCCACTCACCGTTTCTTGCATCGGACCATGATCGTCTCATCTCACATGGACAACATCTTAGACGATAGGTACGGCTGTAGCACTAGGGAGCGGCCCTCCACGCCAGCATGACCTCAACATGACAAAGTCGTCATCCTCCGCCGGACCGGGCATTGCCGCGATGCATGGCGCCATGGCCGTGCATCGGCATGGGTGGCGCCAGCACCCGCCGGCAGGCGGCCGCAAGCGCAGGGAACCTCCCCGGCGAGACGCGCGGTCTGACAAGGCCGCGTCCATCCGGCGACGGACGGGAAGATGACAATCCCGTCATGTTGGCCCACGCGGCGCCCGATCGTGGCACCATTGGCAGCCACACCCGGGGGCGCGCGGCCCCGTTTTCATCATGCGACTGCTCATCGTCGAAGACGAGCCAAAGGCGGGCGACTATCTCCTGAAGGGCCTGACGGAATCCGGCTTCGTGGCCGACCTCGCCCGCTCCGGCCCCGATGGCCTCTACCAGGCCATGGAACACGACTACGACCTGATCGTGCTCGACGTCATGCTGCCCGGCATGGACGGCTGGCAGGTCATCCGCGAGCTGCGCCGCCACAAGACCACGCCGGTGCTCTTCCTCACCGCCCGCGACGAGTTGTCCGACCGCCTGAAGGGCCTGGAGCTGGGCGCCGACGATTACCTCGTCAAACCCTTCGCCTTTGCGGAGCTGGTGGCGCGCGTGCACACCATCCTGCGGCGCGGGCCGATGCGCGAAAGCGAGATCCTCGAAATCGCCGACCTGACCATCGACACCATCAAGCGCCGCGTCACGCGCGCCGGCCGCAGGATCGACCTGACCGCGAAGGAATACGCGCTGCTGCACCTGCTGGCGCGCCGCACGGGCGAGGTGCTGTCGCGCTCGCTGATCTCCTCGCAGGTGTGGGACGTGAACTTCGACAGCAACACCAACGTGGTCGACGTCGCCATCCGCCGCCTGCGCGCCAAGGTGGACGACCCGTTCGAACACAAACTGATCCACACGCTGCGCGGCATGGGCTACGTGCTGTACACGGCCGCCCGATGATGCGCTGGCCTGCTTCCCTCGCCGCACGGCTGGTGCTGGCCTTCGTACTGGTTGCCGGCGTCATGCTGACCGGTGCCGGCACCTATCTGTACTACGCGCTCAACGCCCAGCTGCGCGCCACCGATGACGCCATGCTGCTCGGCAAGATCGTGCAGTTGCGCCACTGCGCCAGAGACTCGCAGTCCGTCGATGACATCGTGCGCGACGCGCATCGCTATACCGGAGTGGTGTCAGGCCACGACGGACTGATCCTGCGCGTCATTGCGCCGGACGGCCGCACGCTGGTGGAAGCCAACCCCGAGGGCGAGGGTCGCCGCGCCGCCGGCGGTTCCGCCCGATGTCGTGGCATCGGAATCGGCCCTGCATACGTGGTGGTCGCGGACCGGCATTGCGTCGCGCGCGATCGCTGCGCAGGCCAGGCTCGGCAATCGCCACGATACGGTGACGGTGCTGGTGGTGGCCCAGGACGGCGACAGCCGCGCCGCGCTGTTGGCAAGCTACCGGCGGCATATCTTCCTGGCGGTCATCGCGGGCGTGGCTGCCGTGGCGCTGCTGAGCCGGTGGCTGGTGCGCAGCACCCTGAAGGGGCTCGCGCGCATCGGGCGGCAGGCGGCTTCCGTGGTCCCCAGCCAGTTGGATACGCGCCTGACACTGGAGGGCGCGCCGCGCGAACTGTCCGACCTGCTGGCCGCGCTCAATGCCATGCTCACGCGGCTGCAGGACGGCTTCGCGCGGCTGTCGCAGTTTTCCGCCGATCTGGCCCACGACTTCCGCACACCGCTGGCCAACCTGGTCGGCCAGACCGAGGTGACGCTCGCGCATCCGCGTCCGGCCGAGGAGTACGGTGCGGTGCTGGAATCCAGCCTGGAGGAATATGCGCGGCTGTCGCGCATGATCGAGGACATGCTGTTCCTGGCCCGCGCCGACCACGCACGCGTGGCGCTGTCGGTCGCGCCGCTCGATGCGCGCCACGAGATCCAGGTGCTGGTGGACTACTTCGAGGCGGTGGCCGCCGATCGCGACATCCTCATCCAGGTATCCGGCGACGGCCGCGTGCGCGCCGATCTCACGCTGCTGCGCCGCGCGATCAACAACCTGCTCGACAACGCCCTGCGGCATACGCCCGGCGGCGCGCGGATCGACGTCGCCGTCCAGGTGCTGCCGCACGGCACGGCCATCGCCGTGCGCAATCCGGGGCCCGGCATCCCGGCGGCAAACCTGCCGCTGCTGTTCGACCGCTTCTATCGCGGCGATCCGGCGCGCGCCAACTCCGAGCGCTCGGCCGGCCTGGGGCTGGCCATCGTGCACACCATCATGGACCTGCACGGCGGCACCGCGCAGGCCAGCAGCCCGCCGGGCGGGCCCACTGAATTCCGGCTGAGCTTCCCGGCGTAGCGGCAAGGGCCGCTGCCGTTGCGCGTGGGCCCCTCGCGCGCCAATGGCAACCGGCCGCAGGGTCGCGACTTGCTCCGGCAGGACAGCTTCGCTTCAGGCGTCCATGCCCGCCGCCTGGTGGATCAGCCGGTGGTAGAAGCGGATCAGCTCCACCAGGTTCGTCTCCGAGATGCGCTCGTCCGTGCCATGGAAGCGCGCCAGGTCTGCCTGCTTGGCGCGCACCGGCGAAAAGCGGAACACGTGATCGCTGATGCCGACCATGTGCCGCGAGTCGGTCGCGCCCACCATGAGCCCCGGCGCCACCACGGTCCCGGGGAACAGCTCGCGCACCGTCCTGTTGATGAGCTGATAGGACGCCGATTGCGTCGGCGAGACGGGCGCGGCCTCGCTCACGCCGGGTAGCATGGCCAGCTCGAAATGCCCCTTGGGCGCGGCGGACCGCACCGCATGCTCGACATGCGCGATCACGGACGACGCGCTATCGCCGGGCAGCAGGCGGAAGTTGACCGTTGCCTCGGCGCGGCCGGGCAGGACGTTGTCCTTGTTGCCGGCCTGGACGATGGTCAGCGCGGTGGTGGTCTGCAGCACGGCGTTGGTGCTGGGCGAAGCCTGGAGCTGCCCGCGCACCAGCGGCTCGAACAGCCACAGGTTGGACAGCGCGACACGGTTCAGGCCGTTCATCTCCGGCGCCAGCGTCTCGAACATCTCGCGGGTCACGCCACGGATGTCAGCCGGCAGTTGCTGGTCGTCCAGGTGCTTGAGGGCCGCGCTCATCATGGCGATCGCGCTCTCGCCCGGTGCCGGCGGCATCGACGAATGGCCGGGCGTCGCGGACAGCTTCAGCGCCACCGACAGGAAGCCCTTCTCGGTGACGCCGATCAGCGCGGCCGGCCTGGCCAGCCCCGGCACCACGCCCTCGGTGATCAGCAGGCCCTCGTCGATCACAAAGGCCAGCTGCTCGCCGCGTGATTTCAGCAGCGCGGCGATCTGCCCGGCGCCGCGCTCGCCGCCGATCTCCTCGTCGGCACCGAAGGCAAAGTGGATGGTGCGGCGGGGCCGGAAGCCGCTCGCCGCCAGCAATTCGGCGGTTTCCATCTGGGCGATCAGGTTACCCTTGTCGTCCCACGCGCCACGGCCCCAGACCATGCCGTCCTTCACCACGCCGGCAAATGGCGGCTCGGTCCAGTCGCCCTCCGTGCCGGGCGCGACCGGCACGACGTCCTGGTGCGCCATCAGCAGGACCGGCTTGAGCGACGGGTCCGAGCCCTTCCACGTGTAGAGCAGGCTGAAATCGCCCACCTGCTCGCGCTGCATGGCCGCGTGCGCCCTGGGATAGCGTGCTTCGAGCAGCGCATGCAACTGCCGGAACTGGTCGGCGTTCTGCTGCGCGTCCGTGAGGCTGGAGATCGTGCGGGCGCGAATGGCCTCGCCCAGGCGCGCGGCGGCGGCGGCACCATCGACCGCCAGCGGCGCAGCGGGCGACACATCGAGCTGGCGCGAACCATGGCGCCACGTATTGACCGCAAGGCATGCCGCGAGCACCGCCAGCCCGGCGAGCAGCACGAGCAGCACGCGTCCGACGGTCCACCGGGTCGCGGCGCCACGGCCTTTGAAGGGTGCATCCATCTGTGATTCCTCTCCTGCGAAAACATCCATGTCGCGTGTCGCACGCCGGTGCACGTGTCCGCGCGGGTTCAGCACGCCACGCAGCCATGGCATGCCATACCGCAGCCTATCGGCCCGGGACGAAGATGCCATGACGATATGGCTGGCCGTCGACCTGCACCGCGCGGATAGGCTCGACGCCTGCCGCGAAGACCGGCGCCGGGGTGCCACGGCCGTGTCGGCGTGGTGAGTGAGCATCATGGAAATGGAATCGCCCGAGTTCAAGCCCCATGGCACATGAATTGAGGCTGAAGCGCGTCCGCCGGACACGGGCAGATCGCGTCGCTGCACCAGCCGCGTGCCCCTGGCCGCCCCCGGGCCTCCGCCCGCCCGGCGTTCCCCATGAAAACGGGTCGCCACGGCCGCTCGGCACGGTGTGACGCTGGCGCCGGACAACGATTTCCGGCCCGGCATGGCGGTATCGCCATGGGTGCGCATCCAGACCGCCTGCACCAGCGAGCCGCGCGCATCAATCGCCCCCGGCTGAGAATGGGCACAGTACGGCGAACGCCCGCTCGCCACGGCCGGCGCCACGGGAACCCGGCCCCCGACCGATCGGCCCAAGCCATTGAACCGGTCCGCTGCGCGACCCGCGAGCCGCTCATGCGCACGACATCGAAGCCGGTGCCTCGCGCGGCTGCGCAGCGGGTACGGCCGTTGCGGCAGGCCAGCCATGGTCGCCCCCGCCCGCGCCCATGCCGAAGGAGCCCATCATGCGCGACGCCCCAGCCTCCCCCACCCCGCCGCCCCAGCCCGAACCGGACGCGGCCGGCGCCGGGCGCGCCGATGACCCGGTCCGGCTCGCGGCCCGGCGCATCCGCTCGGTGGACTCGGCCGGCACCGAAGCCAGCGACGACACCGTCGACACCGACGGCAAGGGCCTGGAAGCCGCCCGGGACCCCTCGCCCTGGCAGGACAACGTGATTTTCTCCAACGCGACAGCGGCCAACCATATCCCGGAGTCCGATCCGGACCTGGCCGGCGTCGACAGCCGCCCGGGCCACGGCGGGCTCCTCATCTCGACCGCCCCGGGCCATGCGGTGACATACCGGGGCACCGTGGACGTGGTGACACGCACCGGCACGCGCACCGCGCTGCGCTTCAGCATCGGCGAGGCTGCAGCGGTCCGGCCGCAGCCCGGCAAGCCGACACGCTGACCCCGGACTGGCACAGGGGGCGGGACGGGCATACTGGCGGCCCGGCGACAGGCTTGCGGGGTTCTTCTTAAGGAAGTAAGGAAGGGCACATGCCGCATCGTGCACCTCCACGCCGGCTCGGATAGAATCGCCGGCCCGACCAGCCAACCGGCTATCGCAGGGACATCTGCATCGAAGTCCGCCTGCAACAGGCTCCGGCGATGTCTGGTGCACCTCCATCGTCCTCGTGGCGCAGGCATCCGCCGGCTGCGACAGCCGTGTCGCGCCGGCCGTTCGGAGCATGGGACATCGCGCCGGAGCCGTGCCTGGTCGGCTCAACTCGCCAATCAAGAAGACTGCCATGCACAGCAAGCTGATCGCGTTCGATTTCGATGGCACGCTGGCCGATTCCTTTGCCTGCTTTCGCGCGTCGCTCAACGCAGCGGCGGCCAGGCACGGATTCCGCCCGCTCGACGATGCACTGCTCGCCCAGGCGCGCAGCCTGCCCGCCCAGGGCGTCCTGCGGCTGCTGGGGGTGCCGCTGTGGAAGGCGCCGCGCATCATCGCCGAGGTGCGGCGGCAGATGCGCGAGCACGCCTCGCAGATCCGGCTGTTTCCGGGCATCGAAGACACGCTGCGTCAATTGACCGCGCGCGGCGTGCGGATCGCCGTCGCCACCTCCAACACCGAAGACCTCGTGCGCACCGTCCTCGGCCCCGCCAGCGGGCTGGTGACCGACTTCTGCTGCGGCATCTCGGTGTTCGGCAAGACGTGCAAGCTCCGGGCCCTGATCGCCTCGGCCGGATTGCAGCCGGCGCAGAGCCTGTACGTGGGCGATGAGATCCGTGACGCGCTGGCCGCGCAGGCGGCCAGCATGCCGTTCCGGGGCGTTTCGTGGAGCTACACCGCGGCAGCGGCGCTGCAGCTGCACTGCGACACACCGCTGCTGGACCGCCCGGAAGACCTGCTAGCCGCGTGACCAGGGCGCGCCGCCACCCCGACGGCGCGCCACATGGGAGCCGCCGGCCCGGTCACCGCGCAGCCAGATGGATGCCGGCGATCATGCAACGCACCGAGCCGCCCGCCAGTTCGATCGTCGGGACCGGCAAGGCGACGATGCGCGCGGAACGCTCAATGACGGCCCGCTGCGCGTCGGTCAGGCTGGCCTCCGCGCGCGCGGACATCGCCAGCAGGCGACCATCCCGCCCCGACAGCTCGATCGCATTGCCCGCGAACGCGGCGATCTGCCCGTTCTCCAGCGCGACGATCTCGCGGCCGGATTCTTCCAGGCGCGCCCGGATTGCATCGGCGCGTGGCGTGACACCATTCCCGAAATGACGGGCATTGAACAATAGGGAATTCCCACCCAAACCGGACCAGAGTTACCTGGTCCGACACTGGAGCGATGCCCTGAGTGTTCCGCAAGCCGGCCGTACAAGCTGTTCGATGGACGGTTCAAGTGTCACGCCTGCCTATTCCGGCACCACGATATCCAGCCAGCGGGCAATTTCCGTCGGAGCGGCGCCAGTAGTGCGGATGTCGTATAAGACATCGTCTTCCGCACTGATATAGCTAGGCGTAAATGCCAGGGAGGCGTCCCGGCTGTTGTCCACCAGCACCACGGCATCCGCCACGGGCAGCGCATGGCGGATGGCCTGTTGCGTACGCGGGAAGCGCTCAAGCAGCTTTTGGAAGTCGACACTGTGACCGCCCTCAGCAACGCGCGTGGCCACCCGGCCGATCGACAATGCGCCGCTCGACAGGCCGACAAACAGCAGCAGCACGAAGTACCCGGCCGCCTGAAGATTCACGATCATGTCGATCTTGCTGGCATGGGTTCCGTCCCGGCGGCGCTGCCAGTAGGAAAACACCGTCTCCACCGCAAACGGCACTTTCTTGGCCATGGCCTGCGCCACGAAGCTCTCGACGCCCTTCTGCGCCACCGCCATCCACATCTGGTCCTCGTCGCGCAGCTTCTGTGCCCAGGGCCGCAGCCGGCCCGTTTCATCCGGCACGGGCAGAATCGACAGCATCATGCGGTCGGCGTTGATCAGAGGAATGCGAATGCCGTCGACCAGGTGTTCATACCACATGGTCGATTTTCCGGACCCGTTGTGACCGGCCAGGATGATGGCCAGGGGCTTACCGGAGTGCTTCGCGCGCTGGATGACGTCCGCAACGGATTTGCGGAGGACTCGGTTCGACCTCGCCATGCGGCGTCAGGCACACTTCACTTCGGGCTTGAATTTGCCGCGCACGAACCGCCCGGCCTCGGTTTTGCCGTTGAGTTGGCGGACCACCCGGTGGGGATCGGCAGGGTCCGCGGTGAAGACGGGAACGTCGCGGCCATGGGCAATGGTGAGCCCCGGCTCCAGCAGACGCCGCCCCAGATTCGTGATCACCTTCGCGCTAGCCTTGACGCCTTGTTCGACAGCAGCGGCGCTCGGCTTAGCCACCACCACGGATACATCGCCGAACGACACCGCCATGGCGCCTCGCGGTGGCTTGACCACCACGGTACGCTGCGCGGGTCGCTTCACCGCCGATTTCACGAGCGGTTGCGGCTTGGGAGATTTGCGGGTGGACACGAGAGCGATCTGGATGGATTCGACGCTGCCATCTTACCCCCATCTCGGCCGCACGACGTCATGCAGGCCGCTTTTCGCGGCGCCCTGCTGCGCCGGCACTGCGCTGGCGCGCCGACCCAACGTCGATTTGACCGATGCTGGCCTCCGGCGCAAGACTGCCCCTCGCGCGTATTGAGGGAATTCTGTCATTCCACAACATCGCTCTTGAAAAGCACGGGAACCTGTATATATTTAAGGGGTATCCACTTAGCTCCAGCTATGCCAGAATTACTGGATGGATATACAGGCGGAGCAGATATTACCTCCAGAACCGGGCAAGGACTACCCCCGCAACTGGAACGAATTTCTGGACCGGTTCGGGACGGAAGAGGCTTGCCTGTCCTACCTGGAGGCATTGCGGTGGCCGCAGGGGTTCATTTGCCCT
>CAKKOY010000143.1 GCA_919592095.1 Ralstonia syzygii subsp. syzygii | reverse complement strand
ACGCTTGAACAGCATCCCCAGCCGTTCGTGCAACCCTTCCAGCTCTCTCCCCCAGCCCCTCACCGTTCCTTGCATCGGACCATGATCGTCTCATCTCACATGGACAACATCTTAGACGATAGGTACGGCTGTAGTACTAGACGGCGCACAGCAAGCTCAGCACGTGCCATACGGGCGGTACGTCGAGCTCTCCTTCGGGCTCCTTGCGGGCCAGCAGGAGATCCATCAGGTCGTTGTCCGGCAATTCGAACAACTGCGTGAGCGCGCCGACGTCGTCATCGGACAGTTCGGTCTCGTAGCGGTTGAAAAAACGCTCGACGATGATGTCGTTCTCCAGCAGGCCACGCCGGGCACGCCAGCGCAGGCGCGCGCGCTTGTTCGGGTCGGACTGGTGGGAAAACGTCAGGGTGTTCACGGTGGTCATGCTTCACAAAGTCGCGTCGCCGGAACAACCGCTCCGGCGACGCTGGGCTGGCGGCTTACACCGCGCGGCGCACCATCAGTTCCTTGATCTTGCCGATGGCCTTGGTCGGGTTCAGCCCCTTCGGGCACACATCGACGCAGTTCATGATGGTGTGGCAGCGGAACAGGCGGTACGGATCCTCGAGGTTGTCGAGGCGCTCACTGGTCGCCTGGTCGCGGCTGTCGGCGATGAAACGGTAGGCCTGCAGCAGGCCGGCCGGACCGACGAACTTGTCCGGGTTCCACCAAAACGACGGGCACGACGTCGAGCAGCTCGCGCACAGGATGCACTCGTACAGGCCATCGAGCTCTTCGCGCTCTTCCGGCGACTGCAGGCGCTCCTTCTCGGGCGGCGGCTCGTCGTTGATCAGGAACGGCTTGATCGAGTGGTACTGGTTGAAGAACTGCGTCATGTCGACGATCAGGTCGCGCACCACGGGCAGGCCCGGCAGCGGACGCAGCACGATCTTCTCCGGCAGCTCGCGCATGTTGGTCAGGCAGGCCAGACCGTTCTTGCCGTTGATGTTCATGGCGTCGGAGCCGCACACGCCTTCGCGGCACGACCGGCGGAACGCGATCGACTCATCCAGCTTCTTCAGCTTAACCAGTGCGTCGAGCAGCATGCGCTCATGACCGTCGAGCTCGACCTCGTAGGTCTGCATGCGGGGGGCTGCGTCCTTGTCCAGATCGTAGCGATAGACTTCAAAAATACGCTTCATTTTTGTGGGTCCCTTTCTTGAGCCGATTCGGGTACTTAGAAGGTACGCGCCTTGGGCGGCACGCTTTCCACCGACAGCGGCTTCATCTGCACGGGCTTGTATTCGAGGCGGTTGCCTTCGCTGTAGAACAGCGTGTGCTTGAGCCAGTTCTCGTCGTCGCGGTTGGGTAAATCGCTGTGGGCGTGGGCACCGCGCGATTCCTTGCGGGCCGCGGCGGACACCATCGTCGCCTTGGCGACTTCCACCAGGTTGGCCACTTCCAGCGCTTCGACGCGCGCGGTGTTGAACACCTTGGACTTGTCCTTCAGATGGATGCTGGCGGCGCGCTCGGCCACTTCCAGGATGCGCTCGACGCCTTCGTCCATCAGCTTCTGCGTGCGGAACACGCCGGCATGCGACTGCATGTTGCGGCGGATGTCGTTGGCGACGTCCTGCGCGTACTCGCCCGAGCTGGAGCCATCCAGCTTGGCCAGGCGGGCCAGCGCGCGGTCGGCGGCATCGGCCGGCAGCGGCTTGTGTTCCTTGTTCTTCAGGCTCTGCGCAACGATGTGGTTGCCGGCCGCGCGACCGAACACCACCAGGTCGAGCAGCGAGTTGGTGCCCAGGCGGTTGGCGCCGTGCACCGACACGCAGGAGCATTCGCCGATCGCGTAGAAGCCGTTGATGACTTCGTTCGGGCTGCCGTTCTTGGATGCGACGACCTGACCGTGATAGTTGGTCGGGATACCGCCCATCTGGTAATGGATGGTCGGCACCACCGGGATCGGTTCCTTGATGGCATCCACGTTGGCGAACTTCAGGCCGATCTCGCGGATGGACGGCAGGCGCTTCATGATGGTCTCGGCACCGACGTGGGTCAGGTCGAGCAGCACGTAGTCGCCGTTCGGGCCGCAGCCGCGGCCTTCCTTGATTTCCTGGTCCATCGAGCGCGAGACGAAGTCGCGCGGTGCCAGATCCTTCAGCGTCGGGGCATAGCGCTCCATGAAGCGCTCGCCATCCTTGTTGCGCAGGATGCCGCCCTCGCCGCGCACGCCTTCGGTGATCAGCACGCCCGCGCCGGCCACGCCGGTCGGGTGGAACTGCCAGAACTCCATGTCTTCCAGCGGGATGCCGGCGCGCGCCGCCATGCCCAGGCCGTCACCCGTGTTGATGAAGGCGTTGGTGGAAGCCGCATAGATACGGCCGGCGCCACCGGTGGCGAACAGCGTGGTCTTGGCTTCGAGGATGTAGATCTCGCCGGTTTCCATCTCCAGCGCGGTCACGCCCAGCACGTCGCCGTCCTGGTCGCGGATCAGGTCCAGCGCCATCCATTCGACGAAGAAGTGAGTATTGGCGCGCACGTTGCGCTGGTACAGCGTGTGCAGCAGCGCGTGGCCGGTCCGGTCGGCGGCGGCGCAGGCACGCTGCACCGGCTTCTCGCCGTAGTTGGACGTGTGGCCGCCGAACGGGCGCTGGTAGATGGTGCCGTCGGCATTGCGGTCGAACGGCATGCCGAAGTGTTCCAGTTCATAGACCACCTGCGGCGCCTGGCGGCACATGAACTCGATCGCATCCTGGTCGCCGAGCCAGTCGGAGCCCTTGATGGTGTCGTAGAAGTGATAGTGCCAGTTGTCTTCGCTCATGTTGCCGAGCGAAGCGCCGATGCCACCCTGCGCCGCAACCGTGTGCGAGCGGGTGGGGAACACCTTGGACAGCACGGCCACGGACAGGCCGGCTTCAGCGAGCTGCAGCGATGCGCGCATGCCCGCGCCACCCGCACCGACGATCACGACGTCGAACTTGCGGCGAGGCAGGGCCGTCTTGACTGCGACCATGACTTAAACCCTCCAGAGAATCTGAGCTGCGTAGCCCGCGCAACCGACGAGCCACAGAATCGTCAACACTTGCAGCGTCAAACGCACTGCCACGGGTTTCACGTAGTCCATCCAGATGTCGCGCACGCCGATCCATGCGTGATACGTGAGCGAGAGGAAAGCGACGAACGTCAGCAGCTTCATCCACTGGTTGGCGAACAGGCCTGCCCAGCTCTGGTAGGAGGTGTCTTTCGACAACAGGAAGGCCACCAGCAGGACGACGGTGTAGACCGCCATGACCACGGCGGTGACGCGCTGCGCGAGGAAGTCCTTCAGGCCATAGTGTGCGCCGACGACGAGGCGCTTGGGACCGATATTGTTTTGTGCCATCGGGGACTCCTCAGAACAGGCCGAACAGCTTGGCGCCGAACACGACGGTCAGCAGCAGGCTGACGATCAGCACGCTCACGGCCGACTTGGACGACGTGGTCTTGTCGATGCCGATATGCAGGTCGAGGATCAGGTAACGAATGCCGGCGCAGAAGTGGTGCAGGTAGGCCCAGATCAGCGCGAGGACGACAACCTTGGCGAAGCCGTTAGACAGCAGCGCCGTGAACTTGGCGAAACTGATTTCCGACGTGAGACTCTGCTCGAACAGGTACAGCACGAACGGAAGAAGAAGGAACATCAGTGCACCGCTGACGCGATGCAGGATGGACACCTTGCCGGCCCAGGGCAACCGGTAGTGGGCAATATCCCCCAGACCGATGTTCCTGAATTCCGGCCTGGCTTTCTTGATGGCTTCTGCCATGTCAGACCCCATTGGCTAAAACAACAAACGAAACTGCTGATGCAAAGCCACGCGATTCTAGCGCGCTTTTGTTGCGCGGCGCACCAATAATTTCCCGCGCCGCGCACCACCTTTGTGCTCTGCGCCCTAGCAACCTTCGCGCCGCGAATGATTGCCCTTCCCCTTCTTTCGCAGCGTGCAGTGCGCCGTTGCGCACGCCACAAATCGAACGCCGCCGGACCGTGGGCCAGCGCGGCGGCGCACGGTCAATTCAACTCATTCTGGTAATAGTGCCGCGTCGTGACATACAGGCCACGGCGCAACTCCACCGGCCTGTCGCCAAACGTGTGCGACACGCGCTCGACCGACAGCAGCGGCGAACCCGGCGCCACCGACAGCAGCTCGGCCGTGCCCGCATCGGCCGCCACGGCGCGGATGCGCTCGGTGGCACGCAGCATGCGCACACCGAACTCCGCCTCGAAGAAGGCGTACATCGGCCCCTTCCAGTCGGTGAGCTTTTCGGCCGTCAGCCCCTTGAAGCTCGAACCGGGCAGCCAGATCTCTTCGAACACGGTCGGCTCGCCGGAGAAGAACAGCACACGGCGGATCTGCACCACACTGTCGCCCGGCTTGAGATCGAGCAGGCGGGCAATCTCGGCGCGCGCGCGCAGCCGCTTGCACTCCAGTACACGGCTGCTCGGATAGTGCTGTTCGCCCTGCTCCGGCATCAGCCGCAGGAAGCGGAACTGCACCCCCTCTTCGTAGTGGGTGGTGACGAAGGTGCCCTTGCCCTGCCGCCGCGCGACCAGGTTCTCGGCCGCCAGCTCGTCGATAGCCTTGCGCACCGTGCCCTGGCTGACCTTGTAGCGGGCCGCCAGCTCCATCTCGGAGGGGATCATCTCGCCCGGCTTCCACTCGCCGGCCTGCAGGCTCTGCAGAATCAGCGTCTTGATCTGCTGGTACAGCGGGCTGAAGGTGGGCGACCCGGCTCCCGCGCCCATGCCGGCGGGCGACGCACCCGCCTCGCCGCCCGAAGACGGCGGCACGACGGCGGAATGGGGAGTGGGCGCGCTCGACATAGCTGTCGATTTCACCACAAAAGCGATCCACGCGTCCAGCCCGTTTATAGAATGTCTTATGTCTTATATAAGACAGAAGATTCATTGACTTCACAAAGTCCCCGGCCTACACTCGCGCCTGTTCCGGATGAAGGGCGCCACGCGAGCGCCGGCGCGGCCATCCGCACAGGCTCAAGGGTGTTTCCACTTCGTCATGCGGACGCAGTACACTGCGAGGCTCTTGCCGATTCCGTGCCGGCTGCCAGCGCGGCACGCCCGGGCCGGCGGTACCTGCGCGGTGGGCGACGACATCCGGCCAGGATGCGACTTCGCGCAGTGCGATCCGCTTTTCACTACCGTTTGGAGAGTTCTCATGGCTAAAGCACCCATGCGCGTCGCGGTCACCGGCGCTGCTGGACAGATTGGTTATGCATTGCTGTTCCGCATCGCCGCCGGCGAAATGCTGGGCAAGGATCAGCCCGTCATCCTGCAACTGCTGGAAATCCCCGACGAGAAGGCCCAGAAGGCACTCAAGGGCGTGATGATGGAGATCGAAGACTGCGCCTTCCCGCTGCTGGCCGGCATGGAAGCCCACTCCGACCAGATGACCGCCTTCAAGGACGCCGACGTGGCCCTGCTGGTCGGCGCCCGCCCCCGCGGCCCGGGCATGGAGCGCAAGGACCTGCTGTCCGCCAACGCACAGATCTTCACGGCACAGGGCAAGGCCCTGAATGCCGTCGCTTCGCGCAACGTCAAGGTGCTGGTGGTCGGCAACCCGGCCAACACCAATGCCTACATCGCCATGAAGTCGGCACCGGACCTGCCGCGCGAGAACTTCACCGCGATGCTGCGCCTGGACCACAACCGTGCCCTGTCGCAGATCGCCGCCAAGACCGGCAAGCCGGTCTCGAGCATCGAGAAGCTGTTCGTGTGGGGCAACCACAGCCCAACGATGTACGCCGACTACCGCTACGCCACCATCGACAGCAAGGGCGTGAAGGACATGATCAACGATCCGGTGTGGAACAACGACGTGTTCCTGCCGACCGTCGGCAAGCGCGGCGCCGCCATCATCGAAGCGCGCGGCCTGTCGTCCGCCGCCTCGGCCGCCAACGCCGCCATCGACCACGTGCGCAACTGGGTGCTGGGCTCCAACGGCAAGATCGTCACGATGGGCATCCCGTCGAATGGCGATTACGGCATCCCGCAGGACATGATGTTCGGCTTCCCGGTCACGACCGCCAACGGCAAGTACGAAGTGGTCAAGGGCTTCGAGATCGACGCCTACAGCCAAGAGAAGATCAACATCACGCTCAAGGAACTGGAAGAAGAGCGTGCCGGCGTGCAGCACCTGCTGGGCTGACGCGCATGATCTGACGAGAAACCGGAGCGGATCGGCAGCGAACCCTCCGGTTTTTTTACATCCCCACCCGGCGCCGAGACAGTACGCGCCCTCCACCCGATACGACCGCAGTGCACCCGACCGAGGTCTTGTTCCAGGACGATACCGCACCGGCCCAGTTGCCGGTCTGCGACCACTATGCTGGCGCAGAAAAGCTGATGCGCAAGTCGCTCGCCCTGCAACAAGCGCTTGGACCGGTCTTCGACATCACCTTGGATTGCGAGGACGGCGCCGCCGTCGGCCAGGAACGCGCGCATGCCGAACTGGCCGCACAGTTGATCAACAGCGACTACAACCGCTTCAACCGCGTGGGCGTGCGCATCCACGACCCGAACCATGACGCCTGGGCACAGGATGTCGACATCCTGGTCGGCCAGGCCGGGCGCCGTCTGGCCTACGTGACCGTGCCCAAGGTGCGCGACGTGGTGGAAGTCGCGCGCGTGACCGACCGGATCAATCAGGCGGCCAAGGCGGCCGGCATCGCCCGGCACCTGCCGATCCACGTGCTGATTGAGACGCACGGCGCACTGGCGCAGGTGTTCGACATCGCCTCGCTGGTGCAGGTGGAATGCCTGAGCTTCGGCCTGATGGATTTCGTCTCGGCGCACAACGGCGCGATTCCGGGCACGGCGATGGGCTCGCCGGCGCAGTTCGAGCATCCGCTGGTCCGCCGCGCACTGACGGACATCTCCGCCGCCTGCCACGCGCACGGCAAGGTGCCGTCGCACAACGTGAGCACCGACATCAAGCGCCCGGACCGCGCCGGCACGGACGCCGCCCGCGCGCGCAACGAATTCGGCTATCTGCGCAAGTGGAGCATCCACCCGGACCAGATCGGGCCGATCGTCGCCGCGTTCCGCCCGTCGCACGATGAAGTGGCGCAGGCCGCCACCATCCTGACGGCTGCGCAGGACGCGTCGTGGGGACCGATCCAGCATGAAGGCCGCCTGCACGACCGCGCCAGCTACCGCTACTGGTGGGCCGTGCTGCAACGGGCGCACACCACCGGCGTGACCGTGCCGCCCGAAGCCGCCGCGCGCTTCTTCGGATGACGCGCGCGCAACCGCATTGAGGAGACCGACATGACCCTCGCCCCGCAAGCCAGCCCCGGCGCCCGCTTACGCCAGGCCCTGGCGGACGAATCGCCGCTGCAGATTGTCGGCGCCATCAACGCCAACCATGCACTGCTCGCCAAGCGTGCCGGCTATCGCGCGATCTACCTGTCGGGCAGCGGCGTGGCGGCCGGCTCGCTGGGCCTGCCCGACCTCGGCATCTCGGGCCTGGATGACGTGCTGACCGACGTGCGCCGCATCACCGATGTGTGCGACGTGCCGCTGCTGGTGGACGTCGATACCGGCTTCGGCGCCTCGGCGTTCAACGTGGCGCGCACGGCCCGGTCGCTCATCAAATTCGGCGCGGCGGCCATGCATATCGAGGACCAGGTCGGCGCCAAGCGCTGCGGCCACCGGCCCAACAAGGAAATCGTCTCGAAGGACGAGATGGTCGACCGCATCAAGGCTGCCGTCGATGCCCGCACCGACCCGGATTTCGTGGTGATGGCGCGCACCGACGCGCTGGCCGTGGAAGGCCTGGACCGCGCCATCGAGCGCGCCGTGGCCTGTGCGTGGAAGCCGGCGCGGACGCGATCTTCCCTGAGGCGATGACCGATCTGACGATGTACCGCCGGTTCGTCGATGCGGTGAAGGTGCCGGTGCTGGCCAACATCACCGAATTCGGCCAGACGCCGCTGTTTGTACGCGACGAGCTGGCCTCGGCGGGCGTGGCGATGATCCTGTACCCGCTGTCGGCGTTCCGCGCCATGAACAAGGCCGCCGAGAACGTCTACGCCGCCATCCGCCGCGACGGCACGCAGAAGAACGTGGTCGACACCATGCAGACGCGCATGGAACTGTACGACAGCATCGGGTACCACGACTACGAAGCCAAGCTGGACGCGCTGTTCGCGCAGAACCGCGGCTGACGCGGCCCGGTGAGCAAGGAGACGACCATGGCAGAACAGCAAGCGACGGCGGGCCCGAAGCCGAAGAAGTCGGTGGCCCTGTCGGGCGTGACGGCGGGCAACACGGCGCTGTGCACCGTCGGCCGCACCGGCAACGACCTGCACTACCGCGGCTATGACATCCTCGAC
>CAKKOY010000142.1 GCA_919592095.1 Ralstonia syzygii subsp. syzygii | reverse complement strand
CGACAATCTACGCAGCCAGACGGATTGTTTACCGCGCCATCTGCCCAGACCGTTGCGCGTAAACGTCATCATGCCGCGCGCGGGCGACCGGATTTATGCAACAACGCCTCTGACAGGAAACAAAGACCCACACCGTCCGACCACCCAATCTGTATCCGTAGACCATCGGTCGCGATGGTTGAGAGCAGGAAATTCAGGGAAAAGACGATCCCGCTGTCTGTTCCGCACTCTGCACGACGTGGTGCTGATGCTGGACCGAGAGTTGGCGGGGCGGCAGCCGTGCCCGAGTGCGGGCATCATCGACAGCCAGAGCGTCCAAGCACCCTCGGCCGACAAGCGTGGCTACGATGCGGCCAAGAAAATCGTCGGGCGCAAACGGCATATCGCGGTGGACACGGATGGGAGACTGCTGATGGTGAACCTGACGCCAGCGGACATTGCCGACCGCACGGGGGCGCTGGCGGTGCTGGAGGCGGGGGAGAAACGTTGGCCGGGCGTGAAACATCTGTTTGCCAATGGCGCATACGACCGTACAACGCTGATGGACAAGGCCGCAACCCTCGACTTCGTGGTTGAGGTGGTGCGCCGACATGAGCAGCAAACGGGCTTTGCCGTTCTGCCGCGCCGCTGGGTGGTCGAGCGCACCTTTGGGTGGATGGTTCGCTGGCGTCGGCTCGTACGCGACTACGAGCAGCGCGCGGACGTATCGGAGGCCATGATTCATATCGCAATGCGTGGCTTGTTACTGCGCAGAATCGCTCACCCTTGAATTTCCAAACGGGCTCTCAGGCCGGTTCAACCTCGAGCGCACTGGGACATGACTCAGTGCGCCCGGGCCGGATCGGCAACGGCGCGCCCTGACGCGCTTTCCACCTGAACCCGCGCGAACAGTTCGTCGCGCAACGCATGGCCGATCGGGGCCCGATGCACCTTCGCGTCGAACCAGCCCCGCGCCCGCATCAGCATCTCCCAGGTCCGACCCAGGTTTTTCTCCTGGCTCGTCTTCATGTGCACCGCCTTGAATTTGTCGGACTCCAGGGTGTGCAACCCCTCCGCACTTGCCAACTCGGACGTATGCAGGTGCAAGAACCACGGCGCAACCTGCTCTTCGTTGGAGCAAGGCTTGGGCTGGATGCGCATCTCGAACAACGTGCCCTGATGGCCGATGTCCCCCTCCGATGGCAGCCGGATCGGCGCGCTGACGTGCTCGATCTCACCCCGCTGCAACAGCCGCTCAAGGTGCTGGTCCCAGGGCAGAGCGTCGCGCTTGATCTCATCCGCTTCCTGGATGTCCAGGCGCTGGTGAATCAGTTCCAGCGCCTGCAGACGGTCGGCCAGTTGACCGCTCCGCGCATCGGTGCAGGGAAGCGGCGTTTGCGCCTCGCTCAAACGCTCTGCCTCCCCGAACCATTTCCGGGCCAATTCCCGTATCGCGTCGGCAGCCTGCACAGCGTTGTACCTCGGATTTTTCCGCGCCGCTTCGATCTCGCCCACGTCCTGGTCAAGCGCAGCCGCAATCTGGTCGATATCGCCATTGAGCTGCCTCGCCGTCTTCAGGTCGACCGGAAAACCATTCAGGACGGTATCGGCATGCTTTTGCGCCCCGGTACGCATATCCCGCGCGGCGGAAGCCTTGCCGGCGGCAGACGTCGATCCCGCAGATCGATTGCCCTTCCCGCGTGGCTTGCGGCTCGCGCCCGACGCCTCTGCGAGTCTTGCGGACGACGGTTCCTGTGCCGGCGAAGCCGCCTGCCCCTTGGTCTTAGACCGGGCACGCGACGGCGCCTTGCCCGTGCTGACGCTGTCGCACAACGCCTGGAGGCTCGTCCGATAGGCGGAAATCCCGTGGGCCACGTCAAGCATGGCCCGCCACAGATCGGACGTGTCGTCCATTTCAAGTCTGGCGGCGGCATCCAGGCATAGGCGCACGCCAACGCGGTGGAGCCCCTCGCCGTACGCTGCGGCCATTGCTTTGTATTCGGCCAGCTTTTCCGGGGTCAGATGCTGCGTGAGCGCGCCACCCGCGTGCCGCGCGCCTACGTCGGCGGCGACATCCAGATACCCGATCGCCTCAGATAACGCCTCGCCCCCATGGCTCGCTGCCACCTTCAGTTCTCCCACGCGCTGCTGGAACTCCGGCCACGTCACTTGCTTGGCCAGACGGATCAACCGGCCGGAACTGTCGGCAATGACAACCGCGGACGCAAGCCGCACCGCCTCGTTTTGCACGGCGAGGCTGGACAACACCACCGGCAGAATGGCCTCCATTGACACGCGCGTCGCGCTTGGCGTGCTCGGTGCCTGGCAAAGTCGCATGTAGTCATCCAGAGCGTCCCGATACCCCTTGAGCTCATCGAATATGGCCGCCATGTCGTCAAGGCTCGCCTGCTGCCGCAGGAAAACCGGCCCGGACACACTCTCCCGCTGCGCAGATGCGTGTCGCGACTGTGGGCGTTCCAGCTTCAAGGCCTCGTTCAGCACGTGCTTGTACGTCTCGATACCGGAGATCGCTGCCATCGCGAGATAGCCCATCAGCTGAGCCCTCGCTTCATCGGCCTCGTCGACGACCGCGTGCTTCGTCAACGGGTCCAACGCCGCCAGCCCAGCCTTGGCGGACACCAAACCGTCGTGCGCAAGCTTCAGTTGCCTCACCGGAGTCATCTCGGCCCCGCCGCCAAGCTTCTGCCAGATGGCGCCGCGCTTCAGGGCCGTCTCCACTGCCTTCTTTTCTGCTATTACCGCAGCCTCCAGTGACACTTCTGCGGCCGGAGCGGACAGCGGCTCCAATGGCACTTCTGCAGCCGGAGCAGGCAGCGGCAAGGGGGCGCGCCTCATCTGTCCAGCGGACACCGGGCTGGCCGGAGCCTGTGGCGACGGCAGCGCTGCAAGCCCCTCCAGTTCCGCTGATCGGGCGACCCGTCGCCCGCCGGGTTGCTGGGGCTCGGGCGTTTGCTGGGGCTCGGGCACGCCGGCGTTGGCCGGAGCCGGCGCCGTTGCCCGAACGTGAAGTCCGCTGATCTTGCCACCCGCCATGGCGTTCCCTCGATGTCCTGACTTCTGGTGCTAAACGATGCTGGGATGAATTGGCGAATCGCACACCCGCGCAATGGCGTCTTGGCAGACATGGCGCGCGGAAAGGGACCGGCCGTCAACGGCCTCACTATGCCGATGCCCCGGTAAGACACGACGGTTGGCAGCGAAGCCAATGCGCTCGCCCCGAATCGCCCCGGGCCGCCGGACGACGCGCCCGGCAGTCTTCCCGCAACAGTGGCGGACGCCCCACGGTCAGCGCACGCCTTCGGCTCAGTCAGCGGCCGGCAAGTGCAAACAGCCGGCTCAGCAACTCGGAGCCGACCTTCGAGCGCTCCACCTTCATGTCGGGATAACCCAGCGCGCGCATCACCTCTTCCCAGTTCCGCCCCAGGTTCTTCTGCGCATCGAGCTTCAGATGCACGGCATCGAAATCCCTGTAGTCCAGCGTGTGCAGCGCGTCCGCACCGATCCGCCTGGACGTATGCAGATGCACGAACATCGGCCGGGCGCGATCGCGATCATCGCGCTTGCCGGCGTCGCCGCCCGGGTCCGCGTCCTTGGCTCGGAGTCACCGCCAGCACGTAGTCCTTGAGCATCGCCTGCGTCTCGGTGGGCCGCCCGGCGGGCTTGGGCTCGCTGCAGTCAATGATGTTGTCCAGCACGGACCGATCGTTCCTGAGCTCCTGCATCGGGCTGTCGGCCCAGTCCTGGTTCAATTGCTTGTCGGCGCTCATGCGCTCGGCAAACACAACCGCATCGGAAAATGCCAGCGATTCGTCCGGCTCGTCCGACTCCGTCTCCGAGCGGTCCTCCATGTCTGTGTTCACGAGCTGGTGATACGCCTTGACCCCGGCCATGGCTGCCTCGGCAAGGTGGATCAACAGCTCCCCCGCACTTCGTGCGCGTTGGCAATCAATGATTGCTTCGCCAGCCATCCGAGTGCATCCAGGCCCGCGTCGGCTGACTGCACGCCATTTCTTGCAAGGTCCAGTTGCTGATCCGTGTTGGCTTGACCGGTGTTGGCCAGCTTGCGCCAGACCAGACCGTAGTTCTGCGCCCGTTGCACCGCCTTCGCCTGTGGCGTCTGCAGGGCCTGCGCAACCTTCACGCACAGGGGCACGGGGCCGCGCTGCGGCTGGATGGAGACGGATGCGGTGGCAGGCGATTCGGATACCGACAGTCTGGCCAGTCCTTCGAGTTCGGTGGACCGGGCAACCGGTGGTCTGCCGGTCGACGAGCTTGCTTCTGCGCTGGTGCCGGCGACCGTCGGGGTCGGGGCCGGTAGCGTTGAGATGCCTTGAATGTGACGTCCGGTGATGTTGCCGCGTGGCATGGCGTTCTCGATGTTCGGTTTCGGAAGATCGACGACCTTGGGACCGCCTCGGCCCGTTCCCGCCCGGTCGACAGTGCGTGGGCGGATCGGACGGCAGCGCGCGCGGGCCGCCGCTCGATCGGCGGAATGGGCCTGCCGGATGCGCGCGCGCCTGCAATGGGACGACGCGCCGCGGATGGCTGATGCGTTGTGAACCGGTCTTGCGCCGAAAGGCAGCACGATGCCAAAACCTTGACAGTGACACGACGGCCCGCGGCGAAATGAATGCTTCCGTCACGAACCCGCCGCCGCCCGCTTGCCATCGCCGGACCGGGCCGCAGACCGGCGCGCCAGACCGCGCCATCGCTATCGCCACCCCGCCAAACGCCGGTATGATGGATCCATGACCGATACCCGCGCCTCCGCCCACCTCTATCCCGCGCACGACCTGGCGGTCTGCACCGACGCCAACACCGCCGTCGAGCGCATCACCTCCATCTACGAGCGCTCCGCGCAGACCATCCGCGAGCGCTTCCACGCCTTCGCGCGCGGCGAGGATCTGGACGACGACGCCCCGGCCTGCTACCCCTATCTGGGCATCACCGTCGATCCGAAAACCCTGGTGAGCGATGCGCGGCCGTCGTGGGGCACGGTGGCGTATCCGGGCGTGTACGGCACCACGCTCACGCGGCCCGATCTCTTCCGCGAGTACTACCGCGTGCAGATCGAGCGGCTGCTGCAATATCACAACAGCCCGGTGGTGGTGGGCGTGAGCAACCGGCCGATCCCGCTGCCGTTCGTGGTGGAGGCGTCCACCATCGACATCACGCCCGAGCAGGCACGCGCGCTGGGCGGCGCCTTCCCGCTGCCGGACCTGGCGCAGATCGACGATGCCATCGCCAACGGCACCTACCGCCCGGCCGACAACGAGCCGCAGCCGCTGTCGATGTTCACCGCCGAGCGCGTCGACCTGGCCCTGCAGCGCCTGTACCACTACACCGCCACGCACCCGAAGCACTTCCAGCGCTTCGTCCTGTTCACCAACTACCAGCGCTACGTCGATGAGTTCGCCGCCCTCGGCCGCAAGCTGATGGAGGAAGGCAACGACGAGGGCTACGTCCGCTTTGTCGAGCCCGGCGACACCGTGCACGAACTGGGCACGCCCGCGCCGGACGATTCGCACCGCATCAAGGGCCTGCCGCAGATGCCGGCCTACCACCTGGTGCGCGCAGACCGCCTGGGCGTGACGCTGGTCAACATCGGCGTCGGCCCGTCCAACGCCAAGACCATCACCGATCACCTCGCGGTGCTGCGCCCGCACTGCTGGATGATGATCGGCCACTGCGGCGGCCTGCGCCGGTCGCAGCAGCTGGGCGACTACGTGCTCGCCCACGCCTACGTGCGCGACGACCACGTGCTCGACCAGGATCTGCCGCCATGGGTGCCGGTGCCGCCCATCGCCGAAATCCAGGTGGCGCTGCAGGAAGCCGTGGCGCGCATCACCGGCCTGTCGGGCTCGGACATGAAGGCGCGCATGCGCACGGGCACGGTCGTCTCCACCGACGACCGCAACTGGGAATTGAAATACCAGGCGTTGTACACGCGCTTCAACCAGTCGCGCGCCATCGCCATCGACATGGAGAGCGCCACCATCGCGGCCAACGGCTTCCGCCTGCGCGTGCCCTACGGCACCCTGCTGTGCGTATCGGACAAGCCGCTGCACGGCGAACTCAAGCTGCGCGGCATGGCCAACCTGTTCTACCGGCAGCGGGTCTCCCAGCACTTGGCGATAGGCATGGAAACGGTGCGCCTGCTGCGCGAGAACGGCGTGGAGGCGCTGCACTCGCGCAAGCTGCGCAGTTTCGACGAGCCGGCTTTCCGCTAACGCCTTCCCGGCTGCGCGGCAGCGGTGCGGAGCCGTCCGCCGCGGCCGGTCACGCCGCCGTGCGCGGGCGGAACAGCCCGTGGAACCCCAGCGGCACCACGCCGTCGCGCGCGGCCACGGCCACCGGCCCGGCCGACACGTTGCGCGCATCGAATACCGTCAGCAGCGTGCGGCGCGCCTCCACATCGAACACCGTGCCGAGCAGCCAGCCCTCGTCTTCCGGCGCGTCCGGCCTGGCCGGCACGAACAGGTGCTCCTCCACCAGCGCGCGCTGCGCGAAGCGGTAGCGCTGCACCCGGCCGGACTCCGTATCGAACCGCATCAACGTATCGAAACCGATCGGGCTGTCCGCCACGGGCCGTGATGCGGAATTCGCCACGCAGAACAGCGCGCGATGGCGCAACCCCGTGCGGCGCGTGTCGATCTTGGGGAACTCGGTTGCATGGGGCGTCACGGTCTGCTCGGCGCGGCCCGAGCGCAGGTCGAGCGTCAACTGCGTCAGCCTGGCCGGCGCGGCCTGATGCACGATGTGGCCGCGCATCAGCTCGCGCAGCGCGGTGGTGACGATCGCGGCATCGTCCGAGCGGACATAGTCGAGATGGATCCGCTGGCCGTTCTTCGACGACCACGCGTTGCCCACGTGGAAGACGAAGCCCGCCGGCAGCTCGAACCAGCGCATGCGCGCGGCGTCGTTCTTGTCGAGCACCAGCGCGCGCATGCCGAGCTCGGGCCGCCACACGTGCGCATCGAGAAACGACGCGCCGTTGCGCGCCCGTTCCATCTCGTAGATGAAGGACGGCAGCAGGAAGACCAGGTGCCGCTCGGTCACGGCAAAGTCGTGCACCATGGCGATATCCGGCACGCTCACCGACTGCACGCGCCTGAGCGTGCCGTCCGCGTTCACGCAATACACCGTCAGCAGGACCGCGGCGCTGCTCACGCCGAAGTTCCACAGCGTGCCGTCCGCCTCCACCTTGGGGTGCGCCGAGAACGGCATGCCGGCGTAATCGGCACGCCAGGTCTTGACGCCCAGCGTCCGCAGCGAGTCCGGATCGACGCGCGTGGCCGAGCCGCCCTCCCACAGCGCCAGCAGCTCGTCACCGCGCATCACCACGCTGGTATTGGCGACGTTGATCGCATCCGGCGAGTCGATCGGCTCCATGCCCGGCATCAGCGTGGCGAAGGTGCCGCGCACCGGCCGGCCCGCGGCGGTATCGGCAACGAACTTGTCGGTCTGCACGAATACGCCGCGGTGCGTGACGCGTGTCCGTGCCCCGCGTGCGTCGATGTCGTAGCGCTGGATCATGCCGTCGCCGTCGAACAGGTGGTGATAGCGCAGGCCACCGATCTGGTGCCGTGCGGGTCCGTTGCGATACAGGGAACCGTGCAGCGCGGCCGGGAAGCGGCCCTCCACTGTCAGCGTGCTGGGCGGCAGATCGGCGGACACGCCCTCGAAGCCGGCCAGCCAGGCACGCTCGGCCCGCGCGGCGGCGAAGCCGGCCGCCCAGGCGTCGGGCGATTCCGTTGCCATGGCCATGACATCGTGCAGCGTCAGGCCGAAAGGCGCGGCCAGCCCCAGGCCGGCGGCGGTAAGAAATGACCGGCGTTCCATGGCGGGCCTCGTCGCGCTCAACGCAGGTGGATAGTCACGTGCTGATCGCCCTGCACGTCGATGGCGGCATCGTCGAACGAAGGCGGGCCGACGCGCCCGCGCACGTCGCGGCTGAATCCATAGGGCTCGATGGGCAGGCAGGCCGGGTTGGTGTCGAGTTTGCCGTCGCCGTTGGCGTCCTGGAACACCGACAGTGCATAACGGCCGGCGGACAGATCGGCGTAGACAAAGGTGACACTGTCGCCCGTCACGCTATCGAGCGCGGCGACGGACGCCCGCGCAGCGCCATCCGGCTTGAGCCAGAGCGCGGCATCCCGGAACAGGGCGGCGCGCACCGTGCCCTGGCGGTTCCGGGCACCTTCGACGGTGACGGTCAGCGTGGCGGCGGACGCGGTCGCCCCGAGCTGCAGCAAGGCAAGCGCCGCACCGGCAAGGCGAGCGCCGCGCAACGGCATCGACGACATGGACATGGGAAGTCTCCTGGCGGGCCGGCCCGGGTGGCAGGCCTTCAGGAGGCAGTCTAGTACTACAGCCGTAGCTCAAAATGGCGGAGCACATCCCCGCGCCCGGTAGTGACACTGCTGAGCGCGCCACTGATGCGCGCGCCGCCATCGCGACCATGCCAG
>CAKKOY010000141.1 GCA_919592095.1 Ralstonia syzygii subsp. syzygii | reverse complement strand
GCAACCCTTCCAGCTCTCTCTCCCAGCCCCTCACCGTTCCTTGCATCGGACCATGATCGTCTCATCTCACATGGACAACATCTTAGACGATAGGTACGGCTGTAGTACTAGACCGTGGCACCCTGCGCGGCGGTCAGTACACGCAGCCGCACCAGCCCATGCCAGCGCACCTGCACGGTCTCGGCCACTTGCGCCGCATGGTCCGCCAATGACGGCGGCAGGATCAGATCGACCTCCACCCCGCCCTCGACGTAGTGCAGCAGGCAGTGCCGCGCATCGAGCGGCGTGCCCGACGGCAGCGCTTGCGCCAGCACGGATCGCAGCGCATCGCGGTCGGGCAGCGGCAGCGGATCGGTATAGATGCGCTCGCGCGGATCGACGTGAATCTGCACGTCGAGCACCGCCATCGCCGTATGCGCCGCGAGCACATTGGTGCGCGCGCGCACCGCGACCGCATGCCCCTCGCTGACGGAGATGCGCGGGTCCACTTCGATATGCGCATCGACCAGCGCCTGGTCGCCCGTCACTCGCGTGCGCAGGTCGTGGACGTTGATCACGCCCGGCGTGGCCGCCAGGCTGGCGCGGATGGCCTGCACCTGCGACAGCGGCAGCGCGCGGTCCATCAGGTCGTTGAGCGCTTCCCAGCCGAACCGGATGCCCACCCGGCCGATCATCGCGCCCACCACGCAGGCGGCCACCGGATCCAGCCAGCGGAACCCCATCAGGTTGCCCGCCACGCCGACGGCCGCCACCAGCGACGACACCGCATCCGAGCGCGCGTGCCACGCATTGGCGATCAGCATGCGCGAGCCGATGCGCCTGGCCACCGCCAGCATGTAGCGGAACAGCCCCTCCTTGGCGGCCAGCGCCGCCAGCGCCACCCACAGGGCCAGCCCATGCACCGGCGCCGGACCGTGCGGCGCGCGCAGGCTTTCGAGCGCCGCCCAGATCATGCCGGCGCCGGCCGCCACCAGCAGCAGGCCCAGGCCGAGCGATGCGGCGTTTTCGTAGCGCGCGTGGCCGTACTGGTGGTCTTCGTCCGGCCCCTTGTGGCTGTTGCGGTTGGCGATGAAGACGATACCGTCGGCGATCAGGTCCGACAGCGTGTGCAGACCGTCCGCCACCAGCCCCTGCGAGTGTGACCACAGCCCAGCCGCGATCTGCCCGGCGGACAGCGCGCAGTTGACCGCCGCGCTGACCAGCGTGGTGCGCTCCGCATGCTGTCTGCGGGCATCGGCCGAGATGGCGGGCGGGGTGGAAGACGTCATGGACGAAAACGGGGAACGGGAGCGTGGACATTGTGCCACGCAGCTCCGCCGGCACGGCGCGGCCCCACCTTACGTTCAGCCCGCACGAATCAGAGTTTTCCGATATGCCGGCCGTACCGGTTGCGCGATGCTTGCCCGATCCAGCGGCAAACGGGTTGCCGCGCGTTATGTCCGTTCCGGAGATCCCTCGACATGCAGGCCCCCGTCCGATTCGCGATCGCAGACGATCATCCCGGCGTGGTGGCCGCCGTGCGGCACCTCGTCTGCCGCGTCGAGGGCTTCGAGGTGGTCGGCGAAGCCACCAGCGCGGATGCGTTGCTCGCCCTGCTGGCGCGCGTGCGCTGCGATGTGGTCATCACCGACTACGCCATGCCGGCCAGCCGCTACGGCGACGACATCGTACTGCTCGAATTCCTGCTACGGCGCCATCCCGGGCTGCGCATCGTGGTGCTGACCATGCTGGAAACCCGCGCGGTGGTGGACCGCATGCAGCGCGCCGGCATCCGGGTCATCGCCAACAAGGCCGACGGCCCGCACCATATCCTGGAGGGCATCCGTGCCGCGCTGGCAGGCCGCCCTTATCTGTCGCCGCGGTTCGAAACCAGGCTGGGCAGCGACTGCCCCGGACACGCATCCGCTGACCACAGCGCGCTCGACCGGCTCGGCAAGCGCGAACTCGAAGTCCTGCGCATGTACGTCGGCGGCGAGACCGTCAGCGAGATCGCCAGGCGGCTCAACCGCAGTGTCAAGACGGTCAGCGCACAGAAGCAGAAGAGCATGCGCAAGCTCAGACTGGCCACCGAAGCGGCACTGTTCGATTTCGCCGCGCGGCATGGCCTGCTCGGTACCACCGAGCGCTGAGCGACATGACGGCCATGATGCTCCGGCGCGCTCTTCCGGCGCCCACGCACCTGTGGCGGTGCGGCAGCGCGGCCCTGCTGCTGGCCACCGCCGCCATCGCACTGCTGACCACCTCCGAGCACGCGCAGGCCGACGACGCAACCCGGGCCCTGCAGCACATGGGCCAGCTGCTGATGCCGTCGACCTCGGCCCGGATGGCGAAATGCGCGCCGGTGGTGGCGATCCTGCTGTGGACGCTGGCCGTACTCGCTATCCGGCACGGGCAATTGCGCCGCGAGAACCAGCGGCGTCGCCACGCCGAAGCCGCCCTTGCCCGACAGCTGGACTTCCAGCGCATGCTGCTGGAGTCACTGCCGTTTCCGCTGGCCGCCCAGGACACACAGCACCGCTACGTGGCGGTCAATGCCGCGTTCTGCAACCTGTTCGGCCAGCCGCGCGAGACGATGCTGGGACGCACGCCCACGCATCTCGGACTGTGCTGCGCGCACACGACCGCACGCGTGCAGGACATCGACCGCCGCGCAGCGGCAGCAGGCCAGGACACGCGCGAGGAACTGACCATCACGGCAGCGGACGGCCGCGAACGCCGCGTCCTGTACTGGGTGGCGCCATTCCACCAGCCCGATGGCCAGCCGGGCGGCACGGTGGCAGCGCTGATCGATATCAGCGAGCTCCGTGAGGCGCAGGGGCGCGCCGAACAGCGGGTGCGGCACCTGCGTGACATCACCGAATCCCTGCCGGCGCTAGTGTGCCAGTTCGAGATCCGACCGGGAACGGCGCGCAGCCGGATGCGCCACATGGCCGGCAACGCCGGCGAGACGTTGGGTGTACCAACCGACAAGGAGCGGGTCCGCCTGCCATCGCCCGCCCGGCTGGTCCACCAGGACGACCGCCGACGCATGCGCGACGCCGCACGGCAGTCCGCCGCGCAGCTCACGCTGCTCGATCAGCAGTTCCGGCATGTGGATGCCAACGGCTTGGTCCGCTGGCTGCATGCCCGTGCACGTCCCCGTCGCGAGCCCGACGGACGCACGGTCTGGAACGGCTATCTGTGCGACGTCACCGTGGAGCGCGCGCAGGCCGACGCGCTGGAGGCGGCCAGGCAGGCGGCCGAATCCGCGCTGCACGCCAAGGACCGCTTCCTGGCCATGATGAGCCACGAGATCCGCACCCCGATGAACGGCGTGCTCGGCCTGGTGGAACTGCTGCAGCGAACCCGGCTGGAACGCGAGCAGCAGCGGATGGTGACACTGGCGCAGGAGTCGGGCCGGGCGCTGTTGCACATCCTCGATGACATCCTCGACCACGCGAAGATCGAGGCCGGCCACTTGGCCATCACGCCCGCGCCGACCGACCTGCGCGAACTGTTCGACAGCACGGTCGGCCTGCTGGCCAGCCGCGCCCATGAACGGTCGCTGGCGGTACGGGTGGAAGTGGAGGCGACCGTGCCGGCCACGGTGTCGGTAGACAGCATGCGCCTGCGCCAAGTGCTGTCCAACCTCCTGTCCAATGCCATCAAGTTCACCGAACGCGGCAGCGTGCGCCTCAGCGCCGCCGGCGTGGACGCTGCCGCCGACACGGTCCACCTCATCATCCGGGTCTCCGACACCGGCATCGGCATCGCGCCGGAGGCCCAGGCCACGTTGTTCACGCCATTCGTACAGGCCGACAGCCGTACCACAGACCGCCACGGCGGCACCGGCCTCGGTCTGGCAATCTCACGCCAGCTCGCCAGGCTGATGGGCGGTTCGCTCGAGATGGACAGCACGCCAGGCGTCGGCACGACCCTTACGCTGCGGCTGGAGGCGCCAGTCGTCAGCGCACGCTATCGGCTGCCGCGCCTGGAGAGCGCAACGGTGCGTGTGGACGTCGATGACGACACCTGCCGCCGCGGGCTCGAGCAGTTTGCCGCCGCGGCCGGGTTGCAGGTGGTCCATGGCGACACGGCAGATCTCACCCTGATGAACAGCGTGCGCGCGCCAGCGGATGGGCCCCGCATCGTCCCCGTCACCAGCGAAGCGCCCTACGGCGGGCCCGGCCGCGGCGCCCCGCGGCCGGATACCCTGAGCACCAATCCACTGAACTGGCGGGCGTTCGTGCAGGCCTGCGATACCGTGCTCGCACGGCCAACCGGCGGCAACACCGCCACCGGGGTGCCCATGATCAGTTCCGCGCCCGGGCCGGCGCCCGCTACCGAAACCCTCGGCATGCACGTCCTGGTGGCCGAAGACCACCCGATCAACCGTGAACTGATCGCCAGGCAACTACGGTTGCTCGGCCACCGTGTGACCCTGGCCGAGGATGGTGCCGCCGCACTGCAGCGCCTGTGCGAGACCCGCTTCGATGCCCTGCTGACCGATTGCTGCATGCCGCGGCTGGACGGCTTCGATCTCGCCCGGCAGATCCGCCAGCGGGAACGGCAAACGCCCGGCGGCCCGCGCCTGTCGATCCTCGCCATCACGGCAACCACGCTGGCCGAGGAGCACGCCCGCTGCCACGCGGTCGGCATGGATGGCTGCGTGCTCAAGCCCACGACCCTGGCCACCCTGCAGGAGGCCCTGTCCAGGCTATGGAACATCGAAGTCCGGTCTGATGCGGCCGAGGCTCCGGCAGCCGCCCCAGGCAACGCGCTCACGTTCCGCCTCGATGACCTGCGTCGCACCTTGGGCGATGGCCCCGCCGCCGTCAGCCTGATCCGCGTGTTCACCACCACGCTGGAAGACGACGCCAGGCAACTGGGCGGGCTGCTCGCAGCGGCGGATCGCTCCGCCCTGCGCAAGTGGACGCACCGGACCGGCGGTGCGCTGGCGCTGCTCCACCATGCCGCCATCAATGCCGAGATGTCGGCATTCCGACATGCCGTGCGTCACGCCGGCGACGCCGACCTCCAGCAGGCCGGCGGCCGCATGACGCGACTGCTCGCGCACCTGCAAGGCGTCATGCGCCTGGCTGAAACCACCTCACCGGGCACCGCCCCCACGCACACATGACGGATGCACAAGCGCCATCCGTTTCAAACGCGTCCCGCGACGCTTTTAGACGGCGCGTTCCAATCGCCCGATTGACCTTCCGGAAAGCGCCCCCCCACGATGACATCAAACAACGTCACATCTGCTGCGCAAGTACACGCCCAAATCGCACCAGCTGGCGGTGACGGTGGCGCTGGAGCACTACACCGCCATGCTGGCCGGCCACGTACTCGCCACCGAGGACGCGCTCGGCCGCACGTCGCAGCCCGGCTACCGCCAGGTGTGGATGTGGCACGCCATGGAAGAAACCGAACACAAGGCCGTCAGCTGCGATGTCTGGAACATCGGCATCCAGCCCGGGCTGCGACGCTACCTGCTGCGCACCTCGGTGATGCTGCTGACCACCGTGATCTTCTGGTCGATGGTGTTCTACGTGCACCTGCGGCTGATCTGTGCCGACCGCACCTGCAGGCGCAAATTCCGGGGGCTGGGCAAGGCATTCCACTACCTGTGGATCCATCCCACGCCGCTGCGCAAGATCATTCCGGAATGGCTCGACTTTTTCCGGCCGTCGTTCCATCCGTGGGACGAGGACAACCGTGCGGCGCTCGCCCGCGTCGACCTCGCCCCGGCGCCGGCCGTGCAATAGGCCAGCGCGATGCGCCGGTTCGCTACTTCTTGCAGACGGCGCGCAGGATCGCCTCGCCCTCGGTACGTGGCGCAACGGCCTCCCAGCGTGGCGTGTCGATCGTCCTGGCCAGCACCGTGCCATGCTGGCCGTCCTGAATCAGCGCGCTGACCGGCAGAATGCGATCGTTCTTGCAGTCGTACACCGAGGTGCGCGAGTCGTACTGGTAAGCCTTGCCGTCCGAGAGCTTGCGCGGCGCGTCGTAGGCATCGTGCGTAGTGGCTCGCACGGTACCGTCGGCATTGCGCTCGATGGAGTCCTGGTCCAGGTAGAGCGTGCCGGCATTGTCGGCCAGCGGGGCAAGCTTCACCCAGTTGTCCGCGGCCAGCGCCGGGGGGCCAGCCATCGTCAGGGCGACGGCCATCCAGCAGGCCACCGTGGTTCGATCGTGTTGCATTGCCAACCTCCGTTCGCGTCGTTCAAGGCGCATGCGGCTGCGGCGCGACTCCGGCATCGCATGCCGCACATCCAAACAATAGGTAGCAAACGGCGTACCGCAGCGGCCCATCGGCCATACGGGCAACAAAAAACCCGCACGCGGCGGGCTTTCCTGGAGCGCGATCAAGGGCGTTACTTGGCGGCAGCAGCCATGAAATCGACGGCGGCCTTCACGTCGTCATCCGAACCGGCATAGGTGCCTTTCGGCGGCATCGCGCCCTTGCCGTGCAGCGCGATGTCGTACATCTTGGCCTTGCCCTCGGCGATGCGCGGCGCCCAGGCGGCCTTGTCACCGAACTTGGGGGCGCCGGCCACACCGGCGGCATGGCACATCTGGCAGGTCGAGTCATAGACCTTCTTGCCGATGTCGCCGGCGGCAGCCTGCGGCGCAGCAGCAGGCGCGGCCGGAACGGCAACCGCCGTAGCCCCCGCAGCCTCAGCAGGGGCGGCGGGCGCAATCGCCTGAGCCGACGCCTGCGGTTCGGAAGCCGATGCCGGCG
Organism: Ralstonia syzygii subsp. syzygii; assembly: GCA_919592095.1. GTDB lineage: Bacteria > Pseudomonadota > Gammaproteobacteria > Burkholderiales > Burkholderiaceae > Ralstonia > Ralstonia syzygii. The sequence continues at coordinate 1,754 of CAKKOY010000141.1, read as the reverse complement.
CCGTTGCACCAGCGGCCGGCGCGGGCGGTTCCTGGAGCTTGCCGCCGCCCGAATTGGCCATATAGACGATCGCGCGCTGGATCTCGTAGTCGCTCACGTCATCCGGCGACGTACCGCCGCGCGCGGGCATGCCGCCCTTGCCGGCGAGCGCCACTTTGGTCAGGCCATCCAGACCCTGCGGCAGGCGCGACGCCCAGCTCGCCGCATCGCCAAACTTGGGCGCACCGGCCACGCCCGCTGCGTGACAGGTTGCGCAGACTTCCTTGTAGAGCTGCTCCCCCGTCTTGTAGACGCGCGGCGCGTTCAGGTCCTTCAGCTCGAGATGCGCAACCGGCTTGATCCGATCGTTGACGGCCTCTTCCGACATGCCGGAGCTGCCCGCGCCTTCCTTGACGCCCAGGCCGACATAGTTGGCCAGCAGGATAATGACGAGAATCGGAACAGCAAACGCGGCGACCACCGCGATGACCAGTTGCTTGGGGGTCTTGATCAGGGGCTCGTGTTCGTCGTGCTGCGCGTCGCTCATGCTCAACTCTCAGGATGGTGGAACCGCTCAAGCGACCGCTGGACGCCACCGGCTTCAATCACGAGCATCGCCGGCAACGCGTGGGGCCGCGACGGAGGGCAGGAAGACCTTGCGATGCCGCCGCATGAGTCCGAACAGACCTGTCCCCGCATATTTTCTTGGCAAATATCGCGCGATTATAGCCGTAATGCCTGGCCGTTTGACACGCGGGAGAGCCGGCAGCGTCACCCTTTCGACGTGGATCAAATTGGCGACGACTCATCCGCCGTCATCGGGACACGATGGACGGCTGCGAGCAAACACGCTATCCTATGCGACTTTCCTGCCGGCACGTTCTGTGCTGACTTGCGCCCGTAGCTCAATGGATAGAGTACTGCCCTCCGAAGGCAGGGGTTGCTGGTTCGATCCCAGCCGGGCGCGCCAAGTCTGACAACGGTTTGCGGCCCATCGCCGTTCCCTCCCCTACGCCACCTCAGCTATTTTGTAACCACAGTGGGGAGCCGTCAGCGGGGCCACCCACTGCGCCAGATGCTCAGCCGACAGGTGGGCATACCGTTGCACCATCTCCATGGTTTCCCACCCTCCCAGCTCCTTGAGCACCTGTAGCGGCGTGCCGCGTTGCACGTGCCAACTCGCCCAGGTGTGGCGCAGATCGTGCCAGCGGAAGTCACGGATGCCGGCCCGCTTCTGCGCCTTCTTCCAGGCGGCCGTCGTCGTCTTGTAGATCGAACACCCCCGGTAGACAAACACCCAGGACACATACTGCGGCTTGCGCGGCTTCGCCAACTGACGGCGCAGCACCTCGACCGCCGTGTCCGACAGTGGCACGGTGATCGCCTTGTGCGCCTTCGCCTGGTCAGCGTGAATCCAGGCAACACGGCGCACCAGGTCAACCTGTGACCACTGCAACCCGGTGACGTTGGCACGGCGCAGCCCCGTTTCCAGACTGAACCGCGCCATTTCGGCCAAGTGGTCGGGCAGCTCAGCCAGCAGCCGCTCTGCCTCGGCCGGCGACAGCCAGCGAATCAGCTTACCGGCCGTCTTCACCCGTTTGCGCTTCGGCGCACTGGTCAACCACCCCCACTCCACGGCGGCGTTGATACGGTGAACACGGCTTTAGTACTACAGCCGTAGCTCAAAATGGAGGAGCACATCCCCGCGCCCGGTAGTGACACTGCTGAGCGCGCCACTGATGCGCGCGCCGCCATCGCGACCATGCCAGCACCTG
>CAKKOY010000140.1 GCA_919592095.1 Ralstonia syzygii subsp. syzygii | reverse complement strand
CAACCCTTCCAGCTCTCTCTCTCCCAGCCCCTCACCGTTCCTTGCATCGGACCATGATCGTCTCATCTCACATGGACAACATCATAGGCGATAGGTACGGCTGTAGTACTAAGCTGCGCATCGAGCTGGACGTGTCCAACACCTATGTCGACCTGATCGAGCAGCGCATCGACGTGGCCATCCGCGCAGCCACCGGGCCGTTGCCCTCGCGCGATGTGGTGGCGCGACACCTGGCGGCATCGCCGCGCGTGCTGGTGGGCAGTCCGGCGCTGATCGCACGCGTGGGCGAACCCGATACGCCCACCAGCCTGGACGCGCTGCCGTGCCTCGGCCAGGGCACGCTGGTGCGCAGCCGCGATTGGGTCCTGCTCGATGCGCGGGGCCATCGTCATGTCATTCCCATCCGGCCGCGCATGGCCGCCGACAATCTGATCGCGCTGCGCGAAGCGGCCATCGCCGGGCTGGGCTTTGCCGTGCTGCCGCTGCACTGCTGCCATGCGGTATTGAGCGAAGGCCGTCTGCGGACCGTGCTGCACGCCTGGCCCCCCGAACCCGCCGACCTGCACGCGCTCTATCCTTCGCGCGCGGGCGTGCCGCCTTCGGTGCGGGCGCTGGTGTCGTTTCTTCGAGAGCGCTTCGCCGGGGAACCGACCATGCGGGCGATCGCCTGAGCCATCGGTAAGCGCAGCAGGACGTGGCGTCTTTGCGCGCCGCATGGCAATCCCTTGCGGGGCTTCCGGCTGAAACCGCTGATGACCCATTTCTAGGGTTGCATGAAATGTTCCCATCGCCCGCATCCTCATGCGTGATGCGGCAACGGAACGGACACGCCATGCGGCGCGCCCGCGTGGAAGACCGCGGCGAAAGACCGGCTCAGGCGGGGCCGGTCGCCGGCGCCAGCCGCTCCAGGGCCTGCGCGGCGATGCGGCGGGTGATGGCGTCGGCGCTGTCCTCCGTCCCCAGCCGGGGAGCCTGGCCCGACCACAGGTTGATGAAATCGCCCGAGCCGGCCGGCTCGGTCCTGGCGCGCAGCGGCGCGAGCGCACCGCCGGCTGTCGGGAAAGCAGGCGCGAACGGGCTCATCGGACCAACCTCGCGCATCAGCCGGTTGACGATGCCGCGCGCGGGGCGGCCGGTGAACAGGTTGGTCAGCGCGGTGTCGCCGTCGGTGGCGCGCTTGAGTGCCGCGCGGTGGATGGCGGAGGTCTTCGCTTCCGGCGACAGCATGTAGGCCGTGCCGATCTGTACGCCCGCGGCGCCCAGCGCAAAGGCCGCCGCCATGCCCCGCGCATCGGCCACCCCGCCCGTGGCGATCACGGGCACGCGCACGGCATCCGCCACCTGCGGCACCAGGGTGAACGTGCCGACCTGCGATTCGACGGCCGTGGCCAGGAACATGCCGCGGTGCCCGCCGGCCTCGGCGCCCTGGGCAATCACGGCATCGCAGCCGTGCGCCTCCAGCCAGCACGCTTCTTCCACGGTGGTGGCCGAGGAGAGGATCCTGGCGCCGGTCGCCCGCAAGCGCGCCAGCAACGCGGCGTCCGGCAGGCCGAAGTGGAAGCTCACCACCTCGGGTTTGAGCGACTCGACCACCGCACAGGCAACTTCGTCGAACGGCGCGCGATTGACGAACGGTGCGGTTGCGTTGGGGTCGATGCCGAATTCGGCGTAGTACGGCGCAAGGTGCGCCCGCCATCGCGCTTCCCGCTCCGGGTCCCGCTCCGGGTCCGGGTCCGGGTCCGGGTCCGGGTCCGGGTCCGGGTCCGGGTCCGGCCGCGGCGGCACATGGCAGAAGAAGTTCAGGTTGATGGGCGCGCGCACCGCCGCCCGGAACTGCCCGACCTGCTCGCGGATCTGGTCGGCGTTGAGCATCGCGCACGGCAGCGAGCCGAGTCCGCCGGCACGCGCGACCGCCACCGCCAGCTCAACGCCGCCCACCCCCGCGAGCGGCGCCAGCACGATGGGCACATCGATCTGGAACAGCGCGAGCAGACGGGTATCCGGCCATGTGCCCATGATCGTCTCCGACAGAGTGTTGGGATGGCCCGATGGTAATACCGGAGCAGCCGGCCGGATCGCAATCCCCAGGCGGCCCACCCTTCAAGTCACCATCATGTACGCAGCAATCCGGTTACCCGATTATCGTTGCCGCCGTCCCCGCATCGCGCTTTCCTCATGCCCGCCGCCACGCCAACGCCCGCCTCGAACATGCCTGCGTCGATCGCCGACCATCCAGTGCTCGACATGCTCAGCACCGTGGCCAACGTGAACGGCCAGTTGCACGATGCCTGGCAGACCGACGAGGATGTCTCCGCTTGGCTGCTGCGCGCCGGCGGGGCGGACGGACCGCTTGCCGGCCGCTACCCGCCCGGCGCATCGCTGGCGGTGGCGCGGCACTTGCGCGAGGTGATCCGCACGCTGGTGCGCTCGCGCAAGGCCGGCAAGCGCGCCAACCCGGATGCGCTCAATGTGTTCTTGCGGCAGTCGCCCAGCCACCCGGTGCTGGTCTGGCAGGGCGACGCGCCGCGCGTGGAGCGCCGGCGTCCGGCCGATTCGGTCGAGCAGTGCCTGGCCCCGCTGGCCGAAAGCGCCGCGCAACTGCTGGCCGACGGCGACTTCCACCGGATCCGCGTGTGCGAGCACCCCGACTGCACGCTGTGGTTCTACGACCGCACCCGGTCGCACCAGCGGCGCTGGTGCAGCATGGCCGCCTGCGGCAACCGTCACAAGGTGGCGGCGTACCGCAGGCGCCAACAAGGCTGATCCGGCCAGCGTTGCGCGCATGGAACGCCGCGTTGCCGGCGCGGCGGCTGCGCCGTGCGGCGGCGCTCCGTAACCTGTGTCTCCCGAAACCTTTGCATCCGATGCACTGCAGGAGCACACCATGTCGCACTCGCCATCCACGTTGTCCAACCCGCGCCTCGCCGGGCGCACTGCCATCGTCACCGGCGGCTCGCGCGGCATCGGCGCGGCCATCGCGCGCCGCCTTGCCGCGGACGGCGCGCGCGTGGCCGTGGTCTACCACAGCAACAGGGCCGAAGCCGATGCCGTCGTTCGCGCCATCCGCGGCACGGGTGCCGAGGCCATCGCCGTGCAGGCGGACGTCAGCGATGCGGCGTCGGTCCACGCCATGGTGAACACGGCGCAGCGGGCCTTCGGCGGCATCGACATCCTCGTCAACAACGCGGGTATCCTGGCGAGCCAGCGGGTGGGCGGCATCGACCAGGCATCGTTCGACCGGCAGTTCCGCACCAATGCGTTCTCGGCAATCCTGGTGTCGCAGGCCGTGCTGCCGCAGATGCCGGCGCGGGGCGGCCGCATCGTCAACGTGTCGTCCAGCCTGGTCTTCCGGCCACGGGCGGGGCTGGCGGTCTATGCGGCGAGCAAGGCGGCGGTGAGCGCGCTCACGCAGGCCTTCGCGCTGGAGCTGGGGCCGCGCAACATCACCGTCAACGCGGTGGCGCCCGCCATGACGCGCACCGACATGACCGCGCCGCTGCCCGACGAACTCAAGGCCCGCACGCGCGACGCGACGCCGCTGGGCCGCCTGGCCGAGCCGGACGACATTGCCGATGCGGTCGCCTTCCTGGCCTCCGACGACAGCCGCTGGATCACCGGCCGCACGCTGCTGACCGACGGCGGCTTTATCTAAGAAACGTGAGCGAGGAAGCCGCACCCGCGGAACGCAGAACGCAGAACGCAGAACGCAGAACGCAGAACGCAGAACGCAGGCGCGGCAACGGCTTACTCGGCCAGTTGCCTGACCAGGCGATACAGGAACTCGCGGCCGTCGTACAGGCGCGCGATCTCGATGCGCTCGTCCAGCCCGTGCGTGCGGTAGTCCGCCGGCTCGGTGAACAGGCTCGACACGATGACCGCCAGGTCCGGATGCCCGGTGCCGACCGCGCGCATATCCTCGGCCAGTTGGCCCGTGGCCAGCGGCGCACTGCGGGCGAAGTCAGTCTGCGTCACATCCGCCAGCGCCGGTACGCCACTCGCACACGGGCGTGCCCAAACCTCTCAGATGTATTTCGCAATCGAAAACACCGCTTCGTCAAGACCAAATCGATCAATTAATCGCCAAGCTACTCTTGCGCCTCGATTAACGAATCAATTCTTTGATAATGGTAATTTTACAGATTAAAGTGAGCTCCACTCCATATGCGTTGCTATCGGACGCCGGCCCGGAGTCGCCTGGCTCACAGCCACCCACGCCGAAACCGACACGCGTCGCTTCCCCACCCCAGGCCTTGGCCGACCTGCCGACCAAGAGTGCCGGCAAACGGCCCCAGGTGAGCGCGCAGCCGGCATCCCCCAAGGCGACCGCCGGCCCTTCGCGGGCCTCGTCGGCCGAACTCCCGCTCAGTACCCCCGCTCCGCTCCCGCTGACATCGCTTCTGCCATCGCCGGAATCCGACGAAACGCCCGAAAAATTAGGGGCAGTGACCATTTCCGGCAACCTTCAGATCAAGAATGGCCAACTCACCTCGAATAACGAAACGATCCGCAGCCTGATCCATTATCTCGGCGCGACCGCCGATCTGTTTTCCAACCGGGCGGATCTCAACGGTATGCAGGTGACGATCCGACCCAATCCCTACGCCGTTGCCGGGCACGAGGCCCTGAAGGAACATTGCAGCGTCGATAAGGCCTTCGTCCGTGCCGACAAGCTGCCGCGCCGCAAGCCGGCCAGGGACGCCCAGCAGGCACCGCCGCTGCCAACCCAGCTCAAGCCGAAAGACATCGAAGGCAATGTGCTGATGCCGCTGCTGACGGGTGTGATCGAAAGCGGCCCCGCGGCATTCGGGACCAACGACCGCATCAAACTCGGTGACCAGGAAGTGGCGGTGCACGCGCTGCTGGCCGCCCTGGCACCGCGCGTGGAAGTCAACGACCCGGAACTGCAACTGGAGTTCAACAACAAGCTCGGCGCGAATACCAATGCAAGCGCCAAGCTCGGCGCGGCAACCCTGTTGCAGATGGAGACCCAAAAGACGTTCGCCCTCAAGGAGCTGGCGATGAGCCTGGGGGTCAGCTCGGGGCTCGGCACCCTTTGGGAACTGGGGGGAGCCGAGGCGATCAAGAATGCGCTCAAGAGCCTGAACCTTTCGCCCACGCGGTACGCCCTGGCAGCGGCCGGCGTCGATTCGGTGCCGCCGATCGTCATCGAAACCATGGACTCCGCCATCGTCCTGAGCGCCATCAAGGCGATGAACCGTGCGGCCGCATCATTCCTGCAGAGAGTGCGGGACGCGCTGCCGGATGCGGCCGTGGCCGGCCTCAAGTCCGCGCTGGGGTCTTACCCCAACAACCTCCTGCAATACCTAAGCACGGGTTCGTATTCCGCCGATCTCGCCCTGAACACGGCGGCGACCGAGGTCGCCATCCTCTCCGCCGCGTCCGGTATGCCGGGCGAAGTCAAGGGAAACGAAGCCAACATGAAGGCGGCCATCCTGGAGAATATCCGCGACGGCCTGCTGGCGATACCGCCACGCGAGCGGCACATGTCACCCGAGCAGTACACCGCGATCGTCGAAAAACACGTGCAGACGCTGACCCGGCGCGCGCTGGACATGTCGCCGGGTGACGGCATCGCGCAGAAATCGCTGGCATTCGCGAGCATGGTCGGCCTGATCCCGCTCCTGCTGAGCAACAAGGTCACCAACCTGGTGCCCGAAAACGTCTTGCGCATCGTGCGCAGCACGGTCTTCAACCCGATCGAATCCATCGGGATGAACTTCCTGGTGCTGACTTCCAAGATCGACATCCCCGGACTGATGAGTTCGGATGCCACGAAGCATGCACAGACCATGGGCCGCATCCTCCAGGAAGCGGCCCTCGGCAAGCCGCTCCAGGATGGCGAGGTGCACAAGACCTTCCACCAGTGGGACGGCCTCACGCGTGGGGGCCGCGCCATCCTCAACGGCATGAGTGCAACGATGGATGCGCCGCTGCAGAAGGTGATGACCATGATCAAGCAAGACCCGCCGCCGCTGTCGCAGCGCATTGCCTACGAGGCGATCGACTACGACCGCGTCTGATGCCTGACGCGCGCAGCCTCCAGCTGGGAGCTGCGTCGATGGGCAGGAGGGGGCCGCTCAGGCCGCCACGCGGAACACCGACACCGCGCGGCGCAGCTCGTCGGCCGGCTCTTCCAGTGCCTGGGCCGCGGCCGCGGCCTGCTCGACCAGCGCGGCGTTCTGCTGCGTCACGTCGTCCATCTGCGTGACGGCTTCATTGATCTGCTCGATGCCGGTGCTCTGCTCGGCCGAGCAGGCGCTGATCTCGCCCATGATGTCGGTCACGCGCCTCACGGCCACGACGATCTCGTCCATCGTCTTGCCGGCGCGCGCCACCAATGACGACCCCGATTCCACACGGGTGGCGGAATCCTCGATCAGCGACTTGATCTCCTTGGCCGCACCCGCGCTGCGCCAGCGTGCGCACCTCCCCCGCCACCACCGCAAAGCCGCGACCCTGCTCGCCGGCACGGGCGGCTTCCACCGCCGCGTTCAGCGCCAGGATGTTGCTCTGGAAGGCAATGCCTTCGATCACGGCGATGATGTCGGTGATCTTGCGCGACGATTCGCTGATCTGGCCCATAGTCGTCACCACGTCCTGCACCACCGCGCCGCCCTGCATGGCGATGCCGGATGCGTTCTCGGCCAGCGTGCTGGCCTGGCGCGCGTTGTCGGCATTCTGCTTGACGATCGAGGTCAGCTCTTCCATGCTCGACGCGGTTTCTTCCAGCGAACTGGCCTGCTCCTCCGTGCGCTGCGACAGGTTGGTATTCCCCGCGGCGATCTGCTGCGTGGCCGAGGCGATCGATTCGCGGCCGCGGCGCACCGTCAGCACGGTCTCCTTGAGCTTGCCCTGCATCTGCTGCAGGCCCTCCATCAGTACGCCCATTTCGTCACGCGAGCGCACGCGCACGTCGGTCGTCAGGTTACCCGAGGCGATCTCGCGGAAGTGCACCAGCATTTCGGCCAGCGGCAGCGAAATGGCACGCGACAGGATCAGGTAGCAGCCCGCGGCCAGCGCCAGCCCCACGGCGATGACGATCACGAAGATCCACACCATCCCCTTGAAGAACGACTGCGCCGCCTCATACGCGGCGCCCGACACCTCCGTCTGGATCGCATTGAGCCGGTCGGACTGCGTGGCATAGGTGCGGAAGTTCATCGGCAGTTGTTCCACCGCCAGCTGGCGCGCCGCGTCCTTGTCGCCACGCTTGAGCGCCTCGACGGCGGCATCAATGTTGTCCTTGATGATGAGGTCGCGCTGCTTCTTGGCCTCGCCGGCCACCTTCTCTTCTTCGGGCGTGGAGAACGGCAGGTTCAAGTATTCCGTCCAGGCCTTCTCGCTGTTGCGCAGCTGTGCGTCGATACGGCTGATGGCATCGGCCATCTTGGCCGGATCGGTTTCGAAGATAGCGCGGTCCAGCGCCGTGCGCGCCTGGGCCAGCTTGGCCTCGGCCTGGCCGAGCGTGCGCGTGGACGCCAGGTTGTTGGAATAGGTTTCCTTCAGCGCCGCGTTGGAGCGCAGGTTGCCGACCAGCCCGAGCGCACCCACGCCCGCGAGGAAGACCGCCAGAACAAACAGCACCAGGGCCAGCCTGGCCTTGATCGAGAGCGTTTTCATAGATGTCGCGCCACTGCAGAAGGAGAATGCTTTCGCCGACGTGCTGGGACGTCGATATGAGCGGAATTAACGACAGTTTCCGCATGACCTTTAGCATCGTTTAATACATATAGGCGATATAGGCCGGGCGGATGGGTCACATTCCCTCGTTTCGGGGCACGACTTGGCTGGACGGGATCAGGGCAGCGTGCGCGTCATCCAGGCATTCGGCAGAATCACCCCGTGCACGGCAACCTGCTGCCGCGCAGCGACGGTGAATCCGTTGCGCAGGAAAAAAGGCTCGACGTTACGGCTCACCAGCACCGACAGCGCGCGGATGTCGCGCGCCTCCGCCTGCCCGAACAGGTGGTGCATCAAGGCCTGCCCCACCCCTTGCCGCGCGTGGGCGCCACAGACGAAAAATTGGTCGATGTAGCCGGATGGCTGCAGATCGGCATAGCCGACCGGCCTGCCGTCGATTTCCGCGACAAAAGGTTGAATGCGGCGAATGCGCTCGGCCCATTGGGCTGTGTCGTGGTCCCGCGGTCCGCGGGCGCCCAGGCGGCCGACTGCGCTGCCGTGTAGTGGGTCGCCGCCAACTGGTGGACGGCGGAATAGAAGATGGCGTGAAGCGCGGGCTCATCGCCGGGATGGAAGGAGCGGATCCGCACCATGCTCCAGGCCGGATCAGGCTGCCAAGGGAATGCCGGCCCCGAACAGGCACAGTTCCTGTTGACTGATCCGCAAGCGGCGAACCCATCCCGCTGAATGCATCCTGAATATGCGGGCGTGATCGCTCACCATGGCGCGCGGTGCCGGCTCTCCAAATCGGCTAGTACCTCAGCACAGAGGTTATGACAGTTTGGGTAGGTTGTAGGACAGGCAAGCAGTTGTGGTCAACGAGCAGCTCAATGCTGCGAGCGATGCCTGCTTGCCGGCGGA
>CAKKOY010000139.1 GCA_919592095.1 Ralstonia syzygii subsp. syzygii | reverse complement strand
CGACAATCTACGCAGCCAGACGGATTGTTTACCGCGCCATCTGCCCAGACCGTTGCGCGTAAACGTCATCATGCCGCGCGCGGGCGACCGGATTTATGCAACAACGCCGCAGGGATTGCGGTGGGTAATGCCAGATGGTTCAATTGATTGGGTCTGACACGCACCCCTTTCAACAACACGGCCGGCCGCATGGAAGCCGCGCAGGCGCTGACCATCGCCGGCAACGGCATCGCCAATACCGATGGCGTCGTGGCGGGCCAGGACGTGCGGCTCGACAGCCGGGCGCAGGCGATGGAGATCGGGGTAACGTTGATACGCCTCGCGCCGACGTAGGCCGCCACCGCCCTGACTGCTGCATCGAAAGTCTTCCTGCACGGCTGGCAAAAGGCAGCCGCCTTGACCTTCTTGGTCCGAACCTTGCTGATGATCTCCCCCGTTGTGGGCGACTCGATACGAGTGTAGAACCCGCGCCAGCCGTTTCAAAAAATCACTGCTCTATATGTGTACGTCTGTAGCGCGAGCCGCGTCGGGGTGAGGGCAAGTGACAGATGAGATGAGATTCCCTGCCGGCGCGGCAACTGCGCAGAATCTCAGTCCATGTGTCACAAGCATCGAGGAATCTCACAGCTTCTGTCACGGTCATCCCCCACGATTTGTCTGAGATTTCTCTAACCCCTTGTTTTTGCAAAGGTCGGAATCTCAAGTTATGTGTCTGTGAGCGGCGGTAAGCGCTCCATGCGCTTGACACGGAAATAGGAGACGCTGGCTGCGTCGCCTATTTTTTGCGGCGTCCTTTCCAGGAGAGCGGCCCGGACATGGCCATCGAATCCTTCTTTGCCCAGACCTACGACGAAGCGCGATCCCGATTCCTGGACGCTGCCCGGGCGCGCGGGCTGGCCATTGAGCGCGCGATCCATCCACACGCGCTGGGGCCGGCCGGGGAGCCGCTCTCCATCGACACGGCGTGCTTCCTGCCGGACAGGCCCGGCGCGCTGCTGGTGCTCACCTCCGGTATCCATGGTGTCGAGGGGTTCTGCGGTTCCGGCTGCCAGGTCGGCCTGCTGCGCGACGACGCGCTGTTCGCACGGCTGGCCGCCGGCAGGGTGGCGCTGCTGCTGGTCCATGCGGTCAACCCGTACGGATTCGCGCATCTGCGGCGGGTGAACGAAGACAACGTCGACCTGAACCGCAACAGCGTCGATTTCGCCGCGGTCGCGTCGGCCAACCCGGCCTATCTCGAGGTCGACCCGCTGCTGCTGCCGGATACCTGGCCGCCGGACGCATCCAACCCGGCGGCGCTGCAGCGGTATCTTGCGACACACGGCGAGGCGGCCCTGCGCGATGCGATGACGAGCGGCCAATACACCATCCCGGACGGCATGTTCTATGGCGGCAGGGCGACCTGTTGGAGCACTGCGCAGGCCCGCGTGATCCTGTCCCGCCACGCGGCCGATGCACGGCGCCTAGCGTGGATCGACCTGCACACCGGCCTTGGCGCGCATGGTCATGGCGAGAAGATTTTCTCCGGCACCGATCCGGGCGAACTGGAGCGCGCCATCGGCACCTGGGGCGCGGATGTCCGGCCGATCGCAGCGGCGGGTTCGGTCTCTTCGGTGGTCGAGGGGGCGCTGGTGGACAGCGCTGGCGAGCTGTTTCCCGCCGTCGAGAAGACCGTCATCACGCTGGAGTTCGGCACGCTCGAACCGATGGCCGTGATGCAGGCGCTGCGGGCCGGCCACTGGCTGCATCGCCATCCCGGGACGTCGCCCGGTCAGGCTGCCGCCATCCGCAAGGGCCTGCGCGATGCGTTCTACTGCGACACGCCGGCGTGGAAGGGCATGGTCTACGGGCAGGCGCGGGTTGCCGTGCTGCAGGCGGTGGCGCGCTTCTCCAGCTAGCGGCGCGCCTGGTGGGGAGCGCGCCTGTCAGGTGTCGGCCGCCCGGCGCGCCCGCGCCGTCGCCGCGCACCCGGCCGATGCCGCGATGATGGCGGCAATCGCCACCCACTGCCGCGCCGACAGCTGCTCATGCAGCACCACCGCGCCGGCCAGCGCGCCGATGGCCGGCTCCAGGCTCAGCAGCACGCTGAAGGTGCGGCCCGGCAGGTGCTTGAGCGCCACCATCTCCAGCGAGTAGGGCACGGCGCTCGACAGCACACCCAGCCCCAGTCCGGCGACGATCAGCGATGGCGCCAGCAGTGCCGGCCGCGCCTGCGCCACCCCGAACGGAATCGCAAACAGTGCGCCCGCCGCCATGCCCAGCGACGTGGCCTGGCCCGCCGGCAGGGCACCGACGTTCTTGCCGGTCACGATATAGAGCGCCCAGCACACGCCGGCCGCCAGCGCGTAGGCCGCGCCGCGTGGGTCGATCTGCCCGCCCGGCCGCCCGGCCGCCCGCCCACGGTCAGGATCAGCAGCCCCGCCACCGCCAGCCCGATCCATACGAAATCCAGCGCGCGCCGCGACAGCGCCACCGCCAGCACCAGCGGCCCGGTGAACTCGATGGCGATGGCGATCCCGATCGGCAGCCGCGCGAGCGACAGATAAAACAGCAGGTTCATGCTGGCCAGCGTGACGCCGTACAGCGCGATCCTGCCGGCATCGCGGCGGTGCAGGCGCAGTCGCCATGGTCGCCACAAGGCCAGCAGGATCATTGCGCCGATGGTGACCCGGTACGTCACCGTGCCGGCCGCGCCCAGCGCGGGAAACAAAGTCTTGGCGAAGGCATTGCCGACACAGACGGAGACCATCGAGCCGGCCAGCGCCAGCACCGGCACCCACAGCGAAGGGTGGCCGGCCGGAGACGTCGGGGCGACAGTGGAGGGAGAGCTCATGCGCGTGGCCGCAAACGGGGGACGTCCCAGCATAGCCGTGGGCGTGGAGAAAAAATTTCGAAATGGGCGGCCCGTGGCATGGTTCTTCTTGAAATTCTGCGAAAAAATGGAGGGATCAAGTCTTACCCAGAGGAAATCGCCATGTAACTCGACCGGCGCGATATCCAGCTACTGAACCTGATGCAGGACGATGCCACCCTGCCGCTGCGCGCGCTGGCCGAGCGCGTGCACATGTCGGTGGCGACCTGTCAGCGGCGCATCGCCCAGATGCGCGCGGAGGGCATCCTGCTGCGGCAGGTCGCCCTGGTGGACCGTGTGCGCGTCGGCCGCCCGCTGACGGTGTTCGTGTGGGTGGAGCTGGACCGCCAGCACGGCGCCGCGCTGCGCGATTTCGAGCGCAAGATGAGCGCCGAGCCCGATGTGCTGGCGTGCTACGAGATTTCCGGCGAGGCGGATTTCCTGCTGTCGGTCAACGCCGCCTCGATGGAGGCCTATCACGCCTTCACGCGGCGTGTGTTCGTTGCCGACAACAACGTGCGCGGCTTCAAGAGCCACTTCGTCATGCACTGCGCGAAGTACGAGACCAAGATCCCCATCGCCGAGCCCGAGGTCGGCTGAGACGCGGGATCCGGCCGCCGCCCGGGGCAGGGCGGGGCTCAGAGCGCGGCGGCGCTCGGGCGGATCACGTCGATCAGCAGCACACGCTGGCCTTCGCGTTCGCCGTCGTTGCGCGCGGCCATGTTGCGCGGCGGCTCGCGCGGGGCGGCCAGCGGCGCCGGATCTTCCGTGCTCATGCCGAACACCGACAGCCTGGAGGCGGCGATGCGCTGCAGGGTGCCGCGCACGCCGGGCACATCGAGGTCTTCCGGGTCGAAGCCCGTGGTGGCCGTCCAATCGTCGCGCGCGATGTCCTGCAGGCCGTTGGCCATCTCGAACGGCAGGGAGGTGCCGAACCCCTTCTGCAGCGAATGCGTGCCGAGCAGGTATTCCGCCGTCAGGAAACCGCGCAGGCGGGTCCAGAAGGCCGTCGGTGCGATGTTGCCGCTCTTGAGCGCATGGCCGGGGGCCATTTCCCAGCTGTGGTCGAGCCGCTTGCTGATCAGGCGTTCCCAGGTCGGCACATCGGTGCCCGCCGAGCAGTCCTCGCCCGGGCCTTCCGGGCGGGCGAGTTGGCGCAGCAGGCCGGTGAACGAGCCGCTGGCGGGACGCGCACCACCGGCCTGCTGGCCGGCCGGCCAGCGCCACTGCAGCGGCGACGGCGGCCGGATGCCCGGCCACTGCGCGTAGGCCTGCAGGCCGGTACATGGCGTCAGGTAGCGCCACTGCCGCTGGTCGCGGCCGATGCGGCGCAGCGGTTCCAGCTCGGCCGACAGATCGAACCGGCCCAGGAACGCCGCATTGCGTGTCTTGACCGGCGAGCGGGCGTAGACGTTGAAGTCGGGCCAGCCTTCGTACAGGCTGATCTGCGGCAGTGCGTGCGATTTCTCCAGCGCATCGTCGGGTTGGTCGATGCGGCGGGCGGTCAGGAAGAGGGCGCGGCAGTCCAGCGTCGGCACGGCGCCGCGCAGCCGCAACAGGACGAGCAGATCGCCGAACTCGGCCGGGCGCGCTTCGGCGCGGGCCGGATAGGCATGCGGCTGCTCATCGGGCCAGAAGCTGGTCAGGCGCAGCGCGGCCCCGCGGAAGGCGCTGCGCAATCCTTGCCGCAGCAGACGCAGACCGTCGGGGCGGCGCAGGATCCGCAGGATCGACAGGTCGTCGCGCAACGCCGCATCGGGATGCGGGGCTCGGCCGCCGGCTTCCGCCGTGAGCGCGTGCCGCCACAGGGCGACGTCGCTGGCGAGATCCTGCGCGGCAGCGTCGCGCACGGTCTCGGAGCGGGCGCCGGAGATCGGCCCATGGGCGCCGCCGGGGGCGTCTCCTGCCCCGGTTGGGGCGCTGGTGGTCGACCCGGCAAACGCGCCAAAAAGGCCCCTCAAAGGCGGCCGGTTGCGCTCGGGCATGATGATTCCAACGTTGTTATCGGGTTCCTCTGGCGCGCAGCATAGCACCATGCGGCGTGCCGGAAAACGGCGGGTCGTCCCTCCCCACGTTGGGAATTGGACGGCCCGCCAGCGTCAGGCAGTACGGAACGACGCCACGGCGTCGCGCAGCAATTGCCCCTGTTCCTCCAGCGACAGCGCAGCCGCCGCAGCTTCCTCCACCAGTGCCGCGTTCTGCTGCGTCACCTCGTCCATCTGGTTCACCGCCTGGTTGACCTGCTCGATGCCCGAGCTCTGCTCGGCCGACGCCGCGCTGATCTCGCCCATGATGTCCGTCACGCGCTTGACCGCCACCACCACTTCGTCGATCACCGTGCCGGCCTCGGCCACCAGCGTGGTGCCGTTCTCGACCCGGCCGACCGAGTCCGAGATCAGCGCCTTGATCTCCTTGGCCGCGCCCGCCGAGCGCTGCGCCAGGCTGCGCACCTCGCCCGCGACGACCGCGAAGCCGCGCCCCTGCTCGCCGGCGCGGGCGGCTTCCACCGCCGCGTTCAGCGCCAGGATGTTGGTCTGGAACGCAATGCCCTCGATCACGCCGATGATGTCGGCGATCTTCTTGCTGCTGTCGTTGATGCCGGCCATGGTCTCGACCACCCGACCGACCACCTCGCCACCCTTGACCGAGATGTCCGAAGCATTGACCGCCAGCGTGCTGGCCTGGCGCGCGTTGTCCGCGTTCTGCTTCACGATCGAGGTCAGCTCTTCCATGCTGGAGGCGGTTTCCTCCAGCGACGAAGCTTGCTGCTCGGTGCGCTGCGACAGGTCGGCATTGCCCGCCGCGATCTGCTGGGTGGCGCTGGCGATCGAGTCGGCGGAGGTCTTGATATTGCCGATGGTGCCGGTCAGCTGCTGCTGCATTTGCGCCATGGCGAACAGCATGCTGTCGTGGTCGCCCGCGTGGGTCTGCACGTGCACCGCCAGGTCGCCGCCGGCGATGCGCCGGGCGATCTCGGTGGCATACGCCGGTTCACCGCCCAGCCCGTGCTGCACGTTGCGGATGATGAGGGACATGGCCAGCGTCACCACGCCGCCCACCACCAGGATGGCGATCAGGTTGGCGATCAGCGAATGGACATAGGCCACCTCCACCTCCTGCAGGAACACGGCGCTGGAAATGTTCCAGTCCCACGGGGCGAAGCGCTTGACGTAGCCGATCTTGGGCAGGGTGGTGTCGCTGCCCGGCAGGCGGCCCTGGTATTCGGCAAAACCGTAGCCTTTGTCCTTGGCGGCATTGACGATGGCCGGGTAGAGCGGTTTGCCGGTCGGGTCCTTCAATTGGGCGGTGCTCTTGCCGACCATGTCGGCCAGCGTCGGGTGCATCTGCAGGATCAGCTGCGAATCCACCACGAACAGGTAACCCGTGGTGCCATAGCGCATCGACGCCAGCGTTGCGAGGGCGGTCTTCCTGGCCTCGTCCTCGCCCATGGCGCCGGATTGTGCCTTCGCGTGATACAGCTTGGCGATGCCCTCGGCGGCATCCACCAGGTTCTGCAGGCCCGTCTTGCGCTCGTCGAGCATGGTGGCGCGGGTTTCCATCGCACTCCAGATGCCCACGCCGACCAGACCCAGCACATCAGGGCCAGCGCCAAGCGCAATTTTGCTTTGAGTGTCCACTGTCGCATGTTGGGCTTTCTCCACTTTGCTCGCCCACGCGGGCATTCCCCGTCCGGTGTAACGGCGGTGGTCCGGCGATTCTTTAATAGAGCGGCGGGAAGCGCACGCGACGCCCGGCGCCGGCGCGCGGAAAAAAAGCGCCGGCATGGTCCGGCGCCCGAACCCGAAGAGACGGCACCTGCGAAGGGCGCCGCCGCGCGTTGGAGCGTTGTGCGATCCGGTGGCTTATTGCTCGCGCACCCAGGTCTGCGTGCGGCCCAGCAGGCTGATGCCCAGGAAGCCTCGCACGTTCAGCTTCTGGCCGTCGTCCGACAGCGACATCTTGGCGCTGTAGACCTTGCCGTTCTCGGGATCGAGGATATTGCCGCCCGACCATTCGTTGTCGCCGGTCTGCTTCAGGTCCTTCAGGATGGTCAGGCCAACGATGGGCTGGTCCTTGCGGTCGTCCGTGCACTTGGTGCAGGTCTTGGCGCGCTCCTCTTCCTTCAGGATGTTGGTGACCTTGCCGGAATACACGCCGTCCTTCTCGACGATCCGCACTTCGCCCTTGGGCTTGCCCGTGGCGTCATCGATGGTCTTCCAGGTGCCGGCCGGCGAGGCCTGCGCGAAGGCGCCGCCGGCCGCCAGTGCAAATGCCAGGCCGCCCAGCAGGCGCGACAGGGTGTGGGGGGGACGTTGCATGGTGTGGTCTCCTTGTCAGTCAGAAAATCGGTAAGGATGGCCGGCGGCGCGGGCAGGGGGGGGGATCAGTGGGCGCCCAGCGTACCGGTCAGGGTAGACAGCGGATTGCTGCCGGAACCGCCAGCGGTGTTCGTGACACCGCCCAGTGCATTCGTGATCGGGGCGAGCAGGTTGTTGCCGCTCGCCGCGCCCGAGAGGGCATTGGTGACCGGCGCCAACGGATTGCTGCCGCTCGCGCCGCCACCCAGCGTATTCGTGACCGGGGCAAGCGGGTTGGTCGAGCCGCCGCCGCTGCCGCCGTTCACGAGGCCCCCGGCACTCGCCACCGTCGCGTCCGCGGCGCCGACAACATTGCCGACATCGGCCGCCAGCGGGTTGCCGCTGGCTGCGCCGATCTGTCCGCCGGCGCTCCCCAGGCCACCGCCCGCCGTGTTGAGGGCATTGGCCAGCGGAGCCCCCAGCATGGTGGCGCTGCCGACCTGCTGCGTACCCCGCGCGACCTGCGAGGCCAGCGGTACGATCGCATTGCTCGTCTGCTGCGTGACCTGCTGCACCGGTCCGCTCGATGTCCCGATGGTGACCAGCCCGCCCGCGCCCCGCAGCACCTGGCCCAGCGCCGACACGCTGCTGCCCGCCGGCGCCGTCACCGGATTCCGCGGCGCCAGCGGGCTGCCGGCCGCACCCAGGTCCGTGACGGTCTGGCCGGCGTTGCCGACCGTCACGCCGGCGGCAGTCACCACGTTGCCCGTGTTCTGCACGGTCGTGCCGACCGGGTCCGGCGTCGAACCAGTCTTGCCCAGTCCGTTGCTGATGCCGGTCCCCAGGGTCCGGATGGCGTTGCCGGCCGAGGTGACGGTCGCACCGAGATCCTTCTGCGCGGCCGTGCCACCGATCAGCGGCACCTGCGCCGTGCCGATCTGCGTGCCGAGATCGCTCACCGTCTTGCCGGTCTGCGTGACGACGTTGCCGCCGTTGCTGGCGACATTGCCGACCGGTACGGCACCCGGATCGTTGTTGGCGGTCGACGCGGGTGTGTCGCCGTTCGGATTGCCGCCGGAAGCGCAGCCGGCCAGCGCCAGCATGGCCAGGACGGTGGCGGCGATCAGCGTGCGAGACGAAGCCGCCTGGAGCGAGTTGCGAATGGTCACGATGTGTCTCCTTTGTAAGTGCGGCCCGACCCGCGTAAGACACCGGCTATCAGAGGAACGCGCGTCTGGCGCCGGCGGGGTGGCATCCGGTGGCGGTGGTTGCCGGATGCTGGAAAACAAAAAAGAATCGGTGCGCAGTGCGCGATCGCTAGTACCTCTGCACAGGGGTTATGACGGTTTGTCAGAGGTGGGTACAGGGTAGGCTTTGGCCAATTTTTTGCGAGCCGTTTCAGTAGAGAACATCCAGTTGATGCGAGC
>CAKKOY010000138.1 GCA_919592095.1 Ralstonia syzygii subsp. syzygii | reverse complement strand
GTGCTGGCATGGTCGCGATGGCGGCGCGCGCATCAGTGGCGCGCTCAGCAGTGTCACTACCGGGCGCGGGGATGTGCTCCTCCATTTTGAGCTACGGCTGTAGTACTAGGCCGGCAAAAATCTTTTCGATCAGCGAGATACAGGGGAAACCGTCCCTGGTGGGCTGACAAAACTATACGCTCAGCAAGATTTCTGGGTCGTCAAAGCGAAACAAATATGGAAAGAAGGTACCAAAGTCACACAATCGTTGTCCCATTGCCTATCGTGGAAACGTTCTGTCGAACGCCCCGGAGCGCACTATGGCTGAGAACTTGATGGACACCACAGCCAACACGGCAAGCAAGTACCAGGCGATCGTGGCGCAGTACGCCACCGATGTCGGGGTGAAGATCCTGGCGGCAATCGACTTCTGGGTCATCGGCCGCTGGCTGATCCACCTGGCGGTGCGGCTGGTGCAGGGCTCACTGGAACACCAGAAGGTGGACCCGACCGTGCTGCGCTATGTCAGCTAGGTCATCACCGTCACGCTGAACATCCTGCTGGTGATCGGCATCCTGGGCTACTTCGGGATCCAGACCACGACCTTCGGGGCGCTGATCGCGGCGGCGGGCGTGGCGATCGGCATGGCGTGGTCGGGGCTGCTGTCCAACTTCGCGGCCGGGGCGTTCCTGATCGTGCTGCGGCCGTTCAAGGTGGGCGATTTCGTCACGGCCGGCGGCATGACCGGTACGGTCAGGGAAATCGGCCTGTTCGCCACGACGTTCAATACGCCGGACAACGTCGTCACGCTGGTCGGCAACAACAAGATCTTCTCCGACACGATCCAGAACTTCACGACCAACCCCTACCGCCGCATCGAGCTCAAGGCGCAGCTGGCCGGCAGTGCCGACCACCGCGCCGCTATCGCGCTGCTCAAGGAGAAGGTCGGCGCGATCCCGAACGTGCTGGCGGACCCGCCGGTCGACGTGGAGATCCTGGAGTTCAACCTGGTCGGGCCGGTGCTGGCGGTACGCCAGCACACACACAACGACCACTACTGGCAGGTCTACTTCGACACCAACAGCACGATCCGGGAAGCGCTGGCCGAAGCGGGCTTCCCGGTGCCGACACCGTCGCAGGCGCTGTCGGTGACCATGCCGACGCCGCTGCAAGGCCTGGCGGCGGTGGCGCAAAGCCAGCCGGCGAGCGTGAACTGAAGCGAACGGCTGCACCGCAAAACGGCCCGGCGGGAGACTGCCGGGCCGTTTTGCTTGGGGCGCGGGCCAACCGGCCTACGCGGGCTTGTGCCGCTCGTGCGCCCACAGCACGTCCTGGCCGCCAGCTGCGCGGTTGAGTACGCGCGCCAGCACGAACAGCAGGTCGGACAGCCGGTTGACGTACTGGCGCGGCGCCTCGCCCAGCGTCTCCGCGTGCCCGAGTGCGACGATGGCGCGTTCGGCGCGGCGGCAGACGGTGCGGCAGACGTGCGCCTGCGCGGCGGCGCGGCTGCCGCCGGGCAGGATGAATTCGGCCAGGCGCGGCAGGTCGGCGTTGTAGTCGGCCAGCCACTGGTCCAGCCGCAGCACGTGGGCGGGCGTGACCATGGTGTGGCCGGGGATGCACAGCTCACCGCCCAGATCGAACAGGTCGTGCTGGATGGCGGTGAGCGCGGCGCGCACGTCGTCGGGCAGGGTCTCCGTCAGCAGCACGCCGATGTGCGAGTTCAGCTCGTCGACCTCGCCGATGGCGGCGATGCGCTGGCCGTCCTTGCTGGTGCGGCTGCCGTCGCCGAGGCCGGTGGTGCCGTCGTCGCCGGTGCGGGTGGCGATCTTGGATAAGCGATTGCCCACGGTGGCGTCTCCTGTACGGGTTGGATTGGCGTAGCGCATTATCGCAAGCCGCGCGCGACCCCGGCGTTAGAATGGGCCCCAGGCCGCCCAGCGCCGGAGACCATCGCGAGATGCCATGAACCACCCCCTCCCCCATCCCGGATTGGCGCGCAAGCCCATCCCGCCGGCCATGCTCGACGCGCTGCGCGCGCGCTTCGGCGACCGCGTTTCCACCAGCGATGCCGTGCGCGCGCATCACGGCCGCGACGAATCAGCCTACGATCCGATGCTGCCCGACGCCGTGGTCTTCGCGCAGACCACCGAGGACGTCGTGGCGGTGGCGAAGCTTTGCCACGAACACGAGATTCCGCTGATCCCGTTCGGCGCCGGCTCGTCGCTGGAAGGCCACCTGCTGGCGGTGGCGGGCGGCGTCACGCTGGATGTCTCGCAGATGAACCGCGTGCTGTCGGTGCACCCGGAAGACCTGACGGTGACGGTCGAGCCGGGCGTCACGCGCAAGCAGCTGAACGCGGACATCCGCGACACCGGCCTGTTCTTCCCGATCGACCCGGGCGCGGATGCGTCCATCGGCGGCATGTGCGCGACGCGCGCCTCGGGCACCAACGCCGTGCGCTACGGCACGATGCGCGAGAACGTGCTGAACCTGACCGTGGTGACCGCCGACGGCCGCGTCATCAAGACCGCCAATCGCGCGCGCAAATCGTCGGCGGGCTATGACCTGACGCGCCTGTTCATCGGTAGCGAGGGGACGCTGGGCATCATCACCGAGATCACGCTCAAGCTGTATCCGCAGCCGGAGGCGGTGTCGGCGGCGGTGTGCGCGTTCCCCAGCATGGGCGATGCGGTCTCCGCCGTGATCGACACCATCCAGATGGGCGTGCCGATGGCGCGCGTGGAGTTTGTCGATGCCCTGGCCATCCGCGCCATCAACCAGTATGACAAGCTGTCATTGCCCGAGCTGCCGACGCTGTTCTTCGAGTTCCACGGCTCCGAGCACGGCGTCAAGGAGCAGGCCGAAACCGTGCAGGCGATCGCCGCCGAGCACCAGGGCCAGGGCTTCGAATGGGCCACCCGCCCCGAAGACCGCAGCCGCCTGTGGCACGCCCGCCACAACGCCTACTTCGCCTTCCTGCAGCTCAAGCCCGGCTGCCGCGCCGTCACCACCGACGTGTGCGTGCCGATCTCGCGGCTGGCCGATTGCGTGGTCGAGACGGAGCAGGACCTGCTCGCCAGCCCGCTGAAATTGCCCGCGCCCATCGTCGGCCACATGGGCGACGGCAATTTCCACGTCGCACTGCTGATCGACCCGGACAAGCCCGAGGAGCAGGAAGAAGCCGAACGCATCAACCGGCGCATCGTGGCGCGCGCCATCGCCATGGACGGCACCTGCACCGGCGAGCACGGCGTGGGCCTGCACAAGATGGATTTCCTCGTCGCCGAGCATGGCAACGATGCCATCGACCTGATGCGCAGCGTCAAGCAGGCGCTGGACCCGAAGCACATCCTGAACCCCGGCAAGATCTTCCGGATCTGATCGCGCGAGCGCATGGTGCGCAACTGGCTGGCGTCGGGGCAGATGGTGCGGCTGCTGGACATCGAATCCACCTCGCCGCATGCTTATTACATCGTCCAGCGCGAGCAGGCGCCGCTCGAGCCGGAAGCGCAGCATTTCGTCGACTGGCTGCTCGGGCTGGATTGGTAGGCCGCCGGGCCTGACCACCGCGCGATGAATCCGATTGGCCGGCATGGCGAGTCGAATTCATCGCGGTAAAGGTCCTTAACACGCCGTGCGGCGCAGCGGCCGGGCTATAGTGCCTCCACCCCGGCCACCGCCGCCGGACGATAACGATGAGAGACACCCCATGAACGCGCCGCTGCCCGCCGCCGCCCGCGATCTGTCAGCCGTGCAGGCCGAGCTGATCGCCGCGCTGTCGCCCCTGGTGCCCGCCGATGCCCTGCTGTGGGAGCGCGAAGACACCCCCCCCTACGAATGCGACGGTCTCGCCGCCTACCGGCAGGTGCCGCTGGCCGTGGTGCTGCCGGACGACGAAGCGCAGGTGGTGGAGATCCTGCGCGCCTGCCACCGCCTGGGCGTGCCGGTGGTGCCGCGTGGCGCCGGCACCAGCCTGTCGGGCGGGGCGATGCCGACGCCGGGCGGGCTGGTGCTGTCGCTGGCCAAGTTCAAGCGCATCCTGAAGCTCGATCCCCACACCCGCACGGCGATCGTGCAGCCGGGCGTGCGCAACCTCGCCATCTCGGAGGCCGCCGCACCGCACGGGCTGTACTACGCGCCCGATCCCTCGTCGCAGATCGCCTGCACCATCGGCGGCAACGTTAGCGAGAACTCCGGCGGCGTGCACTGCCTGAAGTACGGCCTGACCGTGCACAACGTGCTGCGCGTGCGTGCCGTGATGATGGACGGCGAGGTGGTCGAGTTCGGCAGCGAGGCGCCCGACGCGCCCGACGCGCCCGGCCTGGACCTGCTGGCCGCCATGATCGGCTCCGAAGGCATGCGGGCCGTGGTGACGAAAGTGACCGTGCGGCTGGTCCCCAAGCCGCAGCTCGCGCAGGTCATCATGGCCAGCTTCGACGATGTGGAAGCGGGCGGCAACGCGGTGGCCGATGTGATCGCCGCCGGCATCATCCCGGCCGGGCTGGAGATGATGGACAAGCCCGCCACCGCCGCCGTCGAGGAATTCGTCTGCGCCGGCTACGACCTCGACGCCGCCGCCATCCTGCTGTGCGAATCCGACGGCACGCCCGAAGAAGTGGCCGAGGAGATCGCGCGGATGAGCGAGGTGCTGCGCGCCTCGGGCGCCACGCGCATCCAGGTGTCGCAAAGCGAGGCCGAGCGGCTGAAATTCTGGAGCGGCCGCAAGAACGCCTTCCCGGCCGCCGGGCGCATCTGGCCGGACTACTACTGCATGGACGGCACCATCCCGCGCAAGCACATCGGCACGCTGCTCAAGCGCATCGAGGGCATGGAGCAGAAGTACGCGCTGCGCTGCATCAACGTCTTCCACGCCGGCGACGGCAACATGCACCCGCTGATCCTCTTCAACGGCGAGGACCGGGACGAATGGCACCGCGCCGAGCTGTTCGGCGCGGACATCCTCGAGACCTGCGTGGAGCTGGGCGGCACCGTCACCGGCGAGCATGGCGTGGGCGTCGATAAGCTCAACTCGATATGCGTGCAGTTCTCGGCCGAGGAGCGCGATGCCTTCCTGCGCGTCAAGGCCGCCTTCGACCCGGCGCGCCTGCTGAACCCCGACAAGGCCATCCCCACGCTCGCGCGCTGCGCCGAATACGGCAAGCTGCACGTGCGCAACGGCCTGCTGCCGCATCCCGACCTGCCGCGTTTCTGAGGCCGCACGCATGACCGCACTCGACCCCGCGCTCGCGCGTTTTCGCGACGCCATCCTGCAGGCCGCCGCCGGCCGTGCGCCGCTCACCCTGCGCGGCGGCGGCACCAAGGACTTCTACGGCCGCGCGAGCGCGCCCGACGCCACCGTGCTCGATACGCGCGAATGGTCCGGCATCGTCGACTACGACTGCGCGGAACTCGTCATCACGGCGCGCAGCGGCACGCCGCTGGCCGAGGTGGAAGCCGCGCTGGCCGAGCACCGCCAGATGCTGGCCTTCGAGCCACCGCATTTCGGCGGCGGCGGGCAAGCAACGGTGGGCGGCGCCTTCGCCTGCGGCCTGTCCGGCCAGCGCCGGCAGTCGGTGGGCGCGCTGCGCGATTTCGTGCTCGGCGCCGTGGTCATGGATGGCCGCGGCGATCTGCTGAACTTCGGCGGCCAGGTGATGAAGAACGTGGCCGGCTATGACGTGTCGCGCCTGATGGCCGGCGCGCTGGGCACGCTGGGGCTGGTGGTGCAGGTCTCGCTGAAGGTGCTGCCGATGCCGTTCTGCGATGCCACGCTGCGCTTCGCCATGCCGCAGGCCGAGGCCATCGGCACGCTCAACCGCTGGGGCGGCCAGCCGCTGCCGATCGCGGCGTCCGCCTGGATCGACGGCACGCTGTGGGTCCGCCTGTGTGGCGCCGATGCCGCCGTGCGCGCGGCCCGCGCCAGGCTCGGCGGCGACAGGGTGGACGAAGCCGAAGCGCTGGCGCTGTGGCGCGACCTGCGCGAGCAGTCGCACGCGTTCTTCGCGCGCGCCGTGCAGGGCAGCCTGCCGCTGTGGCGCATCGCCCTGCCGCCGGCCACGCCGCCGCTGGCGCTGGGCCAGGCGGCGGCCGAGGAACAGCTCGTCGAATGGGGCGGCGGCCAGCGGTGGTGGATCGACACGGGCGACACGCCCGCCGATGCCATCCGCGACAGCGCGCGCAGGGCCGGCGGCCACGCCACGCTGTTCCGCAACGGCGACCGCAGCGGTGCCGTCTTCACCCCTGTCGCCGCGCCGCTGATGGCGGTGCACAAGCGCCTGAAGGACAGCTTCGACCCGCATGGCATCTTCAACCCCGGCCGCCTGTACGCCGGTTTCTGACCCGCCATCATGCAAATCACGCTCGCGGCGTTCCTGCAGAACACCCCCGACGGCGAAGAGGCCCAGGGCATCGTGCAGAAGTGCGTGCACTGCGGCTTCTGCACGGCCACCTGCCCGACCTACCAGCTGCTCGGCGACGAGCTCGACGGACCACGCGGCCGCATCTACCTGATGAAGCAGGTGCTGGAAGGTCAGCCGGCCGGCGAGCGCACCCGCCTGCACCTGGACCGCTGCCTGACCTGCCGCAACTGCGAATCGACGTGCCCGTCCGGCGTGACCTACGGCCGGCTGGTCGAGATCGGCCGCAAGATCGTCGACGACCAGCTCGACGCGAAAGGCGCCTCGCGCCCGCTGGCCGAGCGCGCGGTGCGCTGGGTGCTGCGCGA
This sequence comes from Ralstonia syzygii subsp. syzygii, assembly GCA_919592095.1. Lineage (GTDB taxonomy): Bacteria > Pseudomonadota > Gammaproteobacteria > Burkholderiales > Burkholderiaceae > Ralstonia > Ralstonia syzygii. The sequence goes on along the minus strand of CAKKOY010000138.1, from coordinate 2,126 downwards.
AGGGCTGACGCGGCCCGGGCTGTTCGGCCCGGCGTTGAAGCTCGGGCAAGCGGTGCGCCCACTGCTGCCGCCGGTACTGCGCAACAAGGTGCCGGCAAAAGCGCCGCAGGCCGGCACGCGGCCCACCACCGCCCATGCGCGCAAGATGCTGCTGCTGGAAGGCTGCGTGCAGCCGGCCATGTCGCCCAACATCAACGCGGCCACGGCGCGCGTCTTCGACAGGCTCGGCGTGCAGCTGATCAGCGCGCCGCGCGCCGGCTGCTGCGGCGCGATCCGTTATCACATGAACGACCACGCGGGCGGCCTCGGCAACATGCGCGCCAACATCGACGCCTGGTGGCCGCACATCGAGGCCGGCGCCGAGGCCATCGTCATGACGGCGTCCGGCTGCGGCGCGATGGTCAAGGAATACGGCCACCTGCTGCGCGATAACCCGGCCTATGCCGAACGGGCCGCACGCGTATCGGCCATGACGCGCGACCTGTGCGAGGTGCTGCCCGCCTTCTCCGATCAGTTGCTGCAGCAGGCCAAGCCGGCGGCGCAGCGCCCGCGCGTAGCCTGGCACGCGCCTTGCACGCTGCAGCACGGCCAGCAGATCCGTGGCGTGGTGGAGCGCTTGCTCACCTCGCTGGGCGTGGACGTGCGGCTTTGCACCGATAGCCACCTGTGCTGCGGATCGGCGGGCACCTATTCGGTGCTGCAGCCCGGACTGGCGTATCGGCTGCGCGACGACAAGCTGCGCAGCTTGCTTGCCACGCAGCCGGAACGTATCGTGTCGGCCAACATCGGCTGCGTGACGCATCTGCAAAGCGGCACCGACACGCCAGTCGAGCATTGGATCGAACTGGTGGACCGCATGCTGGCCGGATGACCGGTCCGTGCATCGCACGGCCGGTCGACTCTCGTCAACTCTTGGAGGCCGCGTGCCGCAAACCTTCGCCATCCTGCTGACCTTCCAGTCGGTGGGCGAGCTGTTGAGCTATTCCCTGCATCTGCCGGTGCCCGGACCGGTGATCGGCATGATGTTGCTATTCCTGACCCTGCTGGCCGACCGGGGCCGCATCCTGGAAGTCATGCAGGGCACGGTGGCCGAACTGATGCGGCACCTGTCGATCCTGTTCGTACCGGCCGGCGTGGGGGTGATGGCGCAATTGAACCGCATCAGCCAGGAATGGCTGCCGATCGTGGTGGCGGTCGCGATCAGCACGTGGCTGTCCCTCGGCGTGGGCGCGCTGGTCACGCGGGCGCTGATGCGCCGCATGGGCGATCGCGGCGAAGCGCACGAAGAGGCGGCGCCATGACGCCGGACCTGTACAAGCTCTGGGTCTACCTGGCCGCCACGCCACTGCTGGGGCTGACCGCCACGCTGGTGGCCTATGTCTTCGCCTACGGTCTCTACCAGCGGCTGCGCTTCAATCCGCTCGCCAATCCGGTGCTGATCGCGGTGGCTATCCTGGTCACGCTGCTGACCGTGACGGGCACGCCGTACAAGACCTACTTCGACGGCGCGCAGTTCGTGCACTTCCTGCTGGGCCCGGCCACGGTGGCGCTGGCGGTACCGCTGTACCACCAGTGGCCCAAGCTGCGGCGCCACGCCATCCCGCTGCTGGGCGGGCTGCTCGCAGGCTCCCTGATCGCCACCCTCTCCGCCGTCGGCGTGGCGTGGCTGCTGGGCGCGTCGCCGGAGACGCTGCGCTCGCTGGCCTCCAAGTCGGTGACCATCCCGATCGCCATGGGGGTGTCCGAGAAGATCGGCGGATCGCCATCGCTCACGGCGGTGCTGGTGATGATGGCCGGCCTGCTGGGGACGAGCACCACCACGCGGCTGCTGAACCTGCTGCGCATCCGCGAATACAGCGTGCGCGGTTTCGCCACCGGCATCGCGGCGCACGGCATCGGCACGGCGCGCGCGTTCCAGGTGAGCCCGGAGGCCGGCGCGTTCGCAGCGCTCGGCATGGGGCTGAACGGCATCCTGACAGCGGTGATCGTGCCGCTGCTCGCGGGCTGGATTCCGCACTAGTACCTCTGCACAGGGGTTATGACGGTTTGTCAGAGGTGGTTACAGGGTAGGCTTTGGCCAATTTTTTGCGGGCCGTTTCAGTAGAGAACATCCAGTTGATGCGAGC
>CAKKOY010000137.1 GCA_919592095.1 Ralstonia syzygii subsp. syzygii | reverse complement strand
CGCCGGCAAGCAGGCATCGCTCGCAGCATTGAGCTGCTCGTTGACCACAACTGCTTGCCTGTCCTACAACCTACCCAAACTGTCATAACCTCTGTGCTGAGGTACTAGGCCGGCGTCCGGCTTCCGCCCGGGATCCCACGGCCTGGGCAGCGTCGCTGCCCTCTCCTGAATGCTCCTGACAGAACGCTGTCAGGAGCCCCCCGCCACAATCGCTCCACCTCAACGAGACAGGCCCCCCAACCGCCTGTCTCCCAACCGGAGCGACCCTCATGGCAAGCGTCATCAACTGGTTTGAAATCCCGACGGCCGACTTCCCGCGCGCGGTGAAGTTCTACGAACACGTCTTCGATACGCGGCTCAAGCAGGAGGACACGGGCGCCCTGCGCATGGGCGTCTTCCCGGCGGGCGAGACCACCATCCACGGCGCGCTGGTCCAAGGCGAGGGCTTCGTCCCCGCCGCCGAGGGCAGCGTGCTCTACCTGAACGCACCGGACCTGGATGCCGTGCTCGAGCGCGTCAACGGCAACGGCGGCCGGTGCGTGTTCGGCCCGATGACACTGCCCGACCACATGGGCCGCATCGCCCACATCGTCGATACCGAAGGCAACCGCATCGGCCTGCACGAGCCCGATACGACGACGCAGGCTTACCTGCTGCAGTAGCGACCCCGGCCGGCGCGAGTGCCGGCCCCACCCAGACCGAGAAGAACACCATGCCGAGCCAATCGCCCTATCTGATGCGCGCCGCCGACATCGCCGCGCGCACGCAGTCGTATTCGCACCCGTGGAACAGCCTGTCGGAAATCCACGGCACCATGATGGGCCGCCTGCTGGGCCTCAAGCGCACCGGCATCAACTTCGCGCGCGTGCCGCCGGGCAAAGAGTCCTTCGTCTACCACGCCCATCAGCGGGAAGAGGAATGGATCTACATCCTGTCGGGCGAGGGCCAGGCCGAGATCGACGACGGCATCTACCTGGTGCGCGCCGGCGACTTCATGGCCTTCCCCACCGGCGTCGCCCATCATTTGCGCAACTGCGGCAGCGACGACCTCGTCTACCTGTGCGGCGGCGAACACCTGAACATCGAGATCGCCGACTTCCCGCGGCTGGGCAAGCGCATGCTGCGCCGCGGCGAGCAGGTCGACATCGTCGACATCCATCCCGAACGCGAGCTGACGCCCTTTGGCGCGTAGGGGCAAACCGCACGCGTTGCAGGCGGCGACAGGACCACTACAATGCGCCGCATGACCCGCCGCGCCGACTGCCTCTTCCAGATCGCGCAGATCCTGCGAGGCCGCCGCCTGACCACGGCGGCGATGCTGGCCGACCGGCTGGGCGTGTCCGAGCGCACGGTGTATCGCGACATCCGCGACCTGTCGGTCTCGGGCGTGCCGATCGAGGGCGAGGCCGGCATCGGCTACCGCATGCGGGCCGGCTTCGACCTCGCCCCGCTGATGTTCACCACCGATGAAGTCGAGGCGCTGGTCGCGGGGACGCGGATGATCAAGGCGTGGAGCGGCGGCGCGATGGCCAGCTCGGTCGAGGCCGCGCTGGAAAAACTGATGGGCGCCCTGCCCGCCTAGCGCCGCGCCGAAGCAGAGACCACCCGTATCTTCGCCCCCAGCTTCGGCATGACCCACGAGGTCAAGCACGCGTTCGACACGCTGCACGCCGCGCTCGGCCGCCACGCCGTGGCGCGACTCGCTTACCGCGATGCGCAAGGCCAGCTGACCGACCGCTGCATCCAGCCGCTCGGCCTGTTCTTCTGGGGCCAGGTCTGGCTGGTCGCCGCGTGGTGCGAGCACCGCCAGGACTACCGCACCTTCCGCCTCGACCGCTGCGTCACAGTCGACATCCTGGAGCGGCACTTCGCACAATCCGCCGAGCGCTCGCTGGCGGACTTCATGCGCAAGGTGAAAGGATCGACGGATTAGGACGAGCGCGTCAGAGCGGATCCGGCTCCGCCAGCAGCGTCTGGATATCGCCGAGGATATCCTCGGGCTTGGTCAGCGGCGCGTAGCGCTTGTAGACCGTGCCGTCGCGGCGCAGCAGGAACTTGGTGAAGTTCCACTTGATGGCTTGCGTGCCCAGCACACCAGGCTTCTCCGAGGTCAGCCACTTGTACAGCGGATGCGCGTTCTCCCCGTTCACCTCGATCTTGCCGAACATGGGAAACGACACCCCGTAGTTCTTCTCGCAGAACGCGCCGATCTCTTCCCCCCCGCCCGGCTCCTGCTTGCCGAACTGGTTGCACGGAAAGCCGAGGACCTCCAACCCTTTTTCGTTCAGCCGCGTGTACACCGCTTCGAGGCCTGCGTATTGCGGCGTGAACCCGCACTGGCTCGCCGTGTTGACGATCAGCAGGACCTTGCCGCGATACTGCGACAGCGGCACGCGCTGGCCTGCCAGCGAATCCGCCTCGAACGCGTAGATGTCGCTCATGGTCATCCTCCGATATCCGGCGAAAGGAACAAACTGGGCACAAGACGAATTGTAATCGGCACGCCAGTGCATGGCGGCCGTGAACGCAGTCTCAGTGCCTCAGTGCTTGTCGGTTTCCGAATACCAGTAGGTGCGTTTGCGCTTGCCCGCCCCCGTAATCACGACCTGGTGGGCCTGCAACGCGGAGCCGCCGCCCGAACCCGTCTGATTGCCGCCGCCAAACAGGATCGGCAGCAGGCTGGTCGTACCGTTGCCGTTGGCCACCGAAACCAGGCCATACACCCGCGAGGGCGGGAAGCCGCCGCCGTCGAGCTGCACCGACCGGTTCGCGTTCTGCCCCGTACTGGTCAGGAAACCGAGAGCATAGTCGCGTGCGATGCCGAGGTTGGGATAACACATGCCGCTTTGCGGCACCGCCGGGGTATTGGTGCCGAAATAGGTGTAGCCAGCCACCGTGAGCGGCGCATTGACGACCTTTTCGCCCGGATTCGGTAGTGTGATGTAGTAGCCGGAACCGGTGCCGTCGTACGTCTTCGCGGTCGAAGACAGGTCGACCAGGTTGGCTTCGGTGATCGGGGTCCAGCTGGAGGGCATGGTGCCGGTGTTGGGGTCCTTGATCATGTAGAAGCGGTTGACCACGTTGTAGGCGGTACCCGCGGTGGTGGAGGCCGAATACAGCGGGTGCTCGCGGTCGCCGGTACCCGCCATGATGGCGTTGTAGCCGGACGTGGGCACGATGTCGGGCGCATAGAAGAACTTGCGCGCATTGTTGGTGCTGGCCGCGCCGCCCAGGGTGGCCAGCTGGGTCATGGTCCAGTTGGCCGGGGCATTGCCCGCGCTGCCCTGGAAATCGACCCGCCACAGGTTGCCGCCCACATCGCCCACATAGGCCATCTGGATGTAACCGGTGCTGCTGCGGTCCACCACGGCCACATCCGAGGCAATCGAGCGCGTCAGGCCCGTCACCTTCACGCACACGCCGGCCACGCCGGTACAGTTGGCCAGCGTGCTCCATACCGGCACGCCGGTGTAGGCATCGAGCACGATCACGCCGCGCTCCGCGGAGTCGACACCGGGCGACGGATCGCTATCTTCGGCGGTGTCGTAACCGGCACCCATGATCAGGACCGGATTGCTGTAGCCCTGCACGCGCATCAGGCGCGGCTTGGACCAGGTCTGGCCCATCTCGGGAATATCGCTGTTGCTGCGCGACCACAGGAAACGCGGATTGAGCGGGTCCGTGACCTCGATGGCATAGATCAGGCTGCCGCCACGGCGAGCCGTCAGGTAAATGACGGTGCGCGGGCTGGACGCATTGCGCTGGTCCTGCATGACGGTGGTGCTGCCGTCGAAGAAGTAGTCGCGCGGCGTCGGCGTGGGCGTGATGCCGCTGGGCGTCGTCGACAGCTTGATTTCCGGCGCGTTGGTGTACAGCCGGCTCAGCTTGCCGAGGAATTCGGGCGGGATGAAGCCCCACAGTTCGCCGCCCGGACGCACGCCGTTGATGCCGGCCGTCTGGTTACCGTTGATGGCATGGAACACACCGTCGTTGGCGCCATAGAACACCACCACGCCGGTCGTGCCACCGTAGTTGACCACCACCGGCCGCGAGTGCAGCACATCGCCGTGCACCGACGGGCGGATCGTCACCGGCGAACCCGGGCCGGTTTCCGCTTCCTGGCCGGCCACGGTGGAGCCGTCCATCGCATAGACGTCGCGTCCGCGCACCCAGTTGATCAGGTTGCCCTGCTCGCTCGAACTGATGGTGGCGGCGCCGCTGGTGCCCGAGTTGATGGCGGTCAGGCCGCTGCTGCCGGCCAGCCAGGTATTGGCGGTGTTGAACAACGGCATCGCACCGCTGGTCGGGCATTTGCCGGTGCCATTACAGGTGTACAGCACCCGGCTGCTCTGGTCGGTCAGGTATTGTGCGCGCCACATCTCGCCCGCCCCCCCCTTCTCCACCACTTCGCCGTCGGACGAATCGAGACCCCAGCCGGCACCGGACGGACTGTTGATCCAGAAACCGTTGGCAGGCCACTGGGAGACCGAACTGGAACCGTACCCGCTCGTGCCGTACGACAGCGGCGGTTCGGCGGTCCAGAAGCTCACGGCGCTTGGCGAGAGGAAACCCGTACCGGCGCTGCTCAGCGCGGTCTTGCCGAGCGAATCCTGCATCACGACGGTGCCGGTGCTGTCGTAACCAAGCTGGTACTGCTTGAGGTTGCCCATCCAGCGCGGCGCGGCGGTGCGGTGCGGTCCGGACGGAACATGCCGATATACACCTGGTTCAGGAACTGCCCCTGCGCATTGACCGCCGCCGGCAGACTGACGGACGCAAACACGCTGTTGACCGCCTGGACTTCGTTGAAGATCTCGAGCAGTGCGTTCTTCAGTCCATCGACATCGCCCAGTTGCACCACGTAGGTCTTGCCGCCGCCGTTGGTCGCCATGCTGTTATCGAAGGCGACATAGTCCGGGTTATTGCCGCCCGTGACGGAAATGGTGTACGTGATGATGTTCTGCGGCTGGCTGTTCGAACTGCTGCTGCCCGACAGATCGGTCTGATACATGAAGCGCGCCCACTCATCGCCCCAGTTGGCCTGGTACTTGCTGTTCGTGGGGATGGTGATCTGCTGCTGCTGCGCGGTGGTCGCGCCTGCCGCGACCACCGCATTGAAGGCGTTCTGCCCGGTGTCCTGCGGCTTGCCGTTCTTGACCGCGTTAGCGATGTAGATCACATAGTTGCGCTGGCACGGATTGGTGATCGGCGACGTGTACTGAGTGCCGGACAACCCCGTCTTGCCCGCAAAGAACGCCCAGGCTTCCTGCATGCCGCCGCCCACCTGCGAACCGTTGGCCTTGTCGGCCAGCCGGTCGAGGGTCTGCACGCCGCTCAGGAAGTTGTTGATCCCGTTGGTATCCATCAACTGCAGCGCATAAGGCGCCGCGGACGGAATTCTGAACTGCCCGCCGACATTGCTGCCGGTGCCGAACATCATGAGGCCCAGGTTGAGGTTGCCCAGCAGCGAAGCATTGTTCTTGAACGACGACACCGCGCTGTAGAGCGCGCATTGCTCGGCACCCACGTCCTTGCCAACGTTGTTGCTGCCCACCACGCCCGAGATGGCGCAGGTGAAGCTGGCGGACGCGTCCCAGGCCGCGGCGTTGTCCATCAGGATCAGGACATTGGGCTTGCCGGACTGCGACGTCAGGCCGGTGTACAGATCGATGTCCTCGGCGGCGGCCGGGCTGGCGAGCGCGAGCACGGCCAAAACCGGAGCCATGGCGCCAAGGACGGTGCGGGCAGATAGACGCATGTTGGTTCTTCCTAGCGTAATGCGGGCAGATTCACGGACAGACGGTGCCGCTCGGCACCCGAACCGCGACCCCCTGATGCAATGTAGAGTTGGCGCTGGTCGCGTTGGCATCGTTAACACTGGCGGCGACGTCCCATTGGGTCGCATCGCAGTTCGAGTGTCCGCCGCCGGCACCGGAGCCGATCACGCCCGTATCCTGGTTGCCATTACCGGCATAGCAGGACACGTCGTCCGCGTTGCTCGCGTTCAGCTCGATATTGAGGATCGGCTTGGTCGCCGTGCACACGGGCACGGCAACCTGCGCCGTGTAGTCGGTCTTGCCATCCCCGTTCACATCCACCGGTACGGTGGCGGCGGCCGGGCTGGAGGTGAAATCCACGCTGATGACCTGCTCGATCCCCTGCTGCGCGGCGCTGCGCGCTTCCATGCCGTATTGCTGGTTGGCCGCAATCTTCGTGTTGACGACGCTCGAGTTCATCATCATCACCACGATGGCCATGAAGATGGCCAGAAAGATCAGGCTGACGACCAGCGTCACCCCGGACTGGCGCGTCGATAAACGCCGCATGGCTCACTCCCTCGGGCCGGCCACATTGGCCAGCCGCGCGACTTCTGCATAGACGTGCCGCTTGTAGCCGTCATTGAACGGACCGGACACCGTGCCGCAGCCCAGGTCATAGGTCCGGGTGTCCGACCAGCCCGGCGCGATATTCAGCGTGCGGGCCAGCACGTTGACCCGGACCGCGGTGACATTGCCCCAGTTGGTCAGGGGCGTCGCCCAACTGTAGCCCGATACGGCCGTGCAAGCGGCACTGTTGTCCACGCCGGGGTCGCTCACGTAGCAATCGGCGGAACCGTTGCTGTCCATGTCGACGCCGTAGGCGAAATGCATGTCCTGGACACCCTGCGCGATCGAATTGATCTGGAATGCGCCGCCCGAGAGTTCCGCCATCTTCAGCGTGGGAATGCCATCGCCGCCGTTGCTGCAGCGGTCGCATGTGGCGATGTAGAACACGCGCACGCTGGCCTGGCGCAGCTCGGCCGATTGCGTGCACGCCTTGGTATGCATCGTGAAATCGGTCGCGGTGGAACTGAAGACGAACGGCACGCTGTCGCTGGTGCAGAACGACGCCTGCATGTACGCCTGGCCCGCAGTGGCCGTCGTGACGGACGTGGTCGACACACGCCGTACCACCAGGATCTCCGAGCTGGCCGACAGATTGGACAGGCATGGCGCATTCGCCCCCGCCGCATAGCCGTACACGGCCACCGGCACGGTTGCGGGGCTGCTCGAGAAGCCGAGGGCATTGGTGGCAACCGCGCACACATCGGGCGCAGACAATGTCGCGCTGCTGCGCAGGCTCGACGCCCCCAGGAAGCCCGCCAAGCCGAGTTCCTGGCTGATCATGTCCAGCACGTAGCGGCCGTTTTCGATCTGGCTTGCACTTTTGGCCAGTTGCGCCCGCGACTGCGTGGTCGAGTAATACAGGCTGCCCAGCGCCGTCAGCAGCAACAGGCCGAGCGCCATCCCGATCATCAGTTCGACCAGCGACATGCCGCGCTGCCGCCGCCGTGTCTCGCGCTGCCTCCTCATGACAGGACTCCAATACGCACCTGAACACTGACAGCGCGTCGATAAGCGTCGTTGGTAGAGCCGCCGCTGCCACAGGGCAAAGACGGGGATACCGTCTTGGCCAGCCCCTGCCACGCGACGGTCACGCGGTAGATCTGGTTGGTGGTATCGATCGCCTCGATGCAGCCGCGCGCCCCGATCATGGCGCCGACTGCGCTGGCGCCGCTGCTCTCCGCGCTCCCCATCAACTCAGTGCCCCAGGCGGCCAGATCCGCCTGGGCCAGGGTCTGCTGGGCCGCGGTGCCGGTCGTGCAACTGGGCACCGAGGTGCCGCCGTTGCCGGCGGTCGTCATCGTGCCCGCCACGGCGTAGCAGGCCGCGGCCTGCCGGTTGGCATTGAGCCGGGTCACCATGTCCTGCAGCAGCGTCAGCGCCTGGACCCGCTGATACGACTCCATTTCGGACTGGTTGGACCGTGCGATCAGCCCGGCCGCACCGAGCAGGGCCGCCAGCAGGATCACCACCGAGATCAGCACCTCGATGAGGGTCAGCCCGCGCTGACCTGCCATGCGCTGCCGCGGGCTCCGTCGACGCATGCGTGCGGTCATGAGCAACCTCCCGTTACAAGGGCGACCCGGCCGGTGCCGCCCACCTGCACGCAGATCGTCGAAGACGTCTGTGCCGATGTCGTCGGCGTGACGAGAAACGTCACGGCTCCCGCGGTCGGCCGGCCATCATTGCCGATCGACAAGGTATTGCCGTTGCTGGGGGCAATCGTGACGCCGGTGTAGGGACCAAAGGTGCGGATGACGGTGGAACCCACCGCCAGCGCCCAGCCGGTCGCCCAAGTGCCGGTCGAGGAAACCGTGGCCGTGGTGTTCTGCTTGACGGCCTCGCTGCGCGCCAGCGTGATCGCGGCGGACAGATCGAGCGAAGCATTGCGCGCGCGCTGCGCGGCGATCAGACCAGAGAACGACGGGACGGCGATGACGATGAGAATCGACAGCACGGCAAGCCCGACCAGCAACTCCGGCAGCGTGACACCCCGACAAGACGGCTTTCCCGAGCGAGGCGACATGGATGTCCTGTGCATGGCCTACTTCCAGCAGTTGGAGGCACCACCGGAAGCCGTCTTGCTGCCGGTATTCGACAGGCCGAGCGTGCCGCACGCGGAGTCGCTGGAGGCCTGGCTGCCCGTCGGCGCGGCATTCAGCGTATAGGCCGGCGGAGACGTCGTGACACCGCTGAAGCTGAACTGATAGTTGGCGGCAACGCTGGCCGGAACGCTGCTGGCATATTGCAGCGTCGTCAGGTCAGCGGCATACGCCCGGTTATCGAGCAGAAAACGCTCCTGGGCCGCGGCCACTTCCTGCATGAACGATTCCGCCGCCGCCCGGTTGGAGCGCACGATGTATTGAACGTAGGACGGATAAGCCAGAACGGCCAGAATGGCGACGATAGCCGCTACGATCATGAGCTCGATCAGCGTGAAGCCCCGCGCTGACCGCGCGCGCTGGCATGCAAGCTTGCTTGCCACAGTACACCCACCCGAATTTGCGAGAACTTATTGTTTTGTATAGAACACGGGCCGAAGTACTTCAGCCCGCGCCCGCCCTTATACGGCAATTCTCAACAAATATTAAGGAAAAAAGGAGACGCTCGGGTGACGGTGCCGGGAGGCGTTGTTGCATAAATCCGGTCGCCCGCGCGCGGCATGATGACGTTTACGCGCAACGGTCTGGGCAGATGGCGCGGTAAACAATCCGTCTGGCTGCGTAGATTGT
>CAKKOY010000136.1 GCA_919592095.1 Ralstonia syzygii subsp. syzygii | reverse complement strand
AAGCCCACGCAGGTAGGCCAAGGCCCGCTGCCGCGGCTCCGGACGCTTGAACAGCATCCCCAGCCGTTCGTGCAACCCTTCCAGCTCTCTCTCTCCCAGCCCCTCACCGTTTCTTGCATCGGACCATGATCGTCTCATCTCACATGGACAACATCATAGGCGATAGGTACGGCTGTAGTACTAAGCCTCGTCCCCCTGCCTGTTTGCTGCGCTGCGAAAATCCGCGGCGCACGGTAGCGCGTGCCGGACATCCCCATTCCAGGATTCGATTTGCGCAAGCGGTCTCGCGCCGATCGGGCTATCTTCAGGAGCCGCAGATGGATCGCTTGCAAGCCATGCAGGTTTTCACGCGCGTGGTGGAAGCCAGCAGTTTCACCAAGGCTGCCGACAACCTTCAGTTACCGCGCGCCACCGTCACCAATCTCGTGCAGAGCCTCGAGGCCCATCTCGGCGTGCGCCTGCTGCACCGGACCACCCGGCGCGTCAACGTCACCGCCGATGGCGCTGCTTATTACGAGCGCTGCGTGCGCATCCTGGGCGACCTCGAAGAGACCGAGGCCGCGTTCTCTCAGAGCGCTTCGGGCGCGCGGGGAACGCTGCGCATCGATGTGCCCGGCTCGATCGGCAAACGGTTGCTGGTGCCGCGCATCCGCGACTTCCACGATGCCTATCCCGATCTGCAGTTGGAGATCGGCATGAGCGACCGCATCGTCGACCTGGTGCAGGAAGGCGTGGACTGCGCCGTGCGCGTCGGCGAGCTGCAGGACTCCACCCTGGTCGCGCGCCGCATCGGCCAGTTGTCGATGGTCAACTGCGCCTCGCCGGACTACCTCGCGCGATATGGCACGCCCGGGACGCTGGAGGATCTGCAGGACCACATCGCGGTGAACTACTTTTCGCCGCGCAACGGCCGCCGCATGGACTGGGACTTCGTCATCGACGGCCAGAAGCAGATCCACAAGGTGCGCAGCCTGGTGTCGGTCAACGACGCGGAATCGGCGATGGCCTGCGCGCTGCATGGGCTGGGCCTGCTGCAGACGGCGCGTTTCCTGGCCTATGAGCACCTGTTGTCTGGCCAACTGGTGGAGGTGCTGCCCGATTACATCTCGGAGCCGCTGCCGGTGTCGGTCATCTACCCGCACAACCGGCACCTGTCGCCCAAGGTGCGGGTGTTCGTGGACTGGGTGGCGACGCTGTTCGCCGATCACCCGTGCCTGCAGTTGAGGGAAACGCTGCCGTTGCGGATGGTCGACGTGGCCTGAGCCGGTTGCAGCGGTATCCCCAAGCGTGGCATGGTCTTTCCGGCCACATCGCTTTTGGCGTTTCCGCCCCGGCGCGGGTCGGCGTATCGTGGGAAGCATGCCGACCCTCCTGTTCACGTTCGATGCGAGTCTGACTCCGCTTCTGCCGCTCGCCCAGCGCGAGCGGCCCGCTGCGCGCGCATGGCCCGAGGGGGCCACGCTCAAGCACGCCATCGAGACCTTCGGCGTGCCGCATACCGAGGTCGGCGCGGTCCAGGTGGACGGCCGCGCGGCGCAGCTCGAGGAAGTGCTCCCCGCACGCGGCGCGGTCGCAGTGACCGGTGCCCGCGCCGCCTTGCCGGACGCGCCGCTGCATTTCCTGTGCGACGCCCACCTGGGCGCCACGGCGCGCCTGCTGCGCATGGCAGGCTTCGACACCGCGTACGACAACAACTACGCCGACGCCACCATCGAGGCGCTGGCCCACACCGAAGACTGGATCGTGCTCAGCCGCGACCGCGAGCTGCTCAAGCGACGCGGCATCCGGCGCGGCGCCTTCATCCGCGCCCGCGAGCCGCAGGCGCAGATGCGCGAGATCGTGGCGCGCTTCAAGCTGGCCGAAGCGGCCCGGCCGTTTTCGCGCTGCCTGGAATGCAATGCGCCGCTGCGGCTGCTGTCCGCCGACGAAGCGGCCGCCAGCGTGCCGCCGCGCGTGCGCGAGCGCCAGCATCTGTTCAGTACTTGCGACGTATGCCGGCGCGTGTACTGGCCTGGCTCGCACTGGGCGCGCATGCTCGCACCGCATCCGGATGACGGGGCCGAAGCGGTGGAAGGGCTGCTCTGGCAGGGCGGTGCCCGCCTGTGAGCCGCGCAGGCATGCCATGCATGCCCCGGTGCCATGACACCGGGGCAGAGAATCGGCGGGCTTGCCGCTTCCCATTTCACCTCACATCACCATCCCCTCACTTGAGACGCAGCTTCAGCGTTTCGCTGGCCTGGTGCAGGGCGGCACGGGTCGCCGGCAGGTCGCTCAGCGCGTTGAGCAGGCCGAAGTCGTGGATCATGCCGTTGTAGCGCGTCGCCACCACATTCACGCCGGCGGCATCAAGCTTGCGCGCATAGGCTTCGCCTTCGTCGCGCAGCACATCCTTTGGTAATTCCCACCCAAACCGGACCAGAGTTACCCTGGTCCGACGATGAAGCGATGCCCCGAGTGTTCCGCCAGGCGGCCGTACAAGCTGTCCGATGGACGGTTCAAGTGCCGTGTCTGCGGCACCCGCCCGTTCATGCATCAGGCCGCGTTCTTGAAGAGCCGCGCCCTCATGCCGGTCAACTGCGTACGCAAGACGTCGAGCTCGGCCGGCACGCATTCCATGGCGGCGGCCACGCAGCCGGGCTCGCCGACCGCCAGCCCGCCGGCGCTTGCCTGGCCCTCGGCGACGGGGCCACGCGGTTGGAGACCACGATCAGTCGGCTCATGCGGCTGGCCCTCCCGCGTGCCGGGCCAGCGTCGAGAGCCAGTCGCGCAGTGCGGCTGGATCGGGCACACGCCAATGCGCCTGGCTGGGTCCCGTGCCCACCTTGATCGTCCAGCCGCCCAGGGTGTTGACCGCCTCGAAGGCGCTTTCGTCGGTCAGGTCGTCGCCGGCGAAGAGGGCGATGCGGCCGGCAAACGGCCCGGTCGTCATCAGGTGGCCGACCACCTCGCCCTTGCTGGCGCCGCGCGGCTTGAGTTCGACCACCATCTTGCCGGCCTGCAGCCGCACGTAGTCGGCGTACCGGTCGGCCAGGCGCTGCGCGAGCGGTTTGCGGCCCCTGCCGTATGTAAAAGCGGGGGAGGCGGGTTGCAAATCCTCCCCATCTGCGCATGCGTGCGGGTTCACGCGGTCAATCTTGGAATCCGCCGTTGACGGTGGCGTACGCATCGTCCGTGCGCCCCGAGGGCAGGGTCACGGGTCGCAGCGCACGCGTCGGGAAGTCGGGGGAGAGGGTTCCGATGACCACGCCGCGCGTGCCGTTGCGCGTGCGTATTGTCGTGATGGAGCGGGAAGGATTTGGCCGGAGATGGTGGGTCGGATTTCGAGCCGTCGCGCGTCGGGCGATCGAAGCGGTCGCCGTCTTCGTGCCCGGTGTGCGTGGGTGAAACCCAGATCGGGCGGAACGAGCCGGCGGGGATGGCGAGGTCATGACCGGCACGTGCGAGTGAACGGACGTGCCGGACCTCTTGGCACCCCGGTCACTGTTGGCGCAACAGCGCGGGGTGCAGGTCGGGGCTGGCTCAGTGTTTGTCGTCCGGCGCCGGCTTGTCCAGCAGCGCAGTGAGCAGCTTGCTGCGCGGGACCGCCTTGCCGCCGCCCGGTTGGGACTGCTTGCCGGTGCGTTGGTCCTGGCGTTTGCGTTCGTTGGTCAGTTTGAGGCCCTTGAGTTTTTCGAGATCGGTTTTCTTCACAGTGGGATCCTGTCGACGGCGTGATACGCTCGCGAGGATACGCGAAACGCCCGCGCCTGCCTGTTTTTTTGCCGCATGCCCGTCGATCCGGCCGCTCCCTCCCCCGATCTGCTCCAGCCGAATCTGCAGGACTGGACCGACCAGCCCGCCCAGGCCTTCGAGCACTGGCTGGCCGCGCGCGGCTACCGCGCCTCGTCGGCCACGGTGTACCGCGCGATGTGGCGCAAATGGCTGCGCTGGACGCAGGCCCGCCGCCGCGCGCTGGCCGATTGGAGCGCTGCCGACATCGCTGCCTTCCTCGACGAAGCGGGCCTTACCAAGCTGCACCGCTACCGGTATGCGCGCCTGATCGAGCGCGTCTTCCATCAGCTCGCGCTGCTGCGCGAGGGCACGCACAACCCGGCCAGCAGCGCCGTGCAGCAGAAGCTGGCCGAGGGCGAGAACGATCCCACCGCCTTCCTCTCGCGGGCCGAGCGCACGGCCATCGATGCGTCGCTGGCCGTGACGGCAGCGGCGGGCGGGGCCGCCAATGCCAGTGCCTTCAAGCTTGCCCGCGACCGTGCCATGGTGGCCGTGTGCCATGGCGCGGGACTCAAGGTGGCGCAGGTCCAGTCGCTGCGCTTGCGCCAGGTGGCCGCGGATCTGGCCGCCATCACCGTTGAGCCGGCACGGGGCAAGCCGTACGATGTCCCGCTGCTGGCGTCGGCACGTCCGGCGCTGTCGGCGTGGCTGGCGGTGCGGACACAGGCCGAGGTGCCCGGCGAGCGCATCTTCGTCGCCGATGCCGGCGGGCGCGTGATGCACGCCGCCTCCGTCTACCGGCGCGTCGAGGCCTGGTTGGCCGAGCTGCCGGCCCTGGCCCATCGCAATGAACGCCTGTCGCCGCAGACCTTGCGCAACGGCTATGCCGCCGTGCTGTTCGATGCCGGCGCCGCCCCCGCCGAGGTCGGCCACGCGTTGGGCCTGCGCGATCCGGCTTCCGCCTGGCGTCTGCGCGCGGCCTACACCGACTGGCTCGCCGCCGATCACCCGGACACCGCAGCGTAGCGCCGTTGTTTCGCCGGATTGCCCGCAATCCGTTGCAAGGCTTTGCTATGATCGCGCTGTCCTGCGGGCCGCCGCGTGTGCCACCCTGCAGGCGGCCGATGCCGTGCGCAGGTTCGACACAAGCGCGGCACGAACCTTCTCCTCCTCGAATCCTGCAACCGATGAACGAAACCATTCTGCTGACCGGCGCCACCGGCTATATCGCCTCGCACACCTGGGTTGAACTGCTGGACGCGGGCTACCAGGTGATCGGCCTGGACAATCTGTGCAACAGCAGCGCAGCCGTGCTGGCTCGCATCGAGCAGATCACCGCCAAGACGCCGAAGTTCGTGCAGGGCGACGTGCGCGACCGCCGGCTGCTCGATGACCTGTTCGCCAGCACGCGCATCTCGGCCGTCATCCACTTTGCCGCGCTGAAGTCGGTCGGGGAATCGGTCCAGAAGCCGCTGGCCTATTACGACAACAACATGGGCGGGCTGGTCACGCTGTGCGCGGCGATGGCGCATGCCAATGTGCGGCAACTGGTGTTCAGCTCGTCGGCCACGGTGTACGGCAACCCGCATACCGTGCCCATCACCGAATCGTTCCCGTTGTCGGCCACCAACCCCTACGGCCAGACCAAGCTGATGGGCGAGCAGGTGCTGCGCGACCTGGAGGTCTCCAACGATGCCTGGCGGATCGCCTACCTGCGCTATTTCAACCCGGTGGGCGCGCACCACAGCGGCCTGATCGGCGAAGACCCGCGCGGCATCCCCAACAACCTGATGCCCTACGTCGCCCAGGTGGCGGGGGGCCGGCGCGAGCAGCTGTCCGTCTTCGGCGGCGACTGGCCGACGCCGGACGGCACGGGCGTGCGCGACTACATCCACGTGGTGGACCTGGCGCGCGGGCACCTGAGCGCCCTGGACGTGCTGCGCCGCGACGGCCGCGGTTTTACCGTCAACCTCGGCACCGGCCGCGGCTATTCGGTGCTGGAAGTCGTTGCGGCTTACCAACGCGCCAGCGGCCGTCCGATTCGCTACGAGATCGTCGCGCGCCGCCCCGGCGACATCGCGGCCTGCTACGCTGATCCGTCGCTCGCCGCCTCGCTGCTGGGCTGGCGCGCCCAGTACGGCATCGAACGCATGTGCGAGGACTCGTGGCGCTGGCAAAGCATGAACCCGGACGGCTTTCAGACACGGGGCTGATCCATTACCCTCTCAGCTTTGAGTAGTCCCCAAAAAAAAAGGGGAGGTTTCGCGGAGGATGACGCGCTTGTCCAGTTGACCGGACAGCTCGCGAGCGTGGTGTCGCCCGCGCTGCTGCCG
Organism: Ralstonia syzygii subsp. syzygii; assembly: GCA_919592095.1. Taxonomy (GTDB): domain Bacteria; phylum Pseudomonadota; class Gammaproteobacteria; order Burkholderiales; family Burkholderiaceae; genus Ralstonia; species Ralstonia syzygii. Next base: position 3,250 of record CAKKOY010000136.1, on the reverse strand, counting down.
TTCGTGACGGCATGCGGCACGGGTTGCCTGTTGCTGCGCCTGCTTGACGACCTGCACCGCCAGCCGGCCGGGCCCGCGCGCCTGCCGCTGCTGCTGCTGACGGCGCTGGCCGCCGCGATCGGCCTGTGGGCGGCTTCGTTGCAGCCCCTGCTGGCGCATTGGCCATGGCACGAAGCGTCGTCCCGCACACACGATATGGTGCTCACGCTCGCGACGTTCGGCTGGAGCCTCGCGGTCACCGCGCTGTGGTGCATGCTGGGTGCGCGCCCGGGCGTCGGACTTGTCCGCACGCTGCTGATGGGCCTGCTGCTGGGCGCCTGCGGTCCGATGATGCAACTGGTCCAGGTTGGCGCGCAGACCGTGGAGACGGTCGCGCTGCCGGATGCGGGCGTGCTCGCCGTCGTGGTCGTCCTGTCGGCGACGGCCTGCGCGGCCGTGCTGCAGTTTGCGCTGTTGCCGGTGTCGGAAGCGGGGCGGCGTCCGGCCCCGGCCATGAGCCTGTTCGTCTGCCTGCTGCTGGGCGTCGGGCTGACGCTGGGTGCGGTGCTTGCCGGGCCGGTTCTCGGTGCGCAGCATGCATCGGATGCTACCGAGGCGCCGGCGGGTACGCGCCTGGCGCTGATGGCCGGTCCCGTTGTCGCCGTGCTCGCGGTGCTCCTGCTCGGCTTTCGCGACCGCGCAGCCGGCGATCGGTCGGCGGCGGTGGTCGCGCGCGAGATCCGTCGCCGCAAGGAAACCATGCAGGCGCTGAACGACCTGGAGCAGAGTTACCGCCAGCGCGAAGCCGAACTCAGTGCGCGGCACCAACTGCTGCTGGACGGCGCCCACGTCGGACTGTGGGAGTTCGATCTCATCACGCGCGGCGCGCATTTCTCCGAGCGGTTTGCCGCCATGCTCGGCTATACGCTCAAGGAAATCGGTCCGAGCACCAGTGAATACCTGCGGCTGGTCCATCCGGACGACCTGCCGCTGGTGCTCAATCGCATCCAGGTCCATGTCGATGGCGATGCGCCGTCATACGCGGCCGAATTCCGCGTGCGCGACAAAGATGGCGGCTACCGTCGCGTCCAGGCGAGCGGCGTCGCATTGCGTGATGCTGGCGGCCGGGCCACGCGCATGGCCGGCTCGCACGCCGACATCACGCTGCAGGCGGCCGCTGCAGTGGCTGCGGTGCAGCAGCCGTTCCACGCTCCCGCCCAGGCCGCGCCGGATATGCCGTTACGGCGCCAGGGCCTGTGGGATTCGTGGTCACCGCTCGACAACACGCCGGCCGCGGCAAGCCCCGAGCCCGGCATGCCTGCCCAGGCATCGACACCCACCCCCGCCCCGGCACCCGCCACCGACGGCCTGTTGCCGACCATCGACCCCTCCGCATTGAGCTGAGCCGAGAGGGCACGTCGCCCACGGGTCCCCGCTCAAGTTTCATGGCCTCCAGCCCGATAGTCGTCGGAGAGCGCGTGGAATCGCGCCGGGGAGCACCGCGCAGCATCGCGCGGCATGAAAGACACCTTGGAGGAAAGCATGAACCGACTCACGCTTCGGCAGAAGCTGTGGCTTCCGCTCGTCCTGAGCTGGCTGGGGTTGCTGGCAATCGCGCTGTGGAGTGCCTGGAGCGCACGCACGCTGCGCATGGAAGAGCGGCAGCGCGACCTGCAGAATGTGAGCGCCACGGCATTCAGCATCATCAAGGAATACGGCCGGCTGGCGCAGGAAGGCAAGATAACGGTGGACGAGGCCAAGGCGCAGTCGATGGCCCGCCTGAAAGGCATGCGCTACGGCGCGGACGGCTACTTCTCGCTGTCGACCACCGATGCCGTCTCGGTCATGCATCCGATCAAGCCGGAAATGGTTGGCAAGAACATGTCCGCCGTCACCGATCCCGCCGGCAATCACCTGTTCGCCGACATCGCTCGCACAGCCAAGGCCGGCGGCGGGTTCGTGCGCTATCTGTGGCCGAAGCCCGGCAGCAGCACGCCCGAGCCCAAGCTGACCTATGTCGCGTACTACCAGCCTTGGGACTGGTCCCTGACGACCGGTCTGTATATCGATGACGTCGATGCTGCGTTTCGCGCCTCGCTGCTGCAGTCGCTTGGGCTGCTGCTGGGCGTCGGCGCGCTGATGACGCTGGTGGTGGCGACGCTCACACGTGGTCTGCAACGTCAACTGGGCGGCGAGCCGGCCTATGCCGCCGACATCGCAGCGCGGATCGCCGCGGGCGATCTGGCCATGCGCGTCGAAACCCGGCCGGGGGATCGCGACAGCGTCCTGTTCGCCATGGCGCAGATGCAGCGGGAGTTGACGGGCACCATCAGCCACATCAAGCATTCGGCGGATTCGATCGCCAGCGCCAACCAGCAGATTGCGGCGGGCAATGCCGACCTGTCGCAGCGCACCGAGCAGCAGGCTTCGTCGCTGGAGGAAACCGCGTCCAGCATGGAAGAGCTGACCTCGATCGTGAAGCAGAACGCGGACAACGCCCGCCAGGCGAGCACGCTCGCGGTCAATGCTTCGGACATCGCGGTCAAGGGTGGCGAGGTGGTGGGCCGGGTGATCGAGACCATGGCCGGCATCAACGACAGCAGCAAGAAGATCGCCGACATCATCGGCGTGATCGAGGGCATCGCGTTCCAGATCAACATCCTGGCGCTGAACGCGGCGGTGGAAGCCGCCCGCGCCGGCGAGCAGGGCCGTGGCTTCGCGGTCGTCGCGGGCGAGGTGCGCAGCCTGGCACAGCGCTCGGCGGGCGCGGCCAAGGAGATCAAGGGACTGATCGGCGATTCGGTCGACCGTGTCCAGAACGGCGCCGCGCTGGTGGAAGAGGCCGGTACGGTGATCGACGAAGTGGTGGTGGCCGTCAAGCGCGTGACGGACATCATGGGCGAGATCAGCGCCGCGTCGGACGAGCAGAGCTCGGGCATCGAGCAGGTCAACCAGGCGGTGAACCAGATGGACGAGGCGACGCAGCAGAACGCGGCACTGGTGGAGGAAGCCGCCGCAGCCGCGCTGTCGCTGGAAGAGCAGGCGCAGTTGCTGCGCACGGCAGTGGGCCGCTTCCAGGTATAAGGCGACATGTGACGGAAAAAGAACAAGGCCGGCGAATATCGCCGGCCTTGTTCATCTGGTTTTCCGGAAGGCTTCTGGGGGCGTTGTTGCATAAATCCGGTCGCCCGCGCGCGGCATGATGACGTTTACGCGCAACGGTCTGGGCAGATGGCGCGGTAAACAATCCGGCTGGCTGCGTAGATTGTCG
>CAKKOY010000135.1 GCA_919592095.1 Ralstonia syzygii subsp. syzygii | reverse complement strand
GCTGGCATGGTCGCGATGGCGGCGCGCGCATCAGTGGCGCGCTCAGCAGTGTCACTACCGGGCGCGGGGATGTGCTCCGCCATTTTGAGCTACGGCTGTAGTACTAGGCCGCGAATCCACCGGCCTTCACCATGCACCTCGACCACGACGCCTGCTACCACGCCGTGCAATCGCGCGACCGGCGCTTCGATGGCTGGTTCTTTGTCGGCGTCACCTCCACCGGCGTCTATTGCCGCCCGATCTGCGCGGTGCGCACGCCGCTGCAGAAGAACTGCCGCTTCTTCGCCACCGCCGCCGCGGCCGAGAAGGCGGGTTTCCGCCCGTGCCTGCGCTGCCGTCCCGAGCTGGCGCCAGGCCACAGCCTGGCCGAGATGTCGTCCGGCCTCGCCCGCGCCGCCGCGCGCATGATCGACGAAGGCTTTCTGCAGCAGCACGATCTGGCCGCGCTGGCAGCCGCGGTGGGCGTGACGGACCGCCACCTGCGCCGCATCTTCCGCGCCGAATTCGATGTCTCGCCCATCGAGTACGCGCAGACGCAGCGCCTGCTGCTCGCCAAGCAACTGCTGACGGACACCGACATGCCGGTCGGCGACATCGCGTATGCGGCCGGCTTCGGCAGCGTGCGACGGCTCAACAGCGGGTTCGCCGAACACTATGGCTTCGCGCCCACGCGGCTGCGCACCCGCACGGCCCCGGCGCCGCGCAGCGACGACGGCGCCACGCTGATGCTGGGTTACCGCCCGCCCTTCGCCTGGCACGCGCTGCTCGATTTCCTGCGCGCGCGTGCCGTGGACGGCGTCGAGGTGGTCAATGCGCACAGCTACGCCCGCACCATCGCGCTCGACTATGCCGGCCGCCGCCATACCGGCTGGCTGCACGCGCGCAACGTGCCGCAACGGCATGCGCTCGCGCTCACGCTGTCGGCCAGCCTGGTGCAGGCGATGCCGCCGGTCCTGGCCCGCGCGCGCCGCCTGTTCGATCTCGATTGCCGGCCCGATCTGGTCGACGCCCACCTCGGCACGCTTGCCGCCAGCACGCCCGGCCTGCGCGTGCCGGGTGCGGTGGACGGCTTCGAGATCGCCGTGCGCGCTATCGCCGGGCAAGTCGTTTCGCTGGCGCGGGCGCGGCGCATCCTGGCCCGCCTGGTAGCCGCCTATGGCGCACCGCTGGCGCAGCCGCGCACGGGATTGCCGACGGCCTTCCCGTCCGCCGCCGCACTGGCGGGCGTGGACCCGCGGACGCTGTCCAGCGAAACCGGGCTGCAGGCCAGCCGCGCCGCCGCCGTGGTGGACATCGCTCGCGCCATCGACTCCGGCCGCCTGTGCCTGGAACCGCTGGTGCCGCTCGCGCCCACGCTAGCGGCATTGCAGGCGCTGCCCGGCGTCGGCGAATGGACCGCGCAATACATCGCCATGCGCGCGCTGGGCTGGCCGAATGCGTTCCCGCTGGGCGACTACGTGCTGCGCAAGCGCCTGGCCGACCACGATGGCGCGCTGCCGACGCGCCACGCCATGGCCACCCGGGCAGAAGACTGGGCACCATGGCGCGCCTATGCCGCCATGCACCTGTGGCACCGCAACGATGCCCTGGCTCCGGCCCCATGACCGCCATGCTCCGACACACCTTCGCCTGCCCGCTCGGTGACCTGCTGCTGATCGCCACCGACACCCACCTGACCGGCGCGTTCTTCACCGGACAGAAGACGATCCCGACCAACGCGCACCAGTTGCGTACGGGTGCCGACGCCGCCATCCTCCGCGAAGCCCAGGCGCAGTTCGAAGCCTATTTCGCCGGCCGGCTGCGTGTGTTCGACCTGCCGATGGCGCCCGCCGGCACGCCGTTCCAGCACGACGTGTGGCAGCGACTGTGCGCGATTCCCTTCGGCGAGCGCTGCACCTACGGCCAGATGACCGCCCGGCTCGGGCTCGCCCGCGAACATGCGCGCGCGGTCGGCACGGCCATCGGGCGCAACCCGATCGCGATCGCCATTCCGTGCCACCGCGTGGTCGGCGCGAATGGATCGCTGACCGGCTACGCCGGCGGCCTGACGCGCAAGGCCGCGCTGCTGCGGCTGGAAGGCCATCCGGCACAGGTCGGCGCACGGCTGCCGATGCCGGCCGATCCGCGCCAGGCCGCGCTGACGCTCGTGCCGGCATGAATCGCCGCAAACGCGGACAATGCTGCCTGCCAACTCCGCACAGGGGCGCAAACCCTCCATCGGCCCCGTTCACACAATCATAACGAGACCCGCCATGCGCCGTTCCGATGTCCTTGAACTGCTGACGCTGGCCGCCCTGTGGGGCGGCTCCTTCCTCTTCATGCGCGTGGCCGCGCCACCCTTCGGCCCCGTCGCGCTGATCGCGCTGCGCGTGGCGATCGCCTCCGCCTTTCTGCTGCCGGTGCTGGCCATGCGCGGCGGCCTCGGCGCACTGTGCGCGCACTGGCCGCACCTGCTGGCGGTGGGCGTGCTGAATTCGGCCATTCTCTTCTGCCTGTTCGCCTACGCCGAACTGACGCTGACGGCTGGCTTCACCTAAGTGCTCAACGCGGCCGCACCGCTGTTCGCCGCCATCGTCGCCTTCGTCTGGCTGGGCGAGCGGATGTCGTCGTGGCGCATGCTGGGGCTGGCGATCGGCTTTGTCGGCGTGATCGTGCTGGTGGGCGGTTCGTCGGCCCTGGATGCCGGGCAGGGCGGGCGGGCGGTGGCCGCCGCGCTCGGCGCGACCGTGCTGTACGGCCTCGCCAGCAGCTATACCAAGCGCCACCTGACCGGCGTGCCGCCGCTGGCCGTGGCGACCGGCAGCCAGCTCGCGGCGGCAGTCGTGCTGGCGCCGCTGGCGGTGTGGCTGTGGCCGGCGCACACGCCCACCGGCAGCGTCTGGTTCCATGTGATCGGCCTCGGCATCGCCTGCACGGGGATCGCCTACATCCTGTTCTTCCGGCTGGTTGCGCATGTCGGCCCGACGCGCGCCGTGTCGGTCACCTTCCTGATCCCGGTGTTCGGCGTGCTGTGGGGCATCCTGTTCCTGGGCGAGCAGCTGACGCTGAACATGGTGGCCGGCTGCGCGGTGATCCTGCTGGGCACGTCGCTGTCCACCGGCGTGCGGGCCCCCGGCAAGCGCGCGAACGCCTGCGCGGGCAGCGGTACCAACGACAAGAAGTCGCTGCTGCGTTCCGGCCGCTGAGGACGGCTCCTGAGACAGCCCGCTGGCCGGGCGCGCGTGAGGCCGTGAGGGGCGCTCGGCCAGAGCGGCCCTCGCCCGCACGGCGATTTCCCGTTCCCGAACGCGGCAAATGCGATCGGCCCTCGGTTGACCGGACATTGGACGATTGCCGCACGGCTCTGTCAGCGAGCCGGCGACAAACCGGTTGTTAAATCCGCACACGTACTTGCCGGTTCCAAACGTTATTGCATTGCCGGCATGCACATACTCAGGGCATCCGGACATCCTTTCGGAGGATACGACAATGGGTTTCAGCCCATTTTGCGAAACCGAATTGTAAAAAGCACCCGCACACGGCAACTCCCCGAAAAACCTTCCCTGGCGGTATTCCGTGGCTTTCCTGATGATTTAACAAATCATAAAAACAGAATTAAGAGTAATAAAATCGATTCCGCAATCATCGATTTTAGCGACCCGATAATCCGACTTCAGAAACCTGCATCACCGAAACGCGGTTTTATCGGGTTATATCTGAATTTTCTTTGTTATGCTCGGGCCTCGGTCGATGAGGAGCGTGCAAGGGATGCGCCGTCAGCTCCCCTGACGGCATCCCCGTTGCGGACGCAAGCGCTGCAGCACAGCCGACCATGCACGCTCCAGTCAAACTCGTTGAACACGCGCATGCTGGACGTCTACCTGAACAAGCACCTGATCGGTCAATTGTCGTGCGGCCGCAGCGGTTGGGTGTTCCGTTACGATCCGCGCTGGCAAAACGCCTCCCATGGCTTTGACCTGGTCCCGACACTGCAACGGACCGCCGGTGACATCGCCGATACGACCAAGGCACAGCCGGTACGCAACTTCTTCGAATACCTGCTGCCCGAGCCCGCCCGCGAAGCCCCCAAGGCCGCCGCAGCCGCGCTGGATCACCTCGCGGAGCACGCACCGAACCTGGACGGCCCACTTACGCTGGTCCCGTCCGGCCACAAGCCCATCAACGGCCACGTCGACGGCCTGACCGAACGCGACCTCGTCCTGCAGTTCAAGCAGAGTGTCGGCCGGACCGGTCCCGCCATGCCGCTGCGCGTGGCCGAGCCCGTCGCGCGCTACGGCGCGTCGCCGGAAGACGAGGCGATACGCCTGCCCTTTCTCTCGTCCAACGGCCTGCCGGTGTCGATGTGGCTCGGCCGCTTCGCCGCCCCGGCCAATGCCGCGCAATCGAGCCATTTCGTGCGGTTGGACCTGGGCGAAGACGCCAGGCTGCCCTACGCCACCATCAACCATTCCTGGGCCACGCTGCTGGCCCGCAGCATCGGGCTGGAGACGCCGTTCCTCGGCCTGCGCCAGTTTCCGGAAACGGCCGCAGTGGTGCAGCGACTGGACCGCACGCTGCGCTGCAAGAGCGACGACACGGCGCTCATCCAGGCGCGCTACGTGATTTCCGCGGTGCAGCTGCTGGGCCTGAGCCCGAAATACCGTTTCCTGCCGATCACCGTCGAGCAGGTCGCCCAATGCGCGCGCCAGTGCGCTGACGCGACCTCCACCACCGCCTCGCTGTTCCGCTGGATGGTGTTCTGCCTGCTGATCGGCGGCCGCAATGCCTCGGCGGGCACACTGCATTTCCATGTCGGGCCCGATGGCATCCGGCTGGCCGCGCACGACCACCTGTTCTGCGCGGCGGTCTATGCGAACGAATGGGACGCCGATGCGCTGTCGTCGCTCGACGGCGAGCGCGCACCCGATGCGCAGGCGCGCTACGACGCCATCGACCAGGATGCGCTGCTCGCGCTGGCCGACCACCTCGGCTACGACGCCGCCCAGGCACGCCGTGAAGTACTGCGCCTGATCAGCATGCTGGCGCCGCAGTCGTCGTTCGTGGCGACACACCTGTCGCAGGCGCTGGGCCACTCGCCCACGCGAGCGGCGGAGATCGACTTCCTGGCGCGCATCCACCGCCACGTGTCGGAGACAGCGCGGCGGCTGGGCGGGAAATCGGCCGAAGTCTGAATTGCGGCGCCCGGCCTACAGCACAGCCAGGCTGACGGAGCCGTAGCGGGCGTAGCCGTAGGCGGCCAGCGTATCCATCGCCTCGGCTTCGGCGCGGGCGAATGCCAGCGCGAATGCCAGCGCCAGCGAGTCCGGGCCGCCTTCGCCGGCGGCAAAGGCCTGGTAGGCCTCGAAGGCTGCCCGCGGCGACACGCCGCTGCGTGCGAGCACACCCTGCGCTACCTCGAGCGCGGCGCGGATCGCTGTTTCCCCGGGCGGGGCATCGCGAAACGAAAGCTGAAGACACGACGTCGGAGTCATTCCGCGCTGCGATCCCAAAGAGCGGCACACCCAGCCCAGTCTAGGAGAGCACCAGGCCGGTGCCAAGCGGGCCGGCGCCGGCTAGCGGCACACCATCAGCGGGATCCGTCGCGCTGAAAGCGCTCCAGCGTGGCCGCCGCCGCGGGTCCGGCCTGCCGCTTCCACTCAGCCACGGTCTGCGCGGCGGCGACCTGCAGAGCACTGCGCAGTTCAGGCGACGGTGTCTCCACGATGGCCACGTGGTTGTCCTGCATGCGGCGCGTGTTTTCGGCCAGACGCGTCTGCAACCGGCCCCATTGCTGGAGTTCGGTCATTTCCGCAGCCTTGTCGACAGCGCGGCGCACCTCGAGTGGCAGTGCGGCATACGCACGGGCGTCAACGGTCGCGAACGACAGCGGCATGGCGTAGCCGATGGCGGTGAAGTTGGGAAGCCACGTCCACAGCTTGCGGCCCGCACCGCCGTCGCCAGAGGACAGCACCGCAGTGATACTGCCGTCGGCCAGACGCGGCATCACCTCCGTGAAGGACAGGTTCTCGGCCTTGGCACCAGCGGCCTGCATCACGTGCTGCGAGGTGGCGTCATAGGTGCGGACCGCGAGCGTGCGCAGCGCCTCGACGCCCGGCACCGGCTGCCTCGACCACAGGCCGGTGGCCGGCCACGTCGTCATGTACAGCAGGTGCAGGCCCTGGCGCTCGAATGCCTGCGCATACAGCGGCCGGGCGAGATCGGCCAGCCGGTGCGCATCCTGTGCGGAGGCCGCGACAAACGGCAGCGAAGACAGCGAGAACACCGGATCGATGCCGGCCAGCCCTCCACCGAACGCATCGCCGGCCAGCAGCCGGCCATCACGTTCCGCAGCCGGCATATCGGCTGACTTGATACCCGTCGCCGCGTCATAAGACGGCACGACCTCCATCGCGCCACCCGTGCGCAACGCCACTTCCTGTGCGAATGAGGCCCCCCCCTCGCCCGGCATGGCGGTGGCCGGATACTCGGTGGCCATGCGCCAGCGCACGACATCGGCAGCCTGTGCCACCGATGCGGCTGCCACAGCACAGGCCAGGATGGCCAGTGCCGGCCTGATGCACTTCCGACTTCCCTGCAACAACATGGTGATCCCCCGTCGTATTGGGCGGCGCGATCCGTGCGCACCGCTCGTGTGTGTGAATGAGCGTGCCAGCGAGACGCCTATCCGGACTGCCCCGGGGCGCACCCGCCCGCATCCAGTGGCATCGTCGATTCGCTTGACAAAGCAACGATATCGCATCGAAACCATGAGAGGCAAGGAGACCCCATGACCACTCGCCCGATCCGGCTCAAGCGGACCGGGCTCACCTGGCCGATGGCCGGCGCTGCGCTCCCCGCCCTGGCGCAAACGCCATCCGTCCTTTCGGGAAATACCGCCGTAGCAGCAGCCGACAACGGAATCGACGTCGCGCAACGCAAGCCAGCGGTCGAGGCGGCGGTCAACGCGGACGACTCGCACCTCGATGCGCTGTACAAAGACCTGCATGCGCATCCGGATGCTGGCCTTCCAGGAAACGCGCACCGCCGCCAGGCTGGCCGCCGAGATGCGCAAGATCGGTTTCGATGTGACGGAGACGGTCGGCAAGACCGGCGTCGAAGCGATGTCGCTCGCGGTGATGCCTGCGCTGCAGTGGAACCAGGCCGCCAATCCATCGAGTTAGCATGCGAGGGCGTGCGGCCCAGGTCAGGGCCGCACGCCAGCCTTTTTCATCGACGGGAGTCCCTATGTTTGTCCGCTTCATCCGCGGCACCGCCCTGCTGCTGTGCGCCTGCGTTGCCGCACCGGCCCTGGCGCAGACCACCAACCGCCTCGACGAGATCCTTGCGCGCGGCACGCTGCGCATCGGCTCCACCGGCGACTACAAGCCCTTCAGCTACAAGACGCCCGACGACGGCCGCTTCATCGGCCTGGACGTGGAGATGGGCGAACGGCTGGCGAAGGCGCTCGGCGTGAAGCTGGAAGTGGTGCCGACCACGTGGTCGACGCTGATGCGCGATTTCGGCGAGGACCGCTTCGACATCGCCATGAGCGGCATCTCGGTGACGCTGGAGCGGCAGAAGAAGGCGTTCTATTCGATCCCGTACCAGCGCGACGGCAAAACGCCGATCGCCCGCTGCGAGAATAAGGACAAGTTCCAGACCCTGGAGCAGATCGACCAGCTCGGCGTGCGGGCAGTGGTCAACCCGGGCGGCACCAACGAGAGGTTCACGCGCGAACACCTGAAGCAGGCGCAGATCCGCGTGTATCCAGACAACGTGACGATCTTCAACGAGATCGTCGCCGGACGCGCCGACTTGATGATGACCGATGCGGTCGAAACGCGACTGCAGCAGAAGCTGCATCCGGAACTGTGCGCCGTGCACCCCGACGCGCCGTTCGATTTCTCCGAGAAGGCCTATCTGCTGCCGCGCGACGTGGTGTTCAAGAACTTCGTCGACCAGTGGCTGCGGCAGACGATGGAGAGCGGCGAGTTCACGCGCCGCTTCGATGCCTGGCTGGCGTATCCGTGGAACGCGCCCGCCAAGTGAAGTGATCCGGGGCGGATGGGACTGCCGCCCCAGCGTCAGTGCAGCGCGGGATGATTCCCGTGCTGCAGCGCCAGCGCATCCCGCAGCAGCGCATCGGTCATGTCCCGACCGAGCAGCTCGGGATTGAAGCGCGCGGAGAAACGCGTGGAACACGACTCCACCTGCAGCACGACCTGGCCCGGCGGCAGCAGTTCGATGTCGACGTGGATGTCCTCGTCGCCGTCGGTAAAGGCGTGCAGCAAGGTCAACGCGCGGTAGCCGTCGGCGCGCTCCACGGCGGTCTCCGTCCACGCGGGCGCCAGCACGGCGCAATTCACCAGCATCTCGGGCTCGTCGGGGTGATACAGGTGCAGGCCCATCATGGTGGACGCGGCGCTCGCCACGGCCGCCCATTCGGACGCCGGCACCAGGTCGCCCAGCAGGCGGACATCGTCGAGAGCGGCATCGGCCTGCACGAACGCCGCGCCCAGAAAAAACGCCGTCTCATCCCGGAAGCCGCCGGCGGCCGTGCGGCGCCACAGCCGGTGGCAACTCTTGGTGCCCAGCGCCACCTGCGACAGGACCTTCGCCGCGCGCGCGCCATCGGCGCCCGACCACTGCGACACCGCGCCGTGCGAAAACAGCCGGTCCGCCATCACCAGCCCGACGCCCGACGCCCGACGCCCGGCGGCAGGCAGCGCGCCTCCAGCCACCTGGCCAGCACGTGCACGCCGCTGAACGGCATGTCCGGTCGCCCGATCGCGTGCGCCCTGACGCGCCCGTTCTCGGGCACATGGAACGGCATGGCGAACAGCCTCGCCTGATAGGCAACGCCATCCACCTCGAAACGCGCGATGGAACCGGATGAGTGGGACATGTTGGCCTTCCTTGCTGCAGAGGAGCGGCATGGCGCCGCCCGTGTTCCCTACAACGGCTATCGGGTAGGAAAAGTTTAGCTCGAAAAAAGCCCTCTTTCACGCGCTGTTCCGCGGTTTGCTGTAACGCGATGCAACACAGTGCGACGGCTTGTCGCTGAATTTTTTGCGGACGGGACAGGTCACACCTTTCTCTTAAGGGTTCCCCCTCAAACCACATTGATGTTGCAAATCAATGACTTGGGCGGGAGATGTGGTGGCAGGCAGGTCACAATTGTTCCTATTTTTTGAACAAAGCGCTTCATTGATCTGCTTTTTTACCGATTCAGCAACGACTAAGAGTCGCTAACACAACTGGACATGGGCCGATGCAAACCGTATCGTACGCGGCATGTCGAGAAGAAGAATCAGCAAGGAATTGTGGGCGGCGCTTGAATCGTTGATA
>CAKKOY010000134.1 GCA_919592095.1 Ralstonia syzygii subsp. syzygii | reverse complement strand
AGATCGAAATCGGCGTGCTGCGGAGCCAGTGTCTGGATCGCCGCATCGACTGTCGCGACCGGCTGATCTCCTAGGTCGCGGCTTGGGAGCAACTGCGAAACGCCAGCGGCGTTCGCATCAACTGGATGTTCTCTACTGAAACGGCCCGCAAAAAATTGGCCAAAGCCTACCCTGTACCCACCTCTGACAAACCGTCATAACCCCTGTGCAGAGGTACTAGACAGTCTGCGCCCAGCGTAAGCCCAGTGGCAACGTGCGCGGCCCGAACACGAAATGCAGCACGCGCCGGGACAGCGCCCCCGTCGATCTGGACGAGGCATGCAGCAGCAGCGGGCGCATCAGCAGCACACCGCCCCGATCGCTCAGACAAGCGACCTCGCCGCGCTGTTCCCGCTCGGCCAGCATCTGCGCCTGCGCCAGCCGGCCCCGCCGGTGCGAGCCGGGCACGACGCGCAGCGGCCCTGCCGTCTCGCCGCACTCGTCCAGGTGCAGGCGCACGGCGATCAGGTCTTCCAGGACATGCCGCGGCGGTTGCACATACAGCCGGCCTTCCTTTTCGGACCACCCTTGCAGCGCGGGATCGCCAATGCGTGCTGCGACCGGGAGGCTCAGGTCCTGGTGGATCGGCACCAGCCAGTTCTGCCCGGCGGACTTGTCGAAGCCCGTGCACTGGATGGCCGCGTGGGTGGCCGGAAGCCATGGCGACAGGGCCGGATGCCTGCGCAGGGTGTCGGCCAGCGCGGCGCACCACGGCTGCGTCAGCAGTTCACGTGTGCCGGCGCTATCGACGTTCAGCTTGTCGGCGAGGCAGGCGCAGGCTTCGGCGGGCAGTACGCCGGGGACGATGGTGTAGCCGTCAGTGTCGAAGTCGCCGTGCATCGGCGAGAGAGGGGGTCAGGCCAGCGGCAGCGCCAGGACGTCCTGCGCCGCGCGCCGGTCGCGCAGTTCGGCCATCCAGCGCTCCAGGTGCGGGCGGGCCGGGCGTTCCAGCGGCAGGCCGAGCCAGCGGTGCGCCGCGCAGCCGCAGGCGATGTCGGCCATGGTGAAGCGGTGGCCGGCCACGTAGGGCTGCCGGGCCAGCACCGCGTCGAGGATCGCGGTGGTGCGCTCGGCCGCGAGGCGCGAGCGTTCGATGCGCGCCGGGTCGCGCTGGTCTTCCGGCGTGCGCACGAGCTGCAGGAAGGCGTCCACCATCGATGGGCTGAAAGAGGTGGTCTGCCAGTCCATCCAGCGGTCGGCGTCGGCGCGCTCGTGCAGTTCCAGCGGATAGAGCGTACCCGGACCGTAGCGCGCGCAGAGGTAGCGCACGATGGCGTTGGACTCCCACAGCACGAAGCGCTCGCCGTCGACTCCGTTGATGCCGTCCTCGATGACCGGGATCATGCCGTTCGGGTTCATGGCCCGGAACTCGGGCGTGTCCAGCCCGCCGAAGGCACCGCCGACGTCGATGCGCTCGTGGTCCAGCGACAGCTCGCGCGCGCACCAGACCACTTTCTGCACGTTGACCGAAGAAAGTCTCCCCCAGATACGCAGCATCGACATCGGCTCCTTTTTGTCGTTGGTGGCGGAAAGCAGCGTGCGTGAATTACGCGGCCTTGGGCGTGAGCGCCGCGATCTCGGCGCGGATCAGCTCGCCGAGCACCGTGATGGCCTGCTCGATGCGCTCCGGCGATACCGTCACGAAGGCCAGGCGCATGGTGTTGCGGCGCGGCGCGTTGGCGTAGAACGGCGCGCCCGGCACGAAGGCCACGTTGCGCGCGACCGCCTTTTCCAGCAGCGCCATGGTGTCGATGCCTTCAGGTACTTCCACCCAGATGAACATGCCGCCTTCCGGACGGTTCCAGTGCACGCCGGCCGGCATGTGGCGCTCGAGCGCATCCAGCATCGTCTCGCACTGCTTGCCGTACAGGGTGCGGATGGTCGGGATGTGGGTGTCGAGCAGGCCGGTCTTCAGCACTTCGTAGGCCACGCGCTGCGTGAAGCTGGGCGTGTGCAGATCGGCGGCCTGCTTGGCCTGCACGAGTTTGAAGTGGATGGCCTCGGGGGCGATGATGTAGCCCAGGCGCATGCCCGGCGCCAGGATCTTCGAGAACGAGCCCATGTAGACCACGCCGTCCGGATTGAGCGAGCGCAGCGACGGCAGAGCATCGCCGGTATAGCTCAGTTCGCCGTACGGATCGTCTTCGACCAGCAGCACACCGAGTTCCTTCGCGCGGGCCACCAGGGCCTGGCGGCGCTCCAGCGGCAGGCGGCGACCGGTCGGATTCTGGAAGTTCGGGATGGTGTAGAAGAAGCGCGCGCCGGCGGTCAGCTCGGGCGTGAGCGCTTCGGGCAGCAGGCCGCGGTCATCGGTCGGCACCGAGGTGTAGCTCGGCTCGAACAGCGAGAACGCCTGCAGCGCGCCCAGGTAGGTCGGTGTTTCCACCAGCACCTTCGCTTGAGGGTCGATGAAGATCTTGCCCAGCAGGTCCAGGCCCTGCTGCGAGCCGGTCGTGATCAGCACGCGCGACGCGGTGGTGCCGTGGCGCTGGGCGATCCACTCGCGCAGCACCGACAGCCCTTCGGTCGGGGTGTATTGCAGCGACGCCTGCGGATGGTCCGCGAACATGCGGGCGCACGCCGCCTGGATTGCTTCGACCGGGAAGGTGACCGGCGCGGGCAGGCCGCCGGCGAACGAGATCACCTCGGGACGCTCGGTGATCTTGAGGATTTCCCGGATCGCCGAGCTGGTCAGCTGTTGCGCGCGGCGGGAGAAGGTGCAGGCGGAGTGGTCCATGGTATGGTCCTTCAGTGTGGAGACGCCCACCTCTTGAGCGGACGCCTGGTGAGCAAAAGACGGAAAGGATAGCAGGCAACGGCGCCCTCTGGCACGGGGCAGCCGTTGCGCGGCGCGGCAAATGCGGCGCTCAAGCGACTTCGGCGATCAGTTCGATCTCCACGCAGGCGCCCAGCGGGATCTGGGCGACGCCGAAGGCGCTGCGGGCGTGCTTGCCGGCCTCGCCGAACAGCTCGACGAACAGTTCCGAGGCGCCGTTGGTCACCAGGTGCTGCTCCGTGAACGCCGGCGTGGAGTTCACCAGGCTCATCACCTTGACGATGCGCTTGACGCGGTTGAGGTCGCCGCCCAGGTGGCCCGACAGCGTGGCCAGCAGGTCGATGGCGATGGCGTGCGCGGCGGCCTTGCCCTGCTCGGTGGTCATGTCGCTGCCGAGCTTGCCGACCCAGGGCTTGCCGTCCTTTTTGGCGATGTGGCCCGACAGGAACACCAGGTTGCCGGTCTGCGCGGCCATCACGTAGGCAGCGGCGGGGGTGCCGGTTGCGGGCAGTTCGATACCCAGTTGTTTCAGCTTGGCCTGGATGTCTTGGGTGGCGGTCATGAGGGTTCCTTATCGAGAGCAGTGAACAAACAAGCAAGGGGGAGACGAAGCCGACGACGTCACCGCCGCACGGTGGCACGCTGGCCGAGGCCGACCACGGCGATCACGGCCAGGGCGAACAGCACCGTCGGCGCATCGAGCGGCTCGCCCAGCAGCAGCCAGCCGCCGATCAGCGTCATGAAAGGCTGCAGCAATTGTATCTGGCCGACCCGCGCGACCCCGCCCGCGGCCAGCCCCGAATACCAGAACAGGAAGCCGACGAACATGGAGAAGACCGACACGTAGGCCAGCCCGAGCCACGCATGGCCGGATGCACGCGCCAGCGCTTCGGCCTGATGCGAAGCTGGCAGCCAGACCAGGGCGCCGACCACCGGCAGCAGCACTGGCAGCGACACCATCAGTGCCCAGGCGATCGTCTGCGTGCCGCCCAGCTCGCGCGAAAGCTTGCCGCCCACCGCATAACCGAGGGCGCCGGCCACCATGGAGGCGAACAGCAGCCAGTCGGCGCGGTGCAGGGTGCCCGCGCCGCGCAACAGCGCGAATGTCACCACCAGCGCGCTGCCGGTGAGCGCGCATGCCCAGAACCACGGCGACGGCCGTTCGCACCCGAACCACGCGGCAAAGACGGCGGTCGCCAGTGGCAGGAGGCCGGTGATGATGGCGCCATGCGCGGCCGGCACATCGCGCATCGCCAGCGAGGACAACAGCGGAAAACCGACCACCACGCCCGCCGCCGTGACGGCCAGCCGCCACCACTGGCTGCCGCGCGGGCGCCGGGCGGCGCACAGCCCGCCGGTCGCGGCCAGTAGCGCCAGGGCCAGCAGGCTCGCCAGCACCGCGCGGGCCAGGGCCACGAAGGTGGCATCGAGCTCGGCCACCGCCATGCGCGTGAACGGCAGCGTCTGGCTGAAGATCGCCATGCCGATGAAACCGAGCAGCAGGCCGCGGCGTTCGGCATGGTCGGGCGTGTGGTTGAGCGGCAGGGCGGCGGACTGGGTCATCGCGTGTTCCTAATCGGCCAGCGTCACCACCACGCGGCGGTTCTGGCGGCTCTTCTTCTCGATCCTGGTGACGAGCACGCGCCCGATCTCGCCCGTGGCGCGCACGTGGGTACCGCCGCACGGCTGGCGGTCGATGCCCTCGATCTCGACGATGCGGATGGTGGCGGCGCCGGCCGGCGGCGCCGCGCCCGCGGTGCGTACCAGCTCCGGCTGCGCAGCCAGTGCCTGCGGCGTGATCAGGTCGATGCGCACCGGGGTGTCGCGGTTGATCAGTGCGTTCAGTTGCGCGGTCAGCGTCTCGCGGTCGAGCGTGGATTCGGGCAGGTCGAAGTCGATGTGTCCGGCGTCCGGCGAGATGCCGCAGCCCGTGACGGGCACCGGGATCAGCGCGCCCAGCAGATGTAGGCAGGTGTGCAGCCGCATCAGCCGATACCGGCGCGCCCAGTCGATGGCGGCGGACACCGGCATGCCGGGCGCCAGCAGGTCCAGGTCGGCCAGGTCGGTCGGCACTGTAGAGGGTGTCGGCGATCGCCACGGTCTGGCTGTCGGGCAGGATCAGTGTGCCGGTATCGCCGGCCTGGCCGCCGCTGCGGGCGTAGAACACGGTCTGGTCGAGCTCGATGCCCTCGGGATGCGCGGCGGCGACCGTGGCGCCGCACTCGGTGCGGTAGGCGTCTTCGTCAAAGCGCTTCAGCGTGGGCATGGCGGGGCTCCTGGCGTGGGGGCGGAAAGCCGACCTTGATGGTAGCGAACTGTGGCTGTACAGTACCTGTACACTTTGGCGTGGCGCTTTCTATACAGTTCTTTCCGACCCGACCATGACGCCTTCCTCCCCGATTGTCAGCCTGGATGCCAGGCGTACCGCCGCCCGTCCGGCCGCGGAGCAGTTGCTCGATCCGATTCCCTCGGCACAGATGACGCTGGTCGACCAGTTGACCGAGTGGGCGCGCATGCGCATCGACGAGCGCGTCTTCCGTGCCGGCATGCGCATGCCGTCGATCCGCCAGCTGGCCCAGGAGAAGGGCATCTCGCGCTTCACCGTGGTGGAGGCCGATGAGCGGCTGGTGGCGCAGGGGTATCTCGAATCGCGGCGCGGCTCGGGCTTCTATGTGAAGGAGCGCCACGCGCCGCTGCCCGAGGAGCCGGCCGCGCCGCCCGCCAGCGCGCGCAAGATCGACGTGGCCTGGCTGCTGCGCAACATGTTCCACTCGGCCGAGCCGCGCAAGGCGCCGGGCATCGGCTTCCTGCCCAACGGCTGGATGGACGGCGAACTGTGGTCGCCAACGCGCTGCGCGCGCTGGGCCGGCAGAACGGCAACCAGTTCCTGGCCTGGGGCACGCCGCAGGGCTTCCTGCCGCTGCGCCAGCAGTTGCAGACGCGGCTGGCGGAGCTGGAGATCGGCGCGCGCCCGGACCAGATCGTCATGACCTCCGGCATCACCCAGTCGCTCGACCTGATCGCGCGCCAGTACGTGCAGCCGGGCGATACGGTGCTGGTGGGCGACCCGGCGTGGTTCCTGATGTTCGGCCGCTTCGCCGCGCAGGGCGCGCAGGTGATCGGCGTGCCGTACACCACCGAGGGGCCGGACCTGGTGGCGCTCGAAGGGCTGGTGCAGGTGCGCCGGCCCAAGCTGCTGGTGATCAACTCGGTGCTGCACAATCCGACCGGCACCTCGCTGTCGGCGGCCAAGGCGTTCCAGCTGTTGCGGCTGGCCGAGCAGTACGGTTTCCTGATCGTCGAGGACGATATCTACGGCGACCTGGCTCCGCCCGGCCACCCGGCCACGCGACTGGCGAGCCTCGACCAATTGCGCCGGGTGATCTACCTCGGCAGCTTTTCCAAGACGCTGGCGGCCAACCTGCGCGTGGGCTTCATCGCCTGCCATCCGGAACTGGCCAAGAACCTGACCGACGGCAAGCTGCTGGCCGGGCTCGCCACGCCGGAGATCAACGAGCGCGTGCTCTACAAGGTGCTGACCGAAGGCCAGTACCGCAAGCATGTCGACCGCGTGCGCACCCGGCTCGACCGCGCCCGCGACGGTGTGCAGCGCAGCCTGGAGCGCCTGGGCATGAAGCTGTTCGCGCAGCAGGGCGCCGGCATGTTCCTGTGGGCCGACACCGGCCGCGACACCAACGCCATCACCCGGGCCGGGCATGAAGAGGGCTACGTGTTCGCGCCGGGCAGCCTGTTCTCGCCGTCGCAGATGCCCTCGACCTGGATGCGTTTCAATATCGCCACCAGCACCGATCCGGAGATGCTGCGTTTCCTGGCGGATCAGCTCGAGCGCGGCTGACCCGGGCCGACGGTGGGGCGGGGGCTTGAAAAACGGCCCCGGTGCCCCATCTCCCGTCCACGCGGATCGCCCGCCAGGTGCGGTCCGCTTCGCTTTTCTCATCACATCACATCCTTCGAACCAAGAGACACACCATGGGTGCACCGCACGAGAAGATGGCGTTCCAGGCAGAGGTCAAGCAGCTTCTGCACCTGATGATCCACTCCCTGTACAGCAACAAGGAAATCTTTCTGCGCGAGCTGATCTCCAACGCGTCCGACGCCGTGGACAAGCTGTGCTTCGAGGGCATTGCCGACCCGGCACTGCTCGAAGGCGGTGGCGAGCTGGGCATCCGCATCGGCTTCGATGCCAAGGCCCGCACCGTCACCATCGCCGACAACGGTATAGGCATGAGCCGCGACGAGGCCGTCCGCAACCTCGGCACCATCGCCCGCTCGGGCACGCGCGAGTTCTTCAGCCAGCTCTCCGGCGATCAGCAGAAGGACGCGGCGCTGATCGGCCAGTTCGGGGTCGGCTTCTATTCGGCCTTCATCGTCGCCGACCGCGTGACGGTGGAATCGCGCCGCGCGGGCGTGCCCGCCGGTGAAGGCGTACGCTGGGAAAGCGCGGGCGACGGCGAGTTCACCGTCGCCCCCCTCTCTCGCGCCGAGCGCGGCACCTTCATCACGCTGCACCTGCGCGAGGGCGAGGACGATTTCCTCTCCGCCTGGCGCCTGAAGGCCATCGTGCAGAAGTATTCGGACCACATCTCCCTGCCCATCCGGATGCGCCAGGAGACGTGGGACGAAGAGAAGAAAGAGATGATCGCCCAGGACGCATGGGAGACCATCAACCAGGCCAGCGCGCTGTGGGCCCGCCAGCGCGCCGACGTGACCGACGAGCAGTACGTCGCTTTCTACCAGCACATCGCGCACGAAGACGGCAAGCCGCTGGCGTGGACGCACAACCGCGTCGAAGGCCGCAGCGAATACACGCAGCTGCTGTACATCCCGACCAATGCGCCGTTCGACCTGTGGGACCGCGAACGCCGCAGCGGCCTGAAGCTGTACGTCAAGCGCGTCTTCATCATGGATGACGCCGAGCAGCTGCTGCCGGCCTACCTGCGCTTCGTCAAGGGCGTGATCGACTCGGCCGACCTGCCGCTGAACGTCTCGCGCGAGATCCTGCAGGAGAGCCGCGACGTGAAGGCCATCCGCGAGGGCTCGACCAAGCGCGTGCTGGGCATGCTCGAATCGATGGCCGAGTCCGATGATGCCGCCGAGCAGGAGAAGTACGCCACCTTCTGGCAGCACTTCGGTCAGGTGCTCAAGGAAGGCCTCGGCGAGGACTTCGCCAACAAGGACCGCATCGCCAAGCTGCTGCGCTTCGCCTCCACGCACAACGCAGGGGACGAGCAGACCGTCTCGCTGGCTGATTACATCGGCCGCATGAAGGAAGGCCAGGACAAGATCTACTACGTGACCGCCGAGAACTGGACGGCCGCCAAGTCCGGCCCGCACCTGGAGGTGTTCCGCAAGAAGGGCGTGGAAGTGCTGCTGCTGACCGACCGCGTGGACGAGTGGATGCTGTCGTTCCTGCAAAGCTTCGAGGAGAAGGAGCTGGCGTCGGTCGCGCGCGGCGACCTGGACCTCGGCGCGATGGAAGACGAAGCCGAGCGCGCCGAACAAACCAAGGTGGAAGGCGAGTTCAAGGCGCTCATCGAGCGCGCCAAGGCCGTGCTGGCCGACAAGGCCAAGGACGTGCGCATCACGCACCGCCTGACCGATTCGCCGTCGTGCCTGGTGGCCGACGAGGGCGACATCAGCGGCACGCTGGCCCGCCTGCTCAAGCAGGCCGGCCAGAAGGCGCCCGACACCAAGCCGGTGCTGGAGCTGAACCCGGCGCACCCGCTGGTGCGCAAGCTGGCGCTGCTCGAATCCATCACCGGCGGCGAGGCCGACCGCGCCGCCTTCGAAGACCGCCTGCACGTGCTGTTCGATCAGGCGCTGCTGGCCGAGGGCGGTTCGCTGGCCGATCCGGCCGGCTACGTGCAGCGCATCAACCGCCTGCTGGCCTGACGCCGTCATGGCCGAAGCCTTGCCCGACCTGCAGCGCGGACTGGCGCCGATCCTCGATGCCGAGGTCCGTGTGCTGGTGCTCGGCAGTTTCCCGGGCGAGGCATCGCTGACGGCGCAGCAGTACTACGCCCATCCGCGCAACCAGTTCTGGCCGCTGATGGGCGCGCTGCTCGATCTGCCGTTGCCCGCCATGCCGTATGCGGCGCGCGTGCAGGCGCTGCTTGCTCGCCATATCGGCGTGTGGGATGTGCTGGGCGCCTGCGTGCGCGACGGCAGTCTCGATTCAGCCATCCGCCATCCCCAGGCCAACGATTTCGACCTGCTGCACCGGCGGGCGCCCAGGCTGCGGCGGGTGGGCTTCAATGGCGGCATGGCGGGCAAGTTCGCCAAGGATTTCGTCCGTGCCGGTTTCGAGACGGTGGTGTTGCCTTCGTCCAGCCCGGCGCACGCGGCACGCTCGTTCGAGCAGAAGCTTGCGCTGTGGCGGGCGCTGTTGCCGGACTAGTACCTCTGCACAGGGGTTATGACGGTTTGTCAGAGGTGGGTACAGGGTAGGCTTTGGCCAATTTTTTGCGAGCCGTTTCAGTAGAGAACATCCAGTTGATGCGAGC
>CAKKOY010000133.1 GCA_919592095.1 Ralstonia syzygii subsp. syzygii | reverse complement strand
GGCAGAGCTCGACATGCAGCGCTTCTTTGGCGTCACCGCGCCTTCCGTCCATCACATGGTGCTTAACCTCGAACGTGATGGACTGCTCCGCCGGCAAGCAGGCATCGCTCGTAGCATTGAGCTGCTCGTTGACCACAACTGCTTGCCTGTCCTACAACCTACCCAAACTGTCATAACCTCTGTGCTGAGGTACTAGGCCGCCAGCTGCGCGCCGTGCGCACCGGCCTGGTGGGCGTGGTGCTGCCGTCACTGGCCAACCCCGTGTTCGCCGAATGCATGCAGGGCATCGATGAGGCCGCGGCGGTGACCGGCCAGCGCGTGATGCTGATGACCACCGCCTATGACCGCGAGCGCGAGGCCCGCGCCATCGAGACCATGCTGCAGCAGCGCGTCGACGGCCTGGTCCTGACGGTGGCCGATGCCGCCGCCAACCCCCACCTGGACCGCCTGGACGCCGAGCGCGTGTCTTACGTGCTGGTCTACAACGACACGCAGGGGCAGCCGGGCCTTCCCGTGCGCTGCAGCGTGACGGTCGACAACCGTGCCGCCGCGCGCGATGCGATCCGCGCGCTGCTGGCGCACGGGCACCGGCGGATCCGCATGCTGACCGGCACGCTGTCCGCCTCCGACCGGGCCGCGCTGCGCCACGCCGGCTACCGCGATGCGCTGGAAGCGGCCAGCATCGTCGCGCAGCCGCCGGTCGAGATCGACTTCAACGCGGAGGCCATGGCGCCCGCCGAGCTGGACCGCCTGCTGGCATCGCCGCGACCCACCGCCGTGTTCTGCAGCAATGACCGGCTGGCCCTGCTGACCATCCGCGCACTGCGCGCGCGCGGCCTGCGCGTGCCGGAAGACCTCAGCGTGATCGGCTTCGATGGCCTGGCGATCGGCCAATGGCTGTCGCCGACGCTGGCGACGGTGGCGCAGCCGCACCGGCAGATCGGCATCGATGCGGCCCGGGCGCTGGCCCGGCGCATCGCCGGCGAAACCGTGCCGCCGATCACGCTGCCGCATCGCCTGCTGCCCGGCGGCACGCTGGCCGCGGCGCCCGTCATGTCTTCCGATTCCACTGGTTTTTCCCTCACGTCTGATACGCAAGGAGCGTCTCGATGAAACGTCTGATCCATTGGCTGCGCGCGTGCGGCCTCATCGCGGCCGGCGCCGTTGCCGTGGCTGCGCCGCTGCATGCCCAACCGGCCCAGCCGGTCACCATCTGCTACAACTGCCCGCCGGAATGGGCCGACTGGGCCGGCCAGATCAAGGCCATCAAGGACAGGACCGGCATCATCGTGCCGTTCGACAACAAGAACTCCGGCCAGGCCATCGCGCAGATGCTGGCCGAGAAGGGGCACCCGGTGGCCGACGTGGCCTACCTGGGCATCACCTCGGCCTACCAGGCCAAGGAGAAGGGCCTGGTCACAGGCTACAAGCCCAAGCACTGGGATGAGATTCCGGCCGGCATGAAGGATCCGGACGGCGCGTTCTTCTCGATCCATTCGGGCACGCTGGGCTTCTTCGTCAACAAGGACGCGCTCGAAGGCAAGCCGGTGCCGCGTTCGTGGAAGGATCTGCTCAAGCCCGAATACAAGGGCATGGTCGGCTACCTCGACCCGAGCAGCGCCTTCGTCGGCTACGTGGGCGCCGTGGCGGTCAACCAGGCGCTGGGCGGCACGCTCGACAACTTCGGCCCGGCCATCGACTGGTTCAAGCAGCTCAAGAAAAATGCGCCGATCGTGCCCAAGCAGACCGCCTATGCGCGCGTGGTGGCCGGCGAGATCCCGATCCTGCTCGACTACGACTTCAACGCCTACCGCGCCAAGTACAAGGATCACGCCAACGTGGAGTTCGTGATCCCGCAGGAAGGCTCGATCGCGGTGCCGTACGTGATGAGCCTGGTGGCCGGCGCGCCGCATGCGGACAACGCGAAGAAGGTGCTGGACTTCGTGCTCTCCGATGAAGGCCAGGCGCTGTGGGCCAACGCCTACCTGCGTCCGGTGCGTGCCGGCGCGATGTCGAAGGAGGCCGCAGCGCGCTTCCTGCCGGCCAGCGAGTACGCCCGCGTGAAGACGGTCGACTTCAACCAGATGGCGGCGCGCCAGCAGGCCTTCGGCACGCGCTACCTGGACGAGGTGCGCTGAGCATGGCCGCCGCCGCACGCACGCTGCCCGACGACGCCGTGCTGCCCGCGCGGTGGCGGGGGGCGCTGCTCGCGCCCGCCGTCGCGCTGTTCTGCGCCTTCTGGCTGCTGCCGATGGCGGCGCTGCTGCGCGTGAGCGGCAGCGACGGACTGCTGGCCAGCTACACGGCCGCGCTGACCACGCCGCGCTACCTGGGCAGCCTGGTCTCCACGGTGGTGCTGTCGGTGGCGGTGACGCTGGCGACGCTGGTGCTGTCGACCGTCGCCGGGCTGTTCCTGGTGCGCCATGCGGTGCCGGGCAAGCGGCTGATCACGGCCATGCTGACCTTTCCGCTGGCGTTTCCCGGTGTGGTGGTCGGTTTCATGGTGATCCTGCTGGCCGGCCGCCAGGGCCTGCTGGGCGACCTGACGCTCCGGCTGGCCGGCGAGAAATGGGTGTTCGCCTATTCGATCGGCGGGCTGTTTCTCGGCTATCTGTATTTCTCGATCCCGCGCGTGGTGCTGACGGTGATGGCGGCGGCGGAAAAGCTCGACCGTTCACTGGAAGAGGCGGCGCGCTCGCTGGGCGCGTCGTCGTGGCAGGTGACGCGCGACGTGCTGGTGCCGGGACTGGCGCCCGCGCTGATCGCCTCCGGTGCGATCTGCTTCGCCACCTCGATGGGGGCGTTCGGCACCGCCTTCACGCTCGCCACCGACATCGACGTGCTGCCGATGACGATCTATACCGAATTCACCCTCAACGCCGGCATGGCCATGGCGGCGGCGCTGTCGGTCGTGCTGGGCGTGGTGACCTGGCTGGTGCTGGCGGTGGCCCGCGTGGCCAGCGGCGGACAAGCGGGAGCCGCGGCATGAAGCGCCTGTTGCCGATGGCGCAGTGGCTGGTGCCGCTGCTGCTGTGCCTGTTCCTGATCGTGCCGGTGGTGCTGTCGATGGCCGTGGGGCTGACGCGCAACTACATTCGCGGCTTCAAGAGCGGCTGGACCTTCGACTGGGTCGCCCAGGTATGGGAGACCTATCACGCGTCGATCTGGATGTCGCTGCTGGTGGCGCTGTGCACGCTGGCGATCGTGCTGGCGGCGGGCGTGCCGGCCGGCTATGTGCTGGCCCGCCGGCAGAGCCGCACCAGCCGGCTGATCGAGGAATGCCTGACGCTGCCCGTGGCGCTGCCGGGCCTGGCGACGACGCTCGGCCTGATCGTCGCGTACGGCGGCTTCGGCAGCTTCCGCGAGAGCCTGTGGTTCATCGTCGTCGGGCACGTGGTGTTCACGCTGCCGTTCATGGTGCGCTCGGTGGCCGCGGTGTGCGCGGGCCAGAACCTGAAGACGCTGGAGGAGGGCGCCGCCAGCCTGGGCGCGACGTTCTGGCAGCGCTTTCGCACCATCGTGCTGCCCAATGCGCGGCCCGGCATCCTGGCCGGGGCGCTGACGGTGGTGACATTGTCGGTGGGCGAATTCAACCTGACCTGGATGCTGCACACTCCGCAGACCAAGACCCTGCCGGTCGGCCTGGCCGATACCTATGCGTCGATGCGGCTGGAGATCGCCAGCGCCTACACGCTGATCTTCTTCGTCATGATCGTGCCGCTGCTGGTGCTGATGCAGCGCTTCGGCGGCCTGCGCACGACCAACGGAAAACCCACCCGATGAGTACCGAACGTACCGAACCCCTGCACCTCGCCCCCGTGCCGATCCAGCTGCGCGGCTGCGGCAAGCATTTCGGCGGACAGCGCGTGCTGGACACGCTCGACCTCGACATCGGCGCCGGCGAGACGCTGGTGCTGCTGGGCCCGTCCGGCTGCGGCAAGACCACCACGCTGCGCATCGTTGCCGGGCTGGAGGCGCCCGATGCTGGCGGCATCGTCCGCTTCGGCGACGAAGATGTCACGGCGCGCCCGATCGAGCGCCGCCGCGTCGGCATGGTGTTCCAGAACTACGCGCTGTTTCCCAATCTGGGCGTGCGCGGCAACGTGGAATACGGCCTGCGCATCCAGCGCCGGCGCAACCGGCTGTCCGACGCGCAGATCCGCGCGCGGGCCGACGCGCTGCTCGAGATGATGCACCTGACACCCTATGCCGACCGCGCCATCGGCCAGCTCTCCGGTGGCCAGCGCCAGCGCGTGGCCCTGGCCCGTGCGCTGGCGCCCGAGCCGCGCGAATCCGTGCGCGCCGAGATGGACCGTCTGCTGCGCGGCCTCGGCATCACCACCGTCTACGTTACGCACGACCAGGAAGAGGCTATGGCCCTGGCCGACCGCATCGTGGTGATGGACGCCGGCCACATCGCGCAGATCGGTACCCCGCGCGAGATCTACTTCCAGCCGGCCAATCGGCACGTGGCGGATTTCATCGGCATCATGAACCGGCTCGACGGCGAGCGGCAGGGCGGGGCGTTCGTCTGCGCCGGCGGTCGCGTGGCGGTGCCGCCGGGCGAGGGCACGGATCATGTACTGTTCTTCCGGCCCGAAGACGCCGTGCTGGCCGATCCGGAGCGGGCCGCGCTCAAGGGCGTGGTCGAATCCGCCGTGTTCCTCGGTTTCCGCACCCGCGTGCGCGTGGCGGGCGTGTCGAACGCGCCGCTGTTCATCGATGTGCCCGGCCGCCAGCAGTTCGCGCCGGGCCACGCGGTCGGCATCGAGATTGCCGCCGACCGGCTCCTGACCCTGCAAGCCTGATGCACTTCCTGCAACTGACCGACCTCCACATCAAGCCGCCCGGCCGCCTGGCCTACCGGCGCGTCGATACGGCCGCCTATCTGTCGCGCTGCGTCGCGCACATCCTGGCGCAGCCCGTGCGCCCGGACGCCATCGTACTGACCGGCGACCTGGTTGATGCCGGCGCGCCGGACGAATACGCGCACCTGCGCGCGCTGCTGGCCTCGCTCTATGTCGCCGGCATCCGCATGCTGCCGGTGCTCGGCAACCACGATGCCCGCACGCCCGCGCGCGAAGCCTTCGCCGACTGGCTCTGCACGATCCCGGCCGAGGCGCAGGATCCGCATGCCTTCCAGTACTGGACCGATCTCGGCGAGGTGCGCCTGATCGTGCTGGACACGCTGGACACCGGCCACCCCGGCGGGCGGCTGGGCGTGCCGCGGCTGGACTGGCTGCACGATGCGCTGGCGGCCGCAACCGCGCGGCCGGTGGTGATCGCCATGCATCACCCGCCGTTCGCCACCGGCATCGGCCACATGGACGTGCAGTCGCTGGCCGCCGGCGACATCCCCGCCTTCGCGCAGATCGTGCGCGCCGCCGGCAACGTCGAGCGCATCCTGTGCGGGCACCTGCATCGCTCCATCGACGTGCGCTTCGCGGGGACGGTGGCGTCGACCTGCCCGTCGCCCGCGCACCAGGTGGCGCTGGATCTCGATCCGGAGGGCGAACCGGGCTTCGTCATGGAGCCGCCCGCCTACAAGGTGCACGCCTGGGTGCCGGGGCAGGGCCTGGTGAGCCATCTCGCCTACGTGGGCGCGTTCGACGGCCCGCATCCGTTCTTCGAGCCGGATGGGCGCCTGATCGATTGACGCAGGCGGTTGCCTGGGCTGCGGTGCCGGACGCTCAGTCCGTCGCTTCGGGCGCCTGCGCGTCGAGCCAGTCGTGCAGGCTGACCTGCTCGTCGGCGCAGGGTTGCGCCCCGGCCGCCAGGCAGCGCTCGCGCGGCTCGTGATCGTGGATGGCGGCGCGCACCAGCGGGTAGATCTGGTGCTCCCACCGGCGTCCGTTGAACACGCCGTAGTGGCCGACGCCGGTCTGCACGTGATGCGTCTTCATGTAGGGGCGCAGGCCGGCGCACAGGTCCTGCGCTGCCACGGTCTGGCCGACCGAGCAGATGTCGTCCTTCTCCCCCTCGATGGTGAGCAGGGCGGTGTGGCGGATGGCGCGCGGGTTCACCGTCCGGTCGCCGACCCGCAGCCGGCCCTGCGGCAGCGCGTATTCCTGGAACACGGTCTGCACCGTCTCCAGGTAGAACTCGGCGGTGAGATCGCTGGTGGCGAAGTATTCCTCGTAGAAGGCGCGGATCGCCTCTGCTTTGGCCGCGTCGCCCTTGGCGCGCTCGTAGTGCAGGTCGGAGAACGCCGCCGCATGCCGCTCCGGGTTCATCGACATGAACGCGCACAGCTGCACGAAGCCTGGATACACGCGCCGCTGCGCGCCGGGAAAGCCGGGCGGCACCACGCTGATCAGGTTGCGCTCGAACCATGCGATCGGCTTGCTGTTGGCCAGCGCGTTGACCGAGGTCGGGTTGACGCGGCAATCGATCGGCCCGGCCATCAGCGTCATGGTGGCCGGCTGGTGCGGGTCGTCGTCTTCGGCCATCAATGCCACGGCAGCGAGTGCCGCCACGGTCGGCTGGCAGATCGCAAACAGGTGTGCGTGCGGGCCGATGTGATGGAGGAAGTCGATGAGGTGGCCGACGTACTCGTCGAAGCCGAAGCGCCCGGCGGCCAGCGGAATATCGCGCGGGTTGTACCAGTCGGTGACATAGACGTCGTGGTCGGCGAGCATGGTGCGCACCGTGCCGCGCAGCAGCGTGGCGAAGTGGCCCGACATGGGCGCGACCATCAGCACGCGCGGCTGCGGCGCCGGGGTGTCTTTACGGAAATGGAGCAGGGCGCCGAACGGGGTGGCGTGCACCACCTCTTCCGTGACCGCCAATGATTCACCGTTGACCTGCACGGCATCGATGCCGAACGGCGGCCGCCGGTGCGACAGGCCCGCCATCTGGACCAGCTCGCAGCAGGCATCCAGGTAGCGCACCTGCGGGTCCGCGGCCACCGCGGGGCACGCCGCGATGGCCGCGCGCGTCATCGCAGCGGCGCCCCGCCACGGCCGCATCAGCTCCGTGATCGCCTGGTAGGCGGGGTAGGCAAACAGGTTCATGGACATCGATGGCACCGGGCCCGCAGCGTGGTCATCCAGCCAAGGCAAGTCATGTGCCAGCGTGCGTTCCACTGGCATGGTGCTTGCAAAAAGCCGATCATGGAAAGGCGGCAAGACGGTCTGGCCGGCTTCCTTCAGATGGGTTAGACAGCCGGGCGGCACGCTGGTGCGCTGCACCAGTGAAATCCCCAACCGGTCGCCGCCGTGCACCACGCCATGGTGCGCAGGCGACGTTTGAGTGCATGGCATCCGATTTGGTGCGGGTACGCCGCCGCCGGCACCACGCGGGCATGCAATGGAGACGGGCATGGCCAAGACTCCCACCACGCTGACGATCAACAGCCGCAACTACTCGTCGTGGTCGTTCCGCGGGTGGCTGCTGGCGAAACTGGCCGGCCTCGAATTCGAAACGGTGACGGTGCCGATCGACGATGCGGCGCGCGCCGAACTGCTGCTGCTGTCGCCGTCCATCCTCGTGCCGTGCCTGCAGCACGAAGGCATCAAGGTGTGGGACACGCTGGCGATCGCCGAATACCTGAACGAAATCCGCCCGCAGGCCCATCTGCTGCCGGCCGACCGCGCTGCGCGTGCGCACTGCCGCGCCGTCTGCGGCGAGATGCATTCCGGCTTCAGCGCGCTGCGCTCGGCCCTGCCGATGAACCTGCGCGCACATTTTCCCGACTTCCGCATCTGGGCGCGCGCGCAGGACGACATCGAGCGCGTGGTGGCCATCTGGCGAGAATGCCTGCAGTGCTACGGCGGCCCATGGCTGTTCGGCGAGACCATCGGCATGGCCGACGCCATGTACGCGCCGGTGGTCACGCGCTTGCTCACCTATGACGTCAAGCTCGCCCCGGACATCGCCGCGTATTGCGCGACCGTGCTCAAACATCCGTTCGTGATGGAGTGGATGGAAGCCGCCCGAGCCGAGACCGAGGAGATCGACGAGCTGGACGTGGAGTTCTGAACGCGGATCCCAACGCCCCCGGAACGTCCGGATGGGGCAGGGCTACGCCCGACTTGTTTTCGCCCGCGAAGCGTCTAGTGTTGAACCAGACGCGCACGGGTGACGCCGCACGCGCCCATTCCCAAGAAGAACACAGGGGCTGCAGTCATGAGCATGGTCGGCAGCTTTCAGATCGACTACACGCAGTACCTTGACCCCGAGGGCCAGCCGGTCCAGCCATTGCCGGCGTTCGCGCAGGAGGTGCCGACCCTGCTCGCGCTGTATCGCGCCATGGTGCTGACGCGTGCGTTCGACACCAAGGCCATCGCGCTGCAGCGCACCGGCAAGCTCGGCACCTTCGCCTCGTCGGTCGGCCAGGAGGCGATCGGCGTGGGCGTGGCCAGCGCCATGCGGGCTGAAGACGTCCTGTTCCCGTCCTACCGCGACCACAGCGCGCAATTGCTGCGCGGCGTCAGCATGGCCGAGAGCCTGCTGTACTGGGGCGGCGACGAGCGCGGCAGCCGCTTTGCCGCGGTGCGCGAAGACTTCCCGAACTGCGTGCCGATCGGCACCCAGGTCTGTCATGCGGCGGGCGCCGCCTACGCGTTCCAATTGCGCCGCGAGCCGCGAGCCGCGTGTCGCCGTCGCGGTCTTCGGCGACGGCGGGACCTCCAAGGGCGATTTCTACGAAGGAATGAACCTGGCCGGCGTATGGAACGCGCCGCTCGTGCTGGTCGTCAACAACAACCAGTGGGCGATCTCGGTGCCGCGCAGCCGCCAGACCGCCGCGCAGACCCTGGCCCAGAAGGCGATCGCCGCGGGCATCGCCGGGCGGCAGGTGGACGGCAACGATGTGATCGCCGTGCGCCAGGCCGCGCTGGAAGCGCTCGACAAAGCCAGGGCGGGCGGCGGCCCGACATTGATCGAAGCGATCAGCTACCGGCTGGGCGACCACACCACGGCCGACGACGCCACGCGCTATCGCGATCCGGACATCGTCAAGCAGGCCTGGGCCCGCGAGCCGATCCTGCGGCTGCGCAACTACCTGACGGGCCTGAACGCCTGGGACAAGGCCCAGGAAGAGCAACTCGGCCGCGCCTGCTATGCCCAGGTCGAGGCGGCCATGGCTGACGTCAACCTGGTCGAGGCGGTCAACCTGGCGCTCGCGCATGCGCTGGAGCATGACCCGTCGGTCGTATTGCTGGGCGAGGACATCGGGGTCAACGGCGGGGTGTTCCGCGCCACGGTCGGGCTGCAGGCACGCTTCGGCGCCGAGCGCGTCATCGATACGCCGCTGGCCTAGTACTACAGCCGTACCTATCGCCTAAGATGTTGTCCATGTGAGATGAGACGATCATGGTCCGATGCAAGGAACGGTGAGGGGCTGGGAGAGAGAGCTGGAAGGGTT
>CAKKOY010000132.1 GCA_919592095.1 Ralstonia syzygii subsp. syzygii | reverse complement strand
CGACAATCTACGCAGCCAGACGGATTGTTTACCGCGCCATCTGCCCAGACCGTTGCGCGTAAACGTCATCATGCCGCGCGCGGGCGACCGGATTTATGCAACAACGCCTCTACAGTGCGATCACCGCATGCATAAAGAGATTCCGCAGGGAGATCCATGGTCGCTAACGCCATTCCAGCGCAGGCGCATTCCGGGGAGAAAAGCGCGAGCGTCTACAGCGTCGTGAACCGGCGCATCCTGCCATTCCTGGCAGTCTGTTATCTGTTCGCTTATCTCGACCGCATCAACATCGGTTTTGCCAAGCTGCAGATGCAGAACGATCTTGCACTGAGCGATGCCGCCTACGGCCTCGGTGCCGGGATTTTCTTCTTCGGCTATATGCTGTTTGAAGTGCCGAGCAATCTGCTGCTCGTGAAAATCGGCGCCCGCCGGACGCTGAGCCGCATCCTGATGCTATGGGGCATCGTGTCGGCGTCCATGCTGTTCGTCACCGACGTATGGACGTTCTATGCGTTGCGCTTCCTGCTCGGCGTGTTCGAGGCCGGCTTCGCGCCCCGCATGATCTACTACCTGACCCAGTGGTATCCGGGCACGCGGATGGCGCGTGCCATGGCCATCGTGCTCGGCGCCGCCCCGCTCGGAGGCGTGATCGGGGGGCCGGTATCCGCCTGGATCATGAGCCACTTTGCCGGCGCGGGCGGCCTGGCGGGCTGGCAATGGATGTTCCTGGCCGAAGGCATCCCCTCCATCGGGCTCGGCGTCGCGGCCTATTGCTCTCTGGTCGACCAGCCGGCCGACGCGCGCTGGCTGACCGATGAGCAGAAAGCCGTCATCGCCAGCGACATCGCACGCGCATCCCCGCGCCAGGACTCGTCCTTCGGCAAGGCACTCACCGATCCGAAGCTGTACGTGCTGGCCGGGGCGTATTTCTGCCTCATCAGCGGCCTGTATGCCGTGGGTTTCTGGCTGCCGTCGATTCTCAAGGCGGCCGGCCTGAACGATCTGCTCAAGATCGGCCTCTACTCCGCGGTGCCGAACCTGGCGGCGATCGCGGCCATGTATGCGCTCAGCCAGAGTTCCGACCGCCGTGGCGAGCGCCGCTGGCACAGTGCGATCACGGCCATCCTGGGTGCGGGCCTGCTGGCCGCCGCTGCCTACGCGACCTCGTTCCCGGCCGCGCTGCTCACCATCACGCTGGCGACGGCGGCGATCTTCGCGTCGTACACCGTGTTCTGGGCGATCCCGCAAGAATCGCTGAAAGGCACGGCCGCCGCCGGAGGCATCGCCTTCATCAACTCGATCGGCCTGTTCGGCGGCTTTTTCAGCCCGACCCTCATCGGGTGGACCAAGGACACGACCGGCTCGCTGCAGTCGGGGCTGCTCGTGATCGCCGCATTGCTGGTGGTGGGCGCCGTCCTGCTCGCCGCCCAGCGGACACCACGGCCGCCCGTCCGGTGACGCCATGAAGATCCTGGTGGCCGGCTTTCATCACGAAACCAATACCTTCGTGCCATCGCGGGCCACCTACGACGCGTTCGTCAAAGGAGAAGGGTGGCCGGCGATGAAGCGGGGCGCCGAGGTGCTGTCGCTGCGCAACGCCAACGTACCGATCGCGGGCTTCCTGGCCGCCATGGAGGTGGCCGGGCACGAGCTGGTGCCGGTGCTGTGGGCGGCAGCCAATCCGTCCGGTCCGTTCACGGAAGACGCGTTCGAGCGGATCGCGGGCGAGATCGTCACCGCGAGCCGCCGGCACGATCCTGATGCCATCTACCTCGATCTGCACGGCGCCATGGTGACCGAGCATTGCGACGACGGCGAGGGCGAACTGCTAGCCCGGTTGCGCGCCGCCACGCGCGACGGCACGCCAATCGTGGCATCGCTCGACCTGCATGCGAACGTGACTGCCCGCATGCAGGCGTGCGCCGACGGGCTGGTCGCCTACCGGACCTACCCGCATGTGGACATGGCCGCGACGGGCCTGCGCGCCGCGCGGCTGCTGAATGACCTCCTGGCGGCGAAGTCGCCGGTGGCCAAAGCGTCGCGACGCCTGCCGTTCCTCATCCCGATCAACAGCATGTGCACGACCGTGGAGCCCGCGCGCGGCGTCTACACGCGCCTGGGCAAGGCGGAGCGCGGCGGCGTCCTGTCGCTGTCGTTCGCACCGGGGTTTCCCGCCGCGGACTTTCCCGAGTGCGGGCCGACGATCTGGGGCTATGGCGTGGATGCTGCCGAGCTGAACCGCGCCGTCGATGCGCTGTACCGGGACCTGCTCGACAGCGAGCCCCGCTGGGGCACGACACTCCTGTCCCCCGACGAAGCGGTGCTGGCGGCCATCCGGATGGCGGAGGCAACCCCGAAGCCCGTGGTGATTGCCGATACGCAGGACAACCCTGGTGCTGGCGGCGAAGGCAACACCACCGGCATGCTGGCTGCCCTGGTACGGCACAACGCGCAGCGGGCCGCGATCGGCCTGATCCACGATCCGCAGGCCGCGCGGGCGGCGCACGACGCTGGGCCCGGGGCATCCATTCGCCTGACGATCGGCGCCGGCTCGGGCACCCCCTTCGAGGGGACGTTCATCGTGGAAAGCCTGTCGGATGGGCAATGCGTCCTCGACGGCCCGATGATGCATGGCGTACGGCTCGAGCTCGGGCCATCCGCATGCCTGAGGATCGGTGGCGTGCACGTTGCGGTGTCCACCGGCCGCCCCCAGATGATGGATCGCAACCAGTACCGCATGGTCGGCATTGAGCCGGAGCGGATGCGGATTCTGGTGAACAAGTCATCCGTGCACTTCCGTGCCGACTTCGAGCCGATCGCGCAGGCGGTGCTGGTGGTCAAGGCGCCGGGCATCGCGCTCGCGGACCCCGGTGAGCTGCCCTGGACCCGGCTGGCGCCGGGCATGCGGGTACGGCCGGCGACCGGGTCCGATCGGACCGGTCAATAGCGGTGTGCCGTGACGATCGCGGACAACATGCGAGGGGAGTCATGCCGGCGCCAGTCGATGGTCGATCGGATCACCGGGCGTGCGCATCCGGCCTGGTGGCGCGCTCGCCGGAATGCAGACGGGTCAGGATAGTCAGGAGGAGCTCCAGGCTGCGACTGGCTGGACGCGCGGTCTCGGTGATGGCGCACATTCTGTTGTCGTACACCGGGCCGTCGGGCAGCGGCACTAGGGCATACCGATGCGACACCGTCTCGGCATAGTGTTCGGGGAGCAGGCCGACGTAGTGCCCCGTGGCCACCAGCATCGCGACGGCCTCCAGCCCGATCGCCTCAGGGCCCCGGCTGAAACCGTGGACGCTCAGCGCATCGTGCACGAACGGCTGCCGGCGATACACCAGGGGCAGACGACGGGAACGCTTGACGTTATCGCGCGCAGTGTAGACACGCTGCCGTTCGTTAAACAGACACAGGTAATTGAAGCCGCTATCGTGCTTGTACATTCCGCGGACCGCGATTTGCACCCGTCTTTCGCGCAGCGCCAGCGTCAGCTCGTTGAAGGCCATGACCGCCAATTCGACCCGGACGCCCGGTGCCTCCTCGCGCATCGCAGCGAGGACCTCGGACATATGGAAATCGGCGTGCTGCATGATCTGCTCGGACATGCCGATGGTCAGCGTACCCGACAACACGCCGCGCACGGCATCGATTTCCGGCCCGATGCGTTCCAGCGACTTCAGTGCGTCACGGGCCAGATCCAGTGCGACACGGCCCGCTTCGGTCAACTCGAATCCCGACGGGCCGCGATCGCACAGGCGCACGCCCAGATGCTCCTCGACCTCGCGGATGTGGCGGCTGATGGAGGCCTTGGACATGTTGAGCTGCTTCTCCGCGGCGGCGAATCCATTGGCCTGGGCCACGGCACTAAAAATCCGAAGGGAGCGCAGATGGCGCTCGGTGAGTTCGGGGTGGAGTCGATGCACAATACGGCATAAAAGGTTTTGAATTTTGAAACCATACCATCAAAAAAATCATTTTTCATCGACCTTTCTTGGCAATACATTACCTGCACTGCAAGCGGCATCGCCGCGTTTTTCCAGTCGCATCAGATTAAGCATAATTAAATACTGAAATAAATAAAATATGCATCACTACTCCCGTAGAGATTTTTTCCGGCTCGCACTCGGCACCGGCGCAGCCCTTGCCCTGCCGACCACCGCATTCGCGGAAGGTGGTTCAATTGCCGAGATCAAGAAGCGGGGCAAGCTGGTCGTGGGAACCGAAGCCGCCTACGAGCCTTTTGAATTCGTGGAAAACGGTCAGGTGGTCGGGTTCGGCCGCGACATTCTGGTGGCCATGGCGGATAAGCTCGGGGTCGGGCTGGAACAGATGAACCTGCCGTTCCAGGGCCTGCTGCCGGGCCTGCTGTCGCACAAGTTCGACTTTGTCGCCACCAGCGTGAGCATCACGCCCGAGCGGGCCAAACGCTTCGCGTTCAGCCAGCCGGTCGGGGTGGTGCGTCCGGTACTGATGGCGCGCGCCGACGATGCGTCGATCTCGCGCGACCTGGATCTCGCCGGCAAGGTGCTCGGCACGCAGATGGGCTCGTCCTCGCAGCCGGCGGCCGAGCAGTTCGAGAAGACCCTCAAGGAGCAGCGCGGCAAAGGCTATGCCGACACCAAACTGTTCCAGGCCTATCCGGACGTGGCCATCGCGCTGAGCAACAAGACGGTCGACGTCGCCTTCATCCCGTCGAATGTCGCGGCCATCCAGATGCGCAAGCAGCCCGGCGCCTTCAAGATCGTCGGCGAAGTCGGCCAACCGAGGCTGCTGGCGTGGGTCGCCAACCCGCAGGACCTGGAAATCCGCAAGTTCATCAACGACACGCTGGACGAGCTGCGCGCCAGCGGCAAGCTGACTGCGCTGGAAAAGAAGTGGTTTGGTGCGCCGATGGATATCCCGCGCACCAACTACCTTCCCGAAGGCGCCATCTAGCGGATGGGTGGATCTATGCTGGCATGGTTGAACCAGGGCGGTACGCTGACGCTGTTTCTCGAGGGTGCGTTGGCGGGAGCCGCCGTTGCCATCGGCGCATCGGCTTGCGCACTTGCCCTGGGCCTGGTGCTGAGTATCGTACTGCTGTGGGCACGCCTGTCCCGCTACCGGATCCTGCGCGGCATGGTCATGGCGTGGGTCAGCGCGATCCGCGGCACGCCCGCGCTGATTCACATGCTGCTGGCCTACTATGTCGTGCCGCCGCTGCTGGGCCTCTCCATTTCACCGCTGGCGGCGGGCATCGGGGCGCTCGCGTGCAATACGAGCGCCTATCTGGTGGAAATCCTGCGCGGTGCCCTGAGCAGCGTTCCGGATACGCAACGCGCGGCGGCCCAGGCGTTGGGCATGCGCGAGCCGCAGGTCTGGCGCCATGTGCTGCTGCCGCAGGTGTTCTACCGCGCGATCCCGCCGTTGACGAGCGAATTCACCATCCTGCTGAAAGCCTCGTCGCTGATGTCGATCATCGCGGTACCGGAACTGGCGACCATGGCACGCAATGCTTCGCTGCAAAGCGACCTGCCGCTGCAGGTCTTCGCCATGACCGCCGCGGTGTACTTCGTGATTCTGTCCTGCATCTCGGCCGCCTCCAGGGTCTGCGAGCGCCGTGTTTCGTGGATGCTGCCCCATGCCGTTTGATTTCGCCGTCGTCGCAGAGGCCGTCCCCGTGCTGCTCCGCGGCCTGAAGGTCACGGCCATCGTCAGCGCCATCGGGATTCCGCTGGGCATGCTCGCCGGCACGCTCGCGGCTTATGCCTCGCAGCCCCGCTCGCTGATGCTGGCTTGCCTAGCACGGGGCTATGTGGCGACGGTCAGGAACATACCGTACCTGATCCTGGTCTATCTGTCGTTCTTCGGGCTGCCCAAGCTGGGCGTGCCGGCTTCGGCCATGGCGGTCGCGATCGGCTGCACGGCCCTGTACACGGGCGGTTACTTCTGCGAAATCCTGCGTGCAGCGTTGTGCAGCGTGCCGCGCGGCCAGTCCAGCGCCGCGCTGTCGCTTGGCATGTCGCGCTGGCAGGTGCAGCGATACATCGTCGCGCCGCAGCTGCTCGGTTTCCTGATCCCGCCGACGACCAGCCTGGTGATCATGATGTTCAAGGATTCGGCGATCTTCTCCGTGATGAGCCTGCCCGAGATGACCTACCAGAGCAATCTGCTGACGGCCAACACCTTTGCGTACACGGAAATCCTGGCGGCCACCGCCGCGATCTACTGGCTGACCAGCGTGCTGCTGGCTGCGGCGGGCCGGTCGCTGGAGCACCTTGCGCGCCGCCGCGGGCTGTCGCCCCAAACCTGATCCATTCAAAAAGAAAAAACCTGCCTCCATGAGCACCTATACCACCGCGCCCCGCACCGGTCACCAGACGCTGCTGTATGCGCAGCTGGACACCGACCTGGAC
The DNA here is from genome assembly GCA_919592095.1 of Ralstonia syzygii subsp. syzygii. Lineage (GTDB taxonomy): Bacteria > Pseudomonadota > Gammaproteobacteria > Burkholderiales > Burkholderiaceae > Ralstonia > Ralstonia syzygii. The sequence goes on along the minus strand of CAKKOY010000132.1, from coordinate 3,061 downwards.
AACCTGCAGGCCGACATTGCCGTCCTGGGCATGCCGTTCGGCACGCCGTATTCCGCAGCCGATTTCAGCAACGACCAGACCAACGCGCCCGCCGCGATCCGGCAGGCCACAGACCGGGTCGCGCGTGCGCCCGGCCACTACGATTTCGATATCGACGGCCCGCTGCTGCAAGGCCGCGACGACATCCGCTTTGTCGACTGCGGCGACATCGTCCCCGACCTGGCGCAGCCGCCGGGCGAGCATTACGCCCGCGCCGAAGCGGCGATCCGGCGCATTGCGAACGCCGGCGCACTGCCCATCGTCCTGGGGGGCGACCATGGCATCACCACGCCGATCCTGCGCGGCCTCGACCAGCAGGGGCCGATCACGCTGGTGCACATCGATGCGCACCTGGACTGGCGGGATTCGATCAACGGCGTGAAGGAGGGCCTGTCGAGCCCCATGCGTCGCGCCTCGGAGATGCCGCACGTCGCGCGCATCGTGCAGATCGGCCTGCGCGCGCAGGGCAGCGGCCGCCCCGAAGACCTGGCTGCCGCGCGTGCCTATGGCGCCGACCTGGTCACCGCCTACGAGCTGCATGACATCGGCATGGACGCGGTGCTGACGCGCATTCCCGACGGCGGCAATTACTACATCACCATCGACGCAGATGGACTGGACCCGTCGACCATGCCGGCGGTCGCGGGCCCCGCGCCCGCCGGCCTGACGTTTGCGCAGACGCGCAAGCTGATTCACGGCCTGGTGCGCAAGGGCCACGTGGTCGGCATGGATATCGTCGAAATCCAGCCGAAGAAGGACATCAACCAGATCTCGTGCATCACGGCCGGCCGTCTGGTCCTGAACCTGATCGGCGCGACCATCCGCGCGGGCTACTTCGACTGAAACGGCCATGCTGACTCATGTTCTTGACCAATGCCTGACCGCCGCAGAGCAGGTCCACGATATCGCAACGTTCAAGGCTTGGACGCGCGAATCTGTCCGCCCCATCCTGGGCCACCAGCACCTGGCGTGCGGCCACGGCCGCACCACCTCGTCAGGGGTATCGATGGACTACGTGGTAACGGTCGACTATCCGAACGAGCACCTGCTCGCGATCCGGAATGCGGCCGGCGGCATCGACACGCCGATCATGCGACGCTGGCTGGCCACGCGCCGGCCGGTGTACTTCGATGCCGCATCGCCGTGGGCTGACACCGATCCTCTATGGCTCGGAAAATTTGTGAAACACGGATTGCGCAACTGTGCAGCCGATGCGGTGTTCGATGAGGCCAATTGCGTCGGCACCTATTTCAGCTTTCATGCGCTGCCCAGGATCGAGGAAGGGTGCCTGGATGCCACGCTGCGCGACCTGACGCCAGTCCTGCACAGCGCGCTGTTGCGTGCCGTTGCCAGCGTCGAGAACGATTCGCAGAAGGCATCGCAGGCGCTTGCCACCCTGACCGAGCGGGAACGCGAAGTCGCCCTGCTGATCGGCCAGGGGAAGAGCAATGCAGAGATCGCCCAACTCGTTTGCAAATCGAAAAGTACGGTGAAGCATTATCTCAGCAGCATCATGGACAAGACCGGATGCGAGAACCGGGTCCGTGTCGCCATGCTGATCTCGCGACTGCAGGCGGCTCCATTGGGAATCGGCACTAAAGTGCTCTAGCGAATGGATGCTGCAGTCAATATTCTGGGTGATTCAGAGTGGCCGTTTCACCAATGCCGGAGCCACTCGAACGACGTCACCCAGGGAGACAGACTACGTGTGACGTGATCTCGTAGAAGAAGCGGCTGACGCCGGTGTTCCAGCACCGGCGCCCGCCTGACCATATCCAAACCCAGAGAGGCCCAAGATGGCTGCGGCCATTATAGCGCCCGGCTGCGCTCGCCAATGCGCAGCGGACACGAGCGCACCAGACCCACGCCCCGCTACCCTGTGGACCGCCGTCCACGCAATGCCAGGGCTAAGCCCGCCTGCAAGCAGCACCGCCGAAGGCCACCTGATGCGGCGATCCGCGGGCAACCAGGCGCACACATCCCATCCGCTTCCAGCGCGCCGCGGCGAATACGCCGCCGACATCCATCGAGACAACGTAGAAGGCCGGCGTACGCGCAGGCCGCGCGGCACGCCCACGTTCAACAACATTACGCAATGGGGAGGCTGTCTATGAAACGCGAATCGAATGCCGAGGCCTGTGAAGGTCACGGATATCGGACCATGAACCGAAACGCAGGCGAGAAGCGCACCAGTCCGCACGGTGGCGGCACGTTCCACTCGACCGGGACCTCTTCGCTTGCCTTTGCCGGCAGGAAACAGGAACACCTGACCTCGGGCACCTGCCCGAGCTACCCGCAACCGCGGCGGCAGCTGGCGCAGAACTATGCCTTCGGCATCCTGTTCGTGATCCTGAGCGGGATCATGGCCGTCGCCATGCTCGTCAAGAAACATCCGGAGGCAACCGAGCGTGCCATCGGCTCCGCGGTGGCGTTGCTGGGCGATTGGCGGACATGGGCCATCGCGACTGCGGGTGTTGCCCTGACAGCCGTGGTCTGCGTGTTGCTCCAGCCGCGGCGCTGATCCTCAGGCAAAGCCGGACGGGCAGGTGGAAGCGTCCCCTGCCGTCACCGAGTCTGAAGAGGGATCGACCCAATGACCCAACCCATGCCGATCGCCGCGTGCCTGGTGCCGAAGGGAAGGGACGCAAGCCGCCCGTGTCCCCGAAGGCCGATACGGGCCATACTGGCCCACACCCGACGACGCAAGCACAAACGCTGGCAACGCTGAAGTGACGCAGCAGGATGCACCCTGCCGGCCGGGCACGCGCACGGCCGATGTGGACCATCGCGGCCTTGGCACAGAGCCCCCTTCCTGGATGCGCGGCGCGTGATGGTCGGCACGCACGTGCCATTGCGCCTGCATGTCGTGATGGGTGTGCTGTCCCCTAAGAAAAAAAAGAAGGAGCGGGATAGGCGTTGTTGCATAAATCCGGTCGCCCGCGCGCGGCATGATGACGTTTACGCGCAACGGTCTGGGCAGATGGCGCGGTAAACAATCCGTCTGGCTGCGTAGATTGTCGTC
>CAKKOY010000131.1 GCA_919592095.1 Ralstonia syzygii subsp. syzygii | reverse complement strand
CCGCCGGCAAGCAGGCATCGCTCGCAGCATTGAGCTGCTCGTTGACCACAACTGCTTGCCTGTCCTACAACCTACCCAAACTGTCATAACCTCTGTGCTGAGGTACTAGCGCTGCCGCGCGGCGGCGTGCCGGTGGGCCATGCGATCGCGCAAGCGCTGGATGCGGCGCTGGACATCGTGCTGGTGCGCAAGATCGGCGCACCGGGCCAGCCCGAACTGGCACTGGGGGCCATCGCCGATTGCGGCGCCGGCGTGCCGCCCTACATCGAATGGAACACGACGCTGCTGCACCTGGCCGGCCCGCTCCAGGCCTATCTCGACCGTACCGTTGCCGACGAGCTGGACGAGCTCGAACGCCGCCGCATCCGCTACGGTGCCACGCAGCCGCCCCAGGCCGGCTCGCTGGCCAATGCGACAGTCATCGTCACCGATGACGGCGTGGCGACCGGCGCGACCATGCGCGCCGCGCTGGCCGCGGTGCGGCGTGCCCACCCGGCCAGGCTGGTGCTCGCCGTGCCGGTCGCGCCGGATGATGCCTGGCTCACGCTGCGCGGGCTGGCCGACGAGAGCATCTGCCTGCTCACGCCCCCCGCCGACCTGTTCCGCGCCGTCGGCCTGTACTACCGCGATTTCGAGCAGACCGGGGATGCCGAGGTCATCGCACTGCTGGCCGACCGCCGCGCCCCGTAGCACCGCTGTGCGACCTTCCTGGCGGCAAGCTTCGCCGCGACCTCAGCGCCGGCCACCCGAACGGCGGCCACGATGGACGATGGACGACCGGACGCGGTGCTATGCGACGACCTCCAGGCGCGCATCGTGGGTCTCGAGCAACGTCCCCACAAAGCGGCGCTCGGGATGCGGATGGCTCAGGAAGTCATGGTGCGAGATATGCCAGCCGTAGGCGCCCGCCAGCTGGAACACGATGCGGTCGCCAACACTCAGGCGGTCCACCACGACGTCGCGCGCCAGCACGTCCTTCGGCGTGCACAGCTCGCCGCACAGCGTGACCGCCTGCGCCTGCACCGATGGCCGCGCAAACGGATAGGCCCACTGCGCGTTCGGCAGGACCGCAAACGGATGATTGTGCTGCCACGATGCCGGCAGCCTGAAGTGGTGCGTACCGCCGCGCAGCACGGCGAACCACTTGCCGTGATTGCGCTTGATGTCCACCACCTCGGTGACGTAGTAGCCGCAGTCGGCCGCGATAAAGCGCCCGCATTCGAACACGACCCGGCAGCCGGCGCCGGCCTCGGCGAGCAGCACGCCGAGGCCATCGCAGAACCGCCGCCAGTCGAACGCACGGGACGGCTGCGCGTAGTCCACCCCGATGCCACCGCCGACGTTCAGCGTGTCGAGCGTCAACCCATGTTCGCGGTGCAGGCGCAGCGCCAGCGAGAGGTAGTGGCGCATCAGCGCGAGATGCGAGTCGGCATCGAGGTTGTTGGACAACGCATGCAGATGCAGGCCGACCACCTCAACGCCCGGCAAGGTCCGCGCCAGGCGGATCAGGCCGGGCACCGCGTCCTCTTCGATGCCGAATTGCGTCGGCTGTCCGCCCATGGTCAGCGTGCCTTCCGGGCGCCTGCCCGCGGCATCCGCCGACAGCGAGTTGGGGTTGAAGCGCAGCAGCACGCGGGCGCGCCGCCCCATCCGGCGCGCGATCGCGTCGAGCCTGCGCAGTTGCAGTTCGCTTTCGGCGTGGATCAGCTCAACCCCGCGTTCGAGCGCGCCCTGCAACTCATCGTCGGTCTTGCCGGGACCGCCGAAGACGATCCGCACGTGCCCGCCGACTTCGCGCGCCCGCACCACCTCTCCGAGCGAGGCGACCTCGTAGCCGGCGACCGCGCCATCCAGCGCCGCCAGGACGGGGGCATCGCTGTTCGCCTTGATCGCGTAGAACAGCTCGCAGCCGGGTGGCAGCATCGCGCTGAGCCGCCTGGCCCGCTCGCGCAGGTGGTCGAGGTCGTAGAGATAGGCGCAGACAGGCGACGTCGGGCCATGGAGGTAGCGTTCGATCAGTTCCCGATTCATTGGGCGGCTCCTTCGTGTTCAAGGTCAGGCGACAACGCCTGCAATTGCGCCGCCATCGCGCGACGCGTGATGCCGCGGTCGTCACCAGCAATCGCCAGGCGCACGCCTGCGCGGTGCATGTCCGCGATGTCGTCGCGATGGCGCGGCAGGGCGCAGAACACCTTGCCGTGGCGGCGCGCGGCGGCGGCAACCCGCGCGATCGCCGCGCGTACCTGGGCGTGCCCGGTCTGCCAGGGCACGCCCAGGTCCTGCGACAAGTCCGCCGCGCCGCCAAGCAGAACGTAGACGCCATCGACGGCGGCAATCGCGTCCAGCGCGTCCAGCCCGGCGCGGTCTTCGATCATCGCGACGACCAGCGTGTCCGCCGCCGCGCGCCCCACCGCCCGGGCCAGGTCGTCGCGGCCGAAGCGGCTCGCGCAGGTCGCGTTCAGCCCGCGCCGGCCAAGCGGCGCGTGATGGGCGGCCGCAACCGCCTCGCGTGCCTCATCGGCCGACCGGACGCGCGGAATGACGACCCCCTGCGCGCCGGCATCGAGCACCTGCACGATCTGGAAGGGCGCGGCGGTTCTCACCAGCGCCGCCATGCCGCTAGCGCGTGCGGCGAGCAGCATGGCCGTCAGCGTGGCGCCGTCGAGCAGCGTGTGCTCCTGGTCGATCACCACAAAGTCGTAGCCGGCCGCCGCGATCAGTTCGACCATCAGCGGCGCGGGCGTCGAACAGAACAACCCGACCAGCGTCCGGCCATCCGCTTGCTTCAGTCGTGCCTTGAGGGACTGCGGCGCGCTCATGCGTACTCCATCTGGGCAAGCGGGTTGTCCGCGGCGCGCGTGCGCAGGCGGATTTCGGGCAGGAAGCGCCGGCTGGCCAGCAACTCGATCTGTATCGTCGGTGCGAAGCAGTCGAAGCGGGCAAAGCTTTCCGCCAGGTCCGGACAGCGCGCCTGGTAATCGCGGATCGCGCCCGCGGCAATCTCCCAGAACGTGGTTTCGTCGAGCCCGAAATGGCAGGCGAAGAACCACGCGATTTCCGCCAGGTTGACGAAGAACAGCGCATCGCCGGTGAAGTCGCGCAGCTCGTCGGCATCGTCGGTCTCGATGAACGAATTGGGATTGACGCGCGCGTGCTCGGCCGGCGGGGCTTCGAGGGCCGGCGGTGCGACCCGCAGCCAGCGGCGGGAGTAGCGCACCCCGTCGTGGAAGTCCTTCAGGGCGACCCGTTCCGGCAAGCCGCCGACATGCAGCAGCACCATGTTCTGCGCGTGCGACTCCAGCGCGGTGCCGTTGCACCACAGCATGTGCAGCACCGGCAGCCAGACCCGCTCGACCAGCCGGCGCACCCACGCCTGCACGCCGTGGCGGGCCACCCAATCGGCGACGAGCGGCCGGCCGTCGGCGTCGATGTGCGTGATGGCGGTCACGGGCAACGCCGCCTCGCCCGCACGCAGGTGGCGATGCACGCTCTCGCGCCAGATGCAGGCCAGCGCGCCGTACTGCCCCGCCACAGGTGTTTGCGGCACGTAGCCGACGCCTGCGATCTCCTTGAGGAAGACCGGACGCGCGAGCGGCGCGGGCCAGTCCGTCCGCTTGGCGAGGTCGGCGAGCCAGTCGCTCATCAGGGCGGCGTTGCGCACCGTGTGCGGCGCCAGGACGCGCGAGGTCGAGGTGTTGACCAGGCTCATCGCCAGCTTGAGCGAAGGCGCATCGCGCCGTTCAGCGTTGGCGAGCGTGCGGATCGACTGCTGCGGCGCATAGCGCTCGGACAGCGCGCCGACCGGCACCAGCTCGCGGCGGGCGAACGCGCCATGGCAGGCCGTCTCGACCAGCGCCTCCCACTGCCACGGGTGAACCGGCAGCGGCAGATAGTCCGACGGATCGAGGCCGCACTGCGCGAGCCGTGCATCGAACGCAGCCTGCTCCCGGGCCGACAGCAGGTGCCGCGGATCGCCCTGCTCGACGTCGCGGATCGCGCTCCAGCGGCAGCGATCGCGGCGTGCGGCCAGCAACAGCGGCGTGATGCCCGTCGCGCATTCGGGGGCGTAGCGGCGGTTGTCGTCCAGCGTGAAGCCCATGCGGGACTTGTAGCCGGGGTGATAGGGATGCGCGCCCGTCAGGCCGGCCTCGATGGCGTCGTAGCCGGCCTCGCGCAGCAGGCGGCCGGCCTGCGCGGCACGCGTCTGCGCGTCCTTGATATGCGTGGCCAGCAGCTCCGCGCCGAACTGCGCGAGCCGGAGCGGATCGGCCCCCAGCTGGGAGGCAAGTTCGGCCACGACGCGCGCGACATCGTCGGCCTCCGCGTCTTCCGCGCCGCAGATACGCCGCACCGGCGACACGATGCGGATCCGACCGAAGGAGGCGGTGTGGCGCGCGCGGCAGCGATAGACCAGCGGCACACCGTCTTCGCGTGTGCCGGCGATCGACAGGGCGTCGCCCGACCACGTGACGTCCGGCAGCGCCCCCTCAAACAGCAGCGCTTCGAGCAATTGGCGGACGACGCGCTGTGCCGCGTCGCGATACGCGCCGCTGTCGAGCAGCGCTTCGAATTCGGTGAGTGTCATGCGCGGTGCTCCTCGTCGGCAAGCGGGTTGGGAATCTCGACCCAGGCGGGCGCCTCGCCGTGGCCGCCGAAGCAGCTCAGCATGTTCGCCTTGGCGGGCAATGTCGGCCGGCGCCGCACGTCTTCCAGCAGCGCAGCCACGGCGGGCTCGGCATCGCGCGCCCAGACCTGTGCGGCCACGCGCCAGAGCGCAGCCTCGTCGCAGGCACCGGTGCGGGCGATGCTCGCGACGACGTGGCCGATGTGATTGACCAGCACGTAGTAGCGGAAGCGCTTCCATGCCGCCTCATCGCTGTAGAGCGCAGGGCTCTCCGGCGGAAGCCGCTCCGGCTGCGCACAGCGCGTGCGGCTGATGCTGGCGCCTTCCATGTCGCGCACATAGCCGCGCACCGGCCAACCGGCCTGGAACGCCACCATCGCGTTCTGCAGATGCGCCTCGAGGCTGACGCCGTGGCACGCGAACAGGCGCATGACATCGAGGTAGCGCGTCCACCATGCGGCAACCCGTTCGAACGACGGCGCTTGCCCCAGCGCCTCCTGCAGCAAGGCCTGCAACGGCGGTGCGCCGCTCGCCGGCTCCTCCAGCACGGTGGCCAGCACGCGCGCGTCGTCGCCCACCGCATCGCGCATGGCCTGGCGATACACGACCGTGGTGCTGGCGCGGAGCGCATCGTCGGCCACCGACAGCGAAGCACTGCCGCCATCGAGCAGGATCTCGAAGGTCTCGGACGACCGGCACGCCGCCGGCAGGGCCGCGATGTACCGGCTCGCGTCGAGTGCGCGGGCCACCTGCTCGGGCGGGTTGTTGCGCACGAAGTTCGTGATCCGCACGTCGAGCGACAGCTTCAGGAATTGCCGCTGCAAGGGCAACCACACCGTGCGCACCGATGAGGTCGGCCACACGACCTCACCCAGCGCGCCGAGCGCGATCAGCTCGCGCCGCGCGATCAGCGCCTGGATCGCGTCCTGCCGCAGCAGATGGTCGGCCTGCCACGGGTGGCACGGCAGGAGCCGGTATTCGCTATCACCGAGCAGCGCCGTGGCGGCATGCATCGCCTCGGGATCGATCGGCGGCTGCGACGCCTCGATCGTGCCCGCGTCGAACAGGCGGCTCGACACCGCAAAGTAGTGCAGGCGGAACGATGCGCCCAGCTCGGGGGCGTAGGCCTGCATGTCGTCCTCGCCAAAGCCCTCCGATGCCTTGGACGTGACATGGAAGACATGGCCGAACAGCAGCGACTGCTCCGCGCGGACGAACGGCGTGCCCGGACGCTCCCGCCGCGGCACGTGGTCATGGTAGTAACGCACGCGTTCGATGCTGTTGTGCATCAGCGCGGCAAAGCACTGCGGCCACGCCGCGTCGGCGGGCGGCTGGCGGAACGCGAGCGCCCGGTCAGCGCCTCGGGGCTGTCGAACGGCATCACCGTGCCATCGGCGGACTGCAGCGCCGCATGCGGCGCGAGCCGGTGGAACCCCATCTGCGAAAACCGCTCGATCGCCACGTACAGCCGGCTGCCGTCATGCGGGAACGTCACGCAGGCGACGGCGTGACCTTCGTCGCGCCATGCCTGCACGGTGCGGCGCAGGTCGCCGGCCAGGCTGGCATCGTCCGTCACGCGCGGATCGAAGCCGCCCGTTTCGCGGCAATAGGTGTTGAAGTACTGTTCGAGCAACCGGCGATCGAGCGCGGGCAGTATGTCGCTGCCGGCCGGCGCGTCGACGCGGTGCGTCGCGCGGGATGCCTGCGGCGCGTGAAGGGCGGCATCTCGCACTGGCGAAACGCGCTGCGTAGAAGAAAACGTCATGGCACTCACCTCGAATCGGATACGGGAGAGAAACGCACCACCAGCGTCGGCCGCGCGATGGCTGCGGCAGCGATGAACATCGCCGCCGTCAGCCACAGCGTCGCGGCAGGACCGGTGAACGGGAGAACAACGAGCACGGCGAGCGGCCCGAGCAGTTGCCCGAGCGTCATCGCGCTTTTCGCGACCACGGTCGCCCGGCCCTGGAGCGCGGGCGGCACGGCGCGACAACAGATCAGCAGCATCGACTGCGCGAGTGCCGCGTAACAGGCGCCCTGCAAGACGCGCAGCAGGCCGATCTGCCACAGATGGGCCGCCAACGGCATCAACGCGAGCGCCAGGGCGCACGCGAGCGACGCACCGGCAAACTGGCGCGCCGGATCGCGGCGATCGTTCCAGGCCCCCCACAGCGGCCCGGCAACCAGCGTCGCGCACCACCCGAGCGCGTGCAGAACGCCCACCTTGCTTGCCACCGCGGCCATGCCCGCCAAGCGCGCCTCGACGAACAACGCGAACACGTTCACGAGCGCGAACGCGCCGGCCTGCGTCAGCGCGCCCGCCATCAGCCAGCGCGCGAACGCCGGATCGGCGAGCAGGCTGCGGGCAGGCGTGCCGTCGCCGGCCTCGTGCGGGGCATCGTGACGCGCCGGCGCCGCGGGCTCGCGCAGGCTGAGGGCGAGCCCCAGCACGGCGCATCCGGTACAGACGGCCACGGCCAGCAGCAGCGGGCGCACCGACCAGACATCCTGCAGAACGCCGCCGAGCACCGGACCGGCCAGCGCGCCAGCGGCCACCGCCGACTCCTGCCAGCCGAGCGCGCGCCCCCGGCCGGCCGGATCGCTGACCCGTGCGATGAACGCGGTCACGATCACGCCGACGGTGCTCGCCCCCCTGCAGCACGCGCCCGGCGATGAACACGGCGACGCCACGCGACAGCGCCATCATCGCCATGCTCGCCACGAACAGCGACAGCGCCAGCAACAGCGCGCGCCGATAGCCGAACCGCTCGCACCACCGCCCGGCAAACGGTGCGCACAGCAACGCGCCGACACCGGGCGCCGCGAGCGCGATGCTGGTCCAGCGCACCGCGTCGGCGGCGGAGACGCTGCCGCCCATCAGGTCGCGCAGGAAGAACGGCATGATCGGCACCAGCACCATCAAGCCCAGCGTGATCACCGCCTGGCAGCCGATCAGCGTGACAACGGCAAGGTTCGGGCGGGACCTCATCGGCGCGGCACCTCCTGCGGCGTCATCGCAAGCCGCAGCGGGTTGCCGATCGTGCACAGGCCGCTCGGCATCCCCGTACCGAGCGACGCGCGGGCGGCAAGCGGTGCCAGGATCTGCTTGAACGGCCAGTGCGGCGCGTCGAACAGCGCATGCGCGACGTGGCTGCGCAGTGCCTCGGCTCCCCCCTCGCCGAAGACACGGTCCACGCTCTCGCGCAGCGCCTGCCCGACGATGCGCCAGCCGATGGACTCGTCGGAGCGGTAGCACTCGCCGATCGCAGCGATGATCGCGTACAGGTTGACTTCGACTGCCAGGGTCTGGAAATACGCCAGCAACGCCTCGGGCGCGTCGAGGATCAGCGTGTTCGGCGTGCCAAGGTCAATCGCGTAGTCCGGCGCCTCGACACCGGCCGCCGCCATCAGCGGCGGACAGATGCGCAGCGTGTCGTGGTCGCGCAGGACCAGCCCTTGCAGGCCATCCGCGCCGATGCGCAGCATGACGTTCTGCCCGTGCAGTTCCGGCATCACGCCGTGCGCGAAGCAGCGCAGCCCGAGTTCGATCAGCAGGTGCGCGATCCGGCCGAACACGCGCCATGCGCCCTCGGCCGGGGCCTCCGCCGCCGGCCCCGCGAGCGCCTGCAACGCGGCGTCGCCGCACAGCGCCTCGAATGCCGGCAGACGGCCGTCGAGCGTCACCTCCGCGCAGGCGGCCATCGGCAGCAGCCAGCCATCGTGCGCGGGGTAGCGCCGCAGCATGCAGGCCAGCTCGCCCTGCGCCTCGATCAGCGAGGCGGCGTTGCCCAGCGCCCACCACGCGCGTTCGCTGCAGAGCGCGAGGTGCCCGCCGAGCCAGGCATCGCGCGCGCGCAGCGTTTCCAGGCAGCGTTCGGCCAGCACGCCGTTGTGCAGATAGCGCGGCGGCATGGTGCGCGCCGCCCCGAGGGCCTGCACGTTCAGCGAGAGCTTCAGGTGCAGGCGCTCGCCGTCCGCCACGCTCAGCGTGCGCAGCGATGCGGTCGGCATCGCCGCGCCCGGTCCGACGCCCAGATCCATGCACTGCCGCGCCGGCGCCGCACGGTGCTGCTGCAGATAGCGCCACTGCCACGGATGCACCGGAAGCCAGAGCGCCGCGGGGTTGGCACCGCGCTCGACTGCACACCGGGCGAGCCGGTCGTAGTCGTCGTCGCTCAATAAGGCTGCCGCGACAGGCTGCGCCGCGTGCGCCCCCTCGCCCCCATCGCCCCCACGGGCCGCGCCATCGCCCGAGAACAGCGCGTCGCGCGCCACCGCCACCCAATGCAGCGCGACGGGCCGGCCGGATTCCACCTCGAACGCATCGCCCGGCAAGTCCGGCCAGACCTTCGCGCGTGCCAGCGGATGGAACGGACGGTCGCGCAGACAGCAGACGGCCTCCCACGCGGCCAGGCTGCGCGGCGCGCCGGCCACGCGCGCCAGCAGGTCCGCCTCGACCGTGAAGGTGCGGACCATCTGACGCTGCGCAAGCGCGAGCAGTTGCGCGAGGCGCTCGCTGTGCGCCGGCCACCAGGGCGCATGCTGCAGGGCGTCGCGCGTCTCCACCGCGCTCAGCGACCGGCGCGTGGCGGCGCGCTGAAGCACCACGGCGGGGCCGGCCTGCGCCAGCCGCAGCGCACGCATGCCGGACAAACGCGCGCCACGCCACTGCAACGATGCATCGTCGGCCAGCGGCACGGCCAGCACCGCTTCGCCAGCCGCATCGGTGCGCCATTGCGCGCGGCCGCGGAATCCGTACAGGTCCTCGAGCCAGAGCGCGTCTAGTACCTCTGCACAGGGGTTATGACGGTTTGTCAGAGGTGGGTACAGGGTAGGCTTTGGCCAATTTTTTGCGAGCCGTTTCAGTAGAGAACATCCAGTTGATGCGAGCG
>CAKKOY010000130.1 GCA_919592095.1 Ralstonia syzygii subsp. syzygii | reverse complement strand
GGTGCTGGCATGGTCGCGATGGCGGCGCGCGCATCAGTGGCGCGCTCAGCAGTGTCACTACCGGGCGCGGGGATGTGCTCCGCCATTTTGAGCTACGGCTGTAGTACTAGCCTGCCATCTATCGGTAGTGCGCTCGTTGAGTTGGGGGGCTCTGCCCGCGCGCGGAGGCACAGCTTCCCGGCACATTCAGATCAGCCACTGCTTGGGTGATGACTTCGACTCCTTTGTCGCCGGCACCGAATCTCGGCAGCGCTGCCACACGCGATCGTGCCTGCTACAGGAATGTGTTGCGGGTGAGAGATACTGTTGGCCCGAGGGGATTTCCACCCAAGCGCCGTATACGGGGCAACAGGAAGGAGAGCAGCAATGGCCGATCTCGAAAAATGGCTCGCGGACGCGGCCAAAATCACTAACGAAGCGCCGCCCCCGGCAAATGTCGCGCGCATTCAGCAACGGCTCGCAGCCGAGCCGGCACCGGATGTGCTGGTCGCACGCTATGACGCGCGGCGCTCCATGCTTTGCGCTGCCGTTGCCGCACTGGTTGCCTATACCGCCATCGACCATGCAGCGATGGTCATTCGGAACAAGCCAGCACCCACTTGGGTCGCCGCGCCCTCGGCCGCTTCCCCGTTCGGTCTCCTGATTGGCGAATGATGACACCGCGCACCCGACGTCTTTCCCTCTCCACGTTGGCAGGCGCCCTGGTGGGCGTCGCCGTTGCCGGTGCCGTGGTGGTTCTGTCGCATCCGTCGCAGGAGCACCGGACTGATCTGCACGAAATGCTCCATGAGGCAGTGCCGCTGGATGCCAACGAGCGCGAGATCCTCGAGATGAAGGAGCAAGCCTTCGCCCAGCGCCGCCGGGAGATCGAGACGCGGTTGCGGACCGCCAACGGCCAGCTTGCCGATGCGATTGCCCGTAACCAGAGCTGGTCGCCCGAAGTCGAGGCAGCCACCCAGCAGGTCGAACCTGCCGCTGGAGACTTGCAGCGCGCGACGCTGGTGCACGTGTTCGAGATGCGCGCAGGCCTGAAGCCGGAACATCGCCCAGCCTACGACCGCGTGCTCGTCGAGGCGCTTCGCCGCGGCTCGCAGTGACTGGCGCGGAAGCCGACAACACGTTGGCCCGGCAGGCCACCGGCGGCGATCATGGTGCATTCGGCGTACTCGTGCGGCGGCACGGCGCGGCGCTGGCACAGGCGGCGCGCAGCTTCGGTATCCCGGCGACCGACATCGACGACGTGGTGCAGGACACCTTCGTCGCGGCTTGGCGCGCCCTGGGCGACTACGACGACACGCGGCCGTTCCGCGCCTGGCTGTTCCAGATCGGACTCAACAAGATGCGCGATCTGTATCGCTTCCGCAAAGTGCGTCACTTCCTGTTTGGTGCCGACGATCTCGAACACGCCGAATCCGCCCACTCCCCCGGGCTGACGGACCCAAGACCCGGCCCCGAGCGCCACATCGCCGCTCGGCGCGAGCTTGCCCGTGTCGTGGCCGTGCTCGACAAGCTCGACCGCGGCTCGCGCGAGGCGATTGTGCTGACCGCCATCGTCGGGATGTCGCAGCCGGAGGCGGCGGCCGCGCTTGGTATGAGCCTCAAGGCGATCGAGGGGCGGATCAGCCGCGCGCGCGCCAAGCTGGCCAGCGTGCTCTATGGCGAGACCTCCCAATAATTTCCCTCCAGCCGAGGGGAAGACCCACCCGGCGCCGTAGAGAGAGCAGTTGCCGCCATCGGCAGGGTCTTCCCAGAAGGAGTTCTGGCTATTCCCTCCGCAATTTGTTACCTCCGCAGCATGGCTGCCGTGCTGCTGGCGTCCGCCGCTATGCCCGGCAGTGCGGCCGAGGCGCCGCCTTACACCGCCTTACTGCACCAGTCCCTGGCGCACGCCCCAGCGTTGCGAGAACAGGCCGCCAACGTGGGGGCAGCAGGCGCCGACGCCGCCCAAGCACGCGCTTGGCTGAATCCGCGCGTGGACACGGTGTTCGAGAACCTTGGCGCGCCGCAAAGTGGTGGCGTAAGCCAGCGCCAGAACACCTACACGATCACTCAGCCGCTTGAAATCGGTGGCAAGCGCGGTGCCCGCATTGAGGCGGGCCAACGCAGTCTTGCGGCTGCCGAGGCGCGAGAGCGTCTGGCACGGGGCACATACGCCGCCGAACTGGCGGTGGCCTACGCCACGGCAGAAGCCATGCTTGGCCGCAAGGCACTGGCAGCCGAGGACCGGGTACGCGCCAGCGACGATTTGCGCGCGACCCGAGCACTGGTCCAGTCGGGCAAGGAGGCGGCGTTGCGCGCGGCCCAGGCCCAGGCAAGCGTCGCGGCCGCGCAGGCTGCCGAGCAGGCGGCGACAGCCGATGCGACACAAGCGTTGGAGCGGCTGGCGGCGCTGGCCGGCTCCGACGAGCCATACACGACGGTCAGCACCTCGTTGCTGGCGGCCGTCAGCGCAGCGCCTGCGGGCGCTGCGAAGCCGGATGAAGCACCGGCCGTCCTGACGGCGCAAGCCGAGCGGGACGCATTGAACGCCCAGGTGCAGGTCGAGCGGAAGAAGTGGATTCCCGAGATCGGCGTGAGCGCCGGGCTCCGGCGGTATGGCTGGACGAACGCCAGCGGGTACGTCGTCGGCGTGTCGGCGACGATTCCGCTGTTCGATCGCAACGATGCCGCCACCACGGCGGCGATGGAGCGCGCGGCGGCTGCCGAGGCCCGGCTGGATGGCGTCCGCCTGGAGGCTGCGGCCGCGCGCCGCTCGGCGCTGGCGCAGGTGGTCGCATCAGGGAAACGGTTGGCCGCCGCCGCGGAAGGCGAGCAGGCGGCCTCGGAGGCATACCGCCTGGGTCGCATCGGCTACGACGCGGGCAAGACTTCGCTGATCGAGCTGCTCGCCACCCGTCGCGCGCTGTTCGAGGCCAAGGGACTGACGATTGACGCCCGTCTGGCGCGCGTGCGCGCGCTGGCGGCACTGGCGCAGGCAGAGGGCCGCCTGGCTTTCGAGGAAACACCATGACGCAAGATAACCGCTGGCCCATGATCGCCGGGATTGCCGGCATTGCCGCGCTGATCGGATTCGGCGCCGCGCGCGGATTGGCGCCGGCCCGAACCATACCGCCGCCCAAGGCAGAGTCCGCGCCGGCTCATGCCGCGCCGACCGAGGTCAAGATTCCGGAGGCCTATCTGGCCGCCGCGAACATCACTGTCGAGCCGGTCGCGAAGGGTGGCGTGGGCACGGACATCCTGGCCGCCGCCACGGTGGCCGCCGTGCCCGGCAGCGAGGCGATCATCGTGGCCCGTGGGTCGGGCACGATCCAGCGCATCAACCGCTGCTTGGGCGATGCGATGCGGTGCGGGCGGGCGACGCGCTGGCACTGGTCGATAGCCCCGACGCCGCCGCGATGGCGGCCGAGCGCCGCGTGGCGCTGGCCAAGGCGGAGCTGGCACGCAAGACCTACGCCCGGGAAGCCAGCCTCTATCAGCAGGGGGTGTCGCCGCGTCAGGAGATGGAAGCGGCCAAGGCAGCCCTGGACGTGGCCGAAGCGGAAGCGCAGCGTGCCGCCACCGTCGCGCGCGCGGCGCACGTTGCCGACGACGGCCGCTCGGTGGCGGTGGTCAGCCCGATTTCCGGCAAGGTGACGGCGCAGGCCGCCATGCTCGGCGCCGCCGTCACGCCGCAGGCCGAGTTGTTCCGCGTCGCGGGCGCCGGCGCGGTGCAGGTCGAGGCTTCGGTGACGGCCGCCGACATCACGCACATCGCTGCAGGCGACACCGCGACGATCCTGACAGCGGCCGGCGCGCCGCTGCCGGCCGTGGTGCATTCGGTGACGCCGACCGTGAGCGGTGGCACGCGCGCGGCCACCGTGGTCCTGACACCAACGCCAGCCACCGGCACGCTGGTGATCGGCGATGGCGTGCAGGTCCGGCTGCACACGCGCGCCGACAAGACGGACGACCTGTCGGTCCCGGAAGACGCCGTCCAGAACCTGGAAGGCCGCGACATCCTCTTCGTGCGCACGCCACAAGGCTTCCGGCCGCAGCCGGTGCTGGTCGGCACACGCAGCGGCGGCCTAGCGCAGATCCTGTCTGGTGTGCGCGCGGGTGAGCCGGTGGCGACGCGCAACGCCTTCCTGGTCAAGGCCGAGATGAACAAGGGCGGCGGGGACGGGGAATGATCCACCGCATTCTGCAGGGCGCCGTGCGCCTGCGCTGGCTGGTCCTGTTCGTGACCGCCGTGGTGGCCGTAGTCGGCGCGTGGCAGTTGAATCTGCTGCCGATTGACGTGACGCCGGACATCACCAACAAGCAGGTCCAGATCAATACCGTGGTGTCGACGTTGAGCCCGGTCGAAATCGAGAAGCGCGTCACGTATCCCATCGAGACTGCGCTGGCCGGCCTCAATGGCGTGGAGAGCACGCGTTCGTTCTCGCGCAACGGCTTCAGCCAGGTGACAGTGATCTTCAAGGAGAGCGTGAACCTGTACTTCATGCGCCAGCAGGTGTCCGAGCGGCTGGCCCAGGCGCGCCCCAGCCTGCCCGAGGGGGCCGAGCCGCAGATGGGCCCGGTCTCCACAGGCCTGGGCGAGGTGTTCCACTACAGCGTTGAATACGCACACCCCGACGGCAAGGGCGCGACGATCAAGGATGGCCAGCCCGGTTGGCAGAGCGACGGCAGCTTCCTCACCGATCGCGGCGAACGGCTGACCGACCAGATCACCAAGCTCGCCTATCTGCGCACCGTGCAGGACTGGATCATCCGGCCGCAATTGCGCACCACGCCCGGCGTGGCCGACGTGGATTCGCTTGGCGGCTACGTGAAGCAATACGTGGTCGAGCCGGATGCGGCCAGGCTGGCGGCATACGGCATCTCGTATGCGGATCTGGCGCGCGCGCTGGAAGACGCCAATCTCTCGGTGGGCGCCAACTACATCCGGCGCTCGGGCGAGTCCTACCTGGTGCGCGCGGACGCGCGCATCCGCACCATCGACGAAATCGCCCGGGCCGTGGTCGCGCACCGGCAGAACGTGCCGGTGACGGTCGGCCAAGTGGCCACCGTCACCGTGGGCGGTGAGCTGCGTTCCGGTGCGGCCAGCCGCAACGGCTACGAAACCGTGGTCGGCAGCGCGCTGATGCTGGTGGGCGCGAACAGCCGTACGGTGGCGCATGCTGTCGGTGAGAAGCTCAACAAGATCAGCGCGACCCTGCCGCCAGGCGTCGTCATCGTGCCGACGCTGGATCGCTCCCAGCTCGTAGTGGCCACTATCGAGACGGTGGCACGCAACCTGACCGAGGGGGCCCTGCTGGTGGTGGCCATCCTGTTCCTGCTGCTCGGCAACTGGCGTGCCGCGGCCATCGCCGCGCTGATCATACCGCTGTCGCTGCTGATGAGCGCGATCGGCATGAATGCGCTGAACATCTCCGGCAACCTGATGAGCATGGGGGCGCTCGATTTCGGGCTGATCATTGATGGCGCCGTCATCATCGTTGAGAACACGCTGCGCCGGCTGGCCGAGCGCCAGCACCGGGAGGGGCGCACGCTGACGTTGCGCGAGCGGCTGGAGGAAACGGTCGCGTCATCGCGCGAAATGGTCCGCCCGACCGTCTACGGCCAACTGGTGATCTTCCTGGTGTTCGTGCCCTGCCTGACGTTCCAGGGGGGCGAAGGCAAGATGTTCTCGCCGATGGTCATCACGCTGATGCTGGCGCTGGCGTCGGCCTTCGTGCTGTCGCTGACTTTCGTGCCGGCCATGATCGCGATCCTGCTGCGCTCGCATATGGCCGAGCAGGAGGTGCGCATCATCGTGGCCGCCAAGCAGCGCTACCGGCCGTGGCTGCAGCGCGCGGTGGCCCGGCCGCTACCGTTCATCGGCGTGGGCCTGGCCGTGCTGGTGCTGGCCGTGGCGGCCTTCGGCTTCGTCGGCCGCGAGTTCATGCCGACGCTGGACGAGCAGAACCTGAACCTGTCGTCGGTGCGGATTCCTTCCACGTCGATCGACCAGTCGGTGGCCATCGACCTGCCGCTGGAGCGTGCAGTGATGAGCCTGCCCGAGGTCAAGACCGTCTACTCCAAGGCCGGCACCGCCAGTCTGGCGGCCGACCCGATGCCGCCCAACGCGTCGGACAACTACATCATCCTCAAGCCAAAAGACCAGTGGCCGGCCGGCGTCACCACCAAGGAACAGGTCATCGAGCGCATTCGCGAGAAGACCGCGCCGATGGTGGGCAACAACTACGACGTCACCCAGCCGATCGAGATGCGCTTCAACGAACTGATCGGCGGCGTGCGCAGCGACGTGGCCGTCAAGCTCTACGGCGACGATCTCGACGAGCTGGCCGCCACCGCCCAGCGCATTGCCGCCGTGCTGCGCAAGACGCCGGGCGCCTCCGACGTGCGGGTTCCGCAGACGAGCGGCTTCCCGACCTTCGACATCGTCTTCGACCGCGCGGCGATCGCCCGTTACGGCCTGAGCGTCAAGGAGGTGGCCGATACCGTGTCGACCGCGCTGGGCGGCAAGGCGGCCGGCCAGGTGTTCGACGGCGACCGGCGCTTTGACATCGTGGTGCGCCTGCCGGGCGCGCAGCGGGACAACCTCGATATGCTCGGTGTGCTGCCGGTGATGCTCCCGCAGGCAGACGGACAGCCGCGCGGCTCGGTGCCGCTGCGCCAGCTCGTGCAGTTCCGCTTCACCCAAGGGCTGAATGAGGTCAGCCGTGACAACGGCAAGCGCCGGATCTACGTGGAAGCCAATGTGGCTGGGCGCGATCTCGGCAGCTTCGTCGACGACGCGGCGCAGCGGATCGCCCGCGAGATCAAGCTGCCGACCGGCTCGTGGATCGAATGGGGAGGCCAGTTCCAGAACCTCCAGGCGGCCACCCAGCGGTTGGCGATCATCGTGCCGAT
Organism: Ralstonia syzygii subsp. syzygii; assembly: GCA_919592095.1. GTDB lineage: Bacteria > Pseudomonadota > Gammaproteobacteria > Burkholderiales > Burkholderiaceae > Ralstonia > Ralstonia syzygii. Next base: position 2,757 of record CAKKOY010000130.1, on the reverse strand, counting down.
CTGCTTCATCCTGATTGCCGGGGCGCTCTATATGGCGATCGGCAACGCGATGCTCACCGCCACGGTACTGACCGCCGTGCCGCTGGCCCTGGCCGGTGGCGTGTTCGCGCTGGCGCTGCGCGGCATCCCGTTTTCGATCTCGGCGGCGGTTGGCTTTATCGCCGTGTCAGGCGTGGCGGTGCTCAACGGGCTGGTGCTGATCTCGGCGATCCGCGAGCGCTTGGCTGACGGCCTGGCACCCAACGCGGCGGTGATCGAAGGTGCCATGGAGCGCGTGCGGCCGGTGCTGATGACGGCACTTGTGGCCTCGCTCGGCTTCGTGCCGATGGCGATCGCGACGGGGACTGGCGCCGAGGTACAGAAGCCGCTAGCGACGGTCGTGATCGGCGGCCTGGTCACGGCCACTGTCCTGACGTTGTTCGTGCTGCCTGCGATTTGCGGAATGGTGCTGCGGCGGCGCGCGGCCAGCGTGCCCGATGGCCGCGAACTCGCCGGGATTTGATGGCGGGAGGCATGCGGGCCCGGTCAATACGGCGAGGCGCCCCAGGGGCCGTGGCGGGAAACTCAGGCCGCCTGTCGCGATCTCTACATCGTTGCAGCGATCAATACGGCCGCCTATGCTGCCGTCATGACGACCTCTCCCGATTCTTGGCTGCTCCTCATCGTCAGCCTGCCGACCTCCAGCGCGACGGTGCGCATGCGCATCTGGCGTGCGGTCAAGACGCTCGGTTGTGCAGCATTGCGCGACGGCGCGTACTTGCTGCCGGCGCATGCGGAGCAGGCATCGCAGCTACGAGAGCTGGCTGACGAAACGCGGCAGGAAGACGGCCAAGCGTGGCTGCTACGCGTGCAGGCGCACGGCGACGACGAGGCGACGGCTTACCAGATCCTGTTCGATCGCTCCGCCGAGTATGACGACTGGCTCACCGAGCTGTCGGAGGTTCGCAAGACGCTCCCGAACCTTGCCACGGCCGAACTCAATCGGCTGCTGCGCCGACACGGCCGAGCCTACGAGGCCATCCACAACGTCGACTTTTTCCCAAACGAAGCATCTATCCGTGCGGCTGCACAGTGGCGCGATTTCGCTGCCGCCATTGAAGCCATCCTCTCGCCCGGAGAGCCACATGCAGCCGCAGGCAATATCGCGCGGCGCAACCCGGCCCAGTACCAAGGGCGACTGTGGGCTACGCGCCGCCACCTATGGGTCGACCGCGTCGCCAGTGCGTGGCTTATCCAGCGCTTCATCGACCCGCATGCGCGGTTCCTGTGGCTCGAGAACCCCAGCGATTGTCCCGACGATGCGCTCGGCTTCGACTTCGACGGCGCGGCCTTCACCCATGTCGGCGACAAGGTGTCGTTCGAGGTGCTGCTGACCAGCTTCGGGCTGGACGAAAACCGTGGCCTGTCGCGCTTGGGTGCCATGGTGCACGCGCTCGACGTTGGCGGCGCTGTCGTGCCGGAAGCCGCCGGCTTCGAAGCGGTGCTGGCTGGGGCGCGCAAGCGCTTGGCCGCCGCCGACGCCCTGCTGGCAGAAGTCGGCACGGTGCTCGACTCGCTACATGCCCACTTCTCCGCTGGTCGGAAACCGTAATTCATTCTTCAGGAAGCAACGATGAGCACACCGCAGCAGCTTGAAGCTCCGCCACAGATGGAGCGCCCGGTCTACACGCTCTGGCAACTGGTGCTGTACTTCCTGCGACTCGGCACCCTGGGCTTCGGCGGCCCCGTGGCGCTTGCCGGCTATATGCGCCGCGACCTGGTCGAAGCGAACCAATGGATTACCGAGGCTGACTACAAGGAAGGCCTCGCGCTGGCACAGTTGGCGCCCGGGCCGCTCGCCGCGCAACGGGCAATCTACCTCGGCTATGTGCATTATCCCATCCTGGGCGCCACGCTGATCGGCATCGCCTTCGTGCTGCCGTCGTTCCTGATGGTGGTGGTGTTGGGCTGGGCCTACGTGCGCTTTGGCGGGCTCACCTGGATGCAGTCGGTGTTCTACGGCGTCGGGGCGGCGGTGATCGGCATCATCGCCATCAGCGCCTACAAGCTCACCACCAAGAGTGTCGGTAAAGACAAGCTGCTCTGGTTTGTCTATCTGGTGCTGGCAGCGGTGACGGCGATTACCGAATCGGAAGTGGCGTGGCTGTTTCTGGCCGGGGGCGTTCTGGTTTGGTTCTGGCGTGCGCCGCCCAAGTGGGTGCGTCATGGCAAGGTGAACGCCTTGGCTGCGACACCGATTCTGGCTGCCAGCAGCATCCTTAGCGCGATCGATTGGCCACTGCTGTCGCAGATCGGCGTGTTTTTCGCCAAGGCCGGCGCGTTCGTGTTCGGTTCGGGGCTGGCCATCGTGCCGTTCCTCTATGGGGGCGTGGTCACCGAATACCACTGGCTCAACGAGAAGCAGTTTGTCGATGCGGTGGCGGTGGCGATGATCACACCGGGCCCGGTGGTCATCACGGTCGGCTTCATCGGTTATCTGGTGGCGGGCCTCCCGGGCGCGTGCGTGGCGGCGGCCGGTACGTTTCTGCCGTGCTACCTGTTCACCATCCTGCCGGCACCGTATTTCAAGAAGTACGGCAAGCTGCCGGCAATCTTGGCGTTCGTCGACGGCGTGACGGCGGCCGCGGTGGGCGCCATCACCGGGGCGGGGCGTTGTTGCATAAATCCGGTCGCCCGCGCGCGGCATGATGACGTTTACGCGCAACGGTCTGGGCAGATGGCGCGGTAAACAATCCGGCTGGCTGCGTAGATTGTCGT
>CAKKOY010000129.1 GCA_919592095.1 Ralstonia syzygii subsp. syzygii | reverse complement strand
CGTGCTCAACCGCATGGCTGCGCTTGCCCGCCCGCAGTCCGTCCGCGTCGACTGAATTACGCCTCACAGGGATGGCTTCGACTTCAAAGTCGATTTATGCAACAACGCCCACGTGTGCTGCGACAGCAGTTGATGCCGCACGAAAAAAGCGCCGTCCCGACCCGGGCACGCGACACGCGCACCGCCCAATGCCGATGAAGCCAGCCGTGCGGCAACGCTGCCGCCATGGGAAGCAAATGCGGTGACGGCGCGCGATCCGCGCCGGGGCATCGGGCGCGGCTTTCGCTTGCCGTCGACGCGCGCAGCGGCCCGTGTCCGGCATACCTCGGCTATCCGCCGTTCCTTTCTACAACTCCGACCCAACCAAGCGAGGCAATGCAAATCGACGAACTCAAACTTGCCAAGATGCCGGGGCATCCCCCGGATGTGCGCGGCGATCGGGCTGACGGCAGTCCAATCCGTTCTGGCCGCAGCCCCGGATGGCTGGCCCGGCGTTCCATCCGGTCGAGACCGGCGATGAAGGTGTTGCGCATTCTTCGCCTGTGCGTGCTGGGTCTCGCGGTGCTCTCGTTGGCCGCGTGCTCGTCTGATGATGAAACCGCAACTGACGCGCAGTTGAAGGAGCAGGCACTGCAGATCGTCGGGCAGATGTCGACGCGCGACAAGATCGGGCAAAAGATCATGATGGCGTTCCGCTACTGGTGCGAGCCGCCTGCCGATCCCAACTGCACGGATCGCATGACGGTGCTGCCCGACGCTGCCGCCAGCGCGTTGCGCGATCACCGCATCGGCGGCGTGATCCTGTTCGCGAACAACCTCGTATCGGTCGATCAGATCAGCCGCCTGACGGCGCAGATCGCTGCGGCGGCGCCGGTCGGCATGCTGATCGGCGTCGACGAGGAGGGCGGCAACGTGTTCCGGTTGCCGCGTGGCATTGCGACGTCGTTTCCCGGGAACATGGCGCTCGGAGCGGCATACCTGGGCGCTGCCGATGCGACACTCGCCAGCGATGAGGGACGCGTGCTCGCATCCGAACTGGCGGCGGTCGGCATGAATGTCAACTTTGCGCCGGTGGTCGACGTCAACAGCAATCCGCTGAATCCCGTCATCAATGTGCGCGCCTACGGCGATGATCCGGCCATGGTCGGCCTGCTCGGCCGCCACATGGCGCGCGGCATGGCCCACGCGGGCGTCATCAGCGCATTCAAGCACTTCCCGGGCCATGGGGATGCGGCAACCGATTCGCACTATGGGCTGCCGCGCGTGGACAAGTCGCGTGCCGACGCATACGCGACCGACCTCGCGCCGTATCGCGCATCGATTGACCTGGGCGAAGCGCCGGAGATGATCATGACCGCGCATATCCAGTATCCGTCGCTTGACGAAACCCGGATCGCGACACGCACCGGCGAGCGCATCCTGGTGCCGGCCACCATGTCGCGCAAGATCCAGCACGACCTGCTGCGCGGCGAGTTCGGCTACCGCGGCGTGACGGTCTCCGATGCGCTCGACATGGACGCGATCGCGAACCACTTCGATCCCGATCAGGCGGTGATCAACCTGTTCCGCGCCGACGTCGACATCGCGCTGATGCCCGTCGAGTTCCGCACGGCCGGCCAGGCCGATCGGCTCCGTGCGGTGATCGACCGCGTCGTGGCCGCGCTGGATGCCGGCACGCTGAGTCGCGCCGAGCTGGATGCATCGGTCGAGCGCATCATACTGATGAAGCTGCGCCACGGGATCGCACCGAACGCATCGCGCCCCCAGACATCTGCGGCAACGGTGATCGGCAGCCCCGGCCATCGGGCAGTCGAGCAGCGCATTGCGCAGGCATCGATCACGCTCTTGCGCAATCGCAGCGCGACGTTGCCGCTGAACGCGCCGCAACGGCCGATCTTCATCATGACGCCCTGGGGTGAGCAGGCCCAGGGGATGCGTCAGCGCTTCGCCGAACTCGGCTACGCTTCGGTGACCGGTGCAAAGCTGGCGGAGACACCCTGGGCCGAGCAGCAACGGTTGATCGATGCCGCCGATATCGTGATTCTCGGGACCCTGTCGAGCGCCCCCTCGCCGGTCGAGCGCAACGGCGATCCGCGCGCCGCCGACACGCGGACGAATACCGCCTCGGTGCAGGAGAGCGCCGCGCCGCCCGTCGGCGACAAGCGCCCCGAGGCCGTTGCGCACGGGCAACGCTCCCTGGTCTTCGATGTCGAGGAGGACGCGCCGACCGTGCCCGGGGTGCTGCGCGCGCAACAGGTCGCCGCGCCAAGCGAAGCGCAGCGGGTTCGCTATGCGATGGAGTACGCCAAGGCGAAGGGCAAGACCGTCATCCACGTATCACTGCGTGCGCCGTACGACGTGCCTTCGTTCGACGATGTCGCCGATGCGACGGTCGCCACCTATTCGTACTACGGCTACGACAACAGCGCCTGGCGCGGTCCGTCGATGCCGGCACTGGTCGATGCGCTGGCCGGTGTGCGCTCGCCGCCTGCCGGTGTCGGTGTACGAGGTGAACACGGACGGCACGCTGGGTTCACTGCGTTACGCGCGCGGCTTCGGGATGCACTACTGAGCGCGGCCGGAAGCACCGTTTCAGCTCGCGGTGGGGCGAGCGCGGGGCCGGTTGCCTGACCGAAAGACGATCGGCCGCGCAGTGCGGCAGGCATTGCAACGGCTGCCGCCGGTTGCGGTGCCCTCGGCCAAGGGGGGCGTCCACGCGAGCATCACGATCGACTTGGCAAATATCGCTGGGTTGTCTAACGTACTCGTGCGTGGCGTGCTGCCCCTTCGCAAGTCGCGCGTCCCGGCCGGGCGCCGGCTGGATCGCCATGGGGCGTGCCTGTCGTGCTGTCGCGCTGCATGCGCGGTCCGCTCGTGCCGCTCCAGCGTGCTTGCATGCCGTTCCGGTCAGGCAACGTGCATGACACGCGTTGAGCGAGGCGCAAGGCGAACGGCGCACCCGTTACTGCAACGATTCCAACAAGGTGTCGACAGCACACCCGTCCCCCTCCAGTGACGGCGACGACCCGGCTGGCCTGACACGCCGCCAGTGGTTGCAGGGCGCGCTGGCTGCCGCTGCCGCAAGCCTGGCGGGCTCGGCGACCCTGCATGCGGTCGCCCAGGCGCCCGGCGAGCCGCTCGATGCGTTCATGGGATTGTCACAGGCGCTGACCGCCCGCACCGTGCTGGACCGGGCCGTCGGTGCCCGCCTGCTGGCGCAATCGCTGGCGGCCGGCACGCTCTCCGAGCTGCAGCAGAAGACCGCGCTGCGCATTCTCGAAGCGTGGTACACCGGCGTGGTCGACGGCACGGTCGTCACCTATGAGCAGGCGCTGATGTATGGCGTGGTGTCCGACATCCTGGTCATCCGCACGTATTGCCCCAACCAGCCCGGCTTCTGGGCCGAGCCTCCCGTGGAGAAGCAGCGCTGATGGCCGATACCCGACAGGCCGAGCAGGCCGATATCGTGGTGGTGGGTTCCGGCGTGGCCGGTGCGCTGGTGGCCTACGAGCTGGCGCGCGCGGGCAAGTCGGTGCTGTTGGCTTCCGCGACGGACCGTTCCGCGCCACACAGGCGGGCAAGAAGCTGCACCTGTCCAACATCTCGCGCATCGAGCAGGAGACCGCGCGCATCTTCAAGGCGGGCAAGCTGCTCAAGCCCGCCGAGTTGGACGCGCGCATCCGCGACCAGGCCGCGCGCTACGTGCAGTTCGACAGCTTCCACGAGATCCTGCCGCTGCCCGAGAACCGCATCGTACCGAGTGCGACCGAGACCGATGCGACGATGCCGACGGTGGGCACCGTCAACGCGGCGGATGCTGCAGTGACGCGTCATGAGGAGGCTGGCTAGCCTCCCGTTGTGGTCGCGTCGCGCGAAGGCGGGGTGGGTCGCTGCGCAGGCGTGGCGGAAGCCGCGGCCGCCGGAGCCTTCGGCGAACCGTCCGCCGTGCGGCCACTCTTGCTGCTGCGGTACACCTTGCCCGGCGGCGGCGCGGTGGGCCGCTGGCGCACGTCGGCCAGCAGCTTGCCGCACGGGCTGTCGGGCGCGGGCTTGAGTTCCAGCACCGGCAGCACGGCCGCCACCGGCGCGGCAAACGCCAGCGCCACCGCGCCGCCCGCGCGCAGGGCCACCACCGCCGGATTGACGGACACATCCGGATGCTTGTACGTGCCCTTCACATACAGCGGCGTGCGCAGCGAGAACACCCGCAGTCCCTTCGAATCCGGGTGGATGGTGAAGTCCAGCGCCTCTTGCTTGAAGCTGGTGGCGCCGGTCACATCGATCACCGCATCCTGCGTGTCGACCACGAAGGTGCGCGCCTGCGCCAGGCCGTCGCTTACCGCGAAATCGCCGGCCGCGCAGTTGATGCTGACCTGCTTGTCGCCGAACAGCTTGGTCAGGATCACGTTGCCGACGTTCAGGCCCATCGCTTCCAGGATGAACTTGCTGACGGTGCCTTGCTCGACCAGGATCTTCAGTTCGCCGTTGGACGAACCCAGCAGCGCGGCGACCGAGTTGCCGGTGGCCGACAGCCGCGCGTCGCCGTTGATCTCGCCGACGCTGGCGTGCATCGACTCGACGTTCGGGAACAGCTGCCGGATCTTGAAGTGCCGCGCCGCCAGCACTGCGCGCGCCTGCATCGGCGCGGACTTGCCGTCGAGCTGGAGGTTGGAGGTTGGAGGTGAGCGTGCCGCCCGCGACGCCGAAGTTCAGCGGGTCCAGTGTCAGCACCGCGTCCCGCAGCTTGATGTGGGTGACGAGGTGGTCGATCGGCAGGTCGGTGGTGCGCACGATGCGTTCGCCGGTGAACTTCACGTCGGCGTCGATGGCGTTCCAGCGGTCGGTGCGGAACGGCTCGACCGGCAGCACCTTGTCGGCCGGCTGGCGCACGGGCTCGTCGCGGCGCTGCTTGCTGGCGTTGGAGTCGGCACCGATGATCGGGGCCAGGTCGGCGAACAGCAACTGATGCGAGACCAGCTCGCCGCTCAGTTGCGGGCGCTGTCCCGGCTCCGGGCGCATGGCGAAGGTCAGCGTGCCGCCCAGGTCCGAGCCGCCTACGCGGCCGGTGAACTTCTCGTAGCGCCAGCTCGAGCCCTGCCTGCGCAGTTCGCCGATCAGCCGGCCGCGCGTGTCGAACGGCGGCGTGTCGGGCAGCACCACGCCGGTCAGCGGATACAGGTGGGCCATGCTCGCGCCCGACAGGTGCAGCCGCAGGTCCAGCGCCGTCAGGCTGGCCGGGTTGGTGAGCGTGCCCGCCAGGTCGATGCGGGTCTTGCCGACCGTCACGTCGGCCTGCAGCGGGTACGGCCGGTGCGCATCCTGCAGCCGCAGCACGCCGCCGGCCTTGCCGCTGCCGTGGATGGCGGCGTTGTTGTAGGTGCCCTTGACGGTCCAGACGATGCCGTAGGGCTGCTGCGGGTCGGCCGCGACGGGAGCCTTGGCGGTGGCCCCGGAAGCGGCAGCGCCGGAAGCGGTCGGCACCACCGGCGGTTGTTCGCTGCCGCGGATGGCGGTGCCGTTGGCGGCGGTGTACAGCGTCTGGTTGTCGACCGTGTCGATGGTGGCGGCCAGGTGAACGCGCTTGACCTCGTCATCGACCTGCACCGAGCCCTTGCTGAAGGCGATCTCGCGCAGCTCCAGCTTCCAGTCCGACGGCTTGCCGTCCTGCGCGCCGAAGTTGAAGGTCCAGTTGTTGCGGTTCTGCGGGTCGCGTTCCAGCGCGACCATCGGTGTGTCGAGCGTCACGCTCGGGATCACGATGCGGTGCGCCAGCAGCGGCAGCGCCTCTAGCACGAAGGTGAGCCGCTGCACGGTGGCCACGTGCGGCTGGCGCGTCCAGTCGGGGTTGCCGATGGTGATGTCGCTGGCAATCAGCCGCGGCCACGGCACGTAGGCGCGCCAGCCGGATTCACCTTCGGGTGTCTTCCACGTCAGCGCCAGGTCGCCCTTGATGGCGAACGGACGGCCGATGGCTTGCGATACGTGGTCGTTGAGATAGGGTTTGGCGTGGCTCCAGTCGAACGTCAGCACGAAGACGATCGCCGCCGCCACGATGACGACGGGCGAGATGACCAGTCCGAGGATGACTCTGGAGGAAGTGCGCATGGCGTTCTTGTCGGCGAGGCTTCTTATTGGCGTGGGCACGGCGTTTCGGACCGGGCCCGTTGTTATATAGTTCGGCGCAGTCCCGAATTCCATTGTGTCATGAGTCACGTAGCAATCAGCGCGCCCGCGCATCCGCCCGTCCTGGATGACGAATACGCCCGCCGGTTCGGCGGTGTCGCCCGCCTGTACGGCCCGCGGGCGCTGGAGCGCTTTGCCGCGGCGCACGTCTGCGTGATCGGCGTCGGCGGCGTCGGCTCGTGGGCGGCCGAAGCGCTCGCGCGGTGCGGCCTCGGCAGGCTGACGCTGATCGACCTCGATCACATCGCGGTCTCCAACACCAACCGCCAGATCCACGCGCTGGGCGACGCCTATGGCAAGGCCAAGGTGGATGCGATGGCCGACCGCATCGCCGGGATCAACCCGCGCGCCGAGATCAGCCGCATCGACGATTTCGTCACCGTGGAGAACGTCGATGCGCTGCTCGGCCATCCGTTCGACTACGTGGTCGACGCCATCGACGCGGTCAAGGTCAAGACCGCCATCATGGCCTTCTGCAAGCGCACCGGCACGCGCGTGGTGACCTGCGGCGCGGCCGGCGGGCAGTTGGATCCGACGCGCATCCGCGTGACCGATCTCGCGCGCACCATCCAGGATCCGCTGCTCGCCAAGGTGCGCGGCAACCTGCGCCGCCAGCACGGTTTCCCGCGCGATCCGAAGGCGCGTTTCGGCATCGATGCGGTGTATTCGGACGAGCCGCTGCGCTATCCGGAACCGGAGCAGCAGGCTTGCGCGGTGGAGGTGCCGGTCGAATCGAGCCACGCGGGCATCGACGACCTGGCGGCGGCGGGGGAGATCGCGGTGGTCAACGCGCCGCCGGCACCGCTGCCATCGTGCGGGCCGCAGGGGCTGGCCTGCGCGGGCTTCGGCTCGTCCGTCTGCGTGACGGCGGTGTTCGGCATGGTGGCGGCATCGACGGCCCTGCGCGCGATCGCCGCCGTGTGAGGCCCGCTGTCAATCGGAAACAAGAACGGCCGATCCTGCGACCGGCCGTTCTTGTGACTGCTCGCGGCCTCGAGACCTCGAGGCCGATTTCCGCGACTACGCGAGATCGAAGCGATCGAGGTTCATCACCTTGTTCCAGGCCGCAACGAAGTCACGGACAAACTTCTCTTGCGCATCGGCACTGCCGTAGACCTCGGCCAGGGCCCGGAGCTGCGAGTTCGAACCGAAGACGAGATCGACCCGCGTACCGGTCCACTTGAGGTCGCCCGTTGCGCGGTCGCGGCCTTCGAACACGTCCCTGGCGTCCGACACCGGCTTCCACTCCGTGCCCATGTCGAGCAGGTTCACGAAGAAGTCGTTGGTCAGCGATTCCGGCCGCTGGGTGAAGACGCCGTGGCGGGTCTGCCCGACGTTCGTGTTCAGCACGCGCAGGCCGCCTACGAGTACCGTCATCTCCGGCGCGCTCAGCGTCAGCAATTGCGCCTTGTCGACCAGCAGAGCCTCGGCCGGGACGGTGTACCGGCCCTTCAGGTAGTTGCGGAAGCCGTCCGCGATCGGCTCGAGCACGGCGAAGGACTCCACATCGGTCTGTGCCTGCACGGCATCCATGCGCCCGGGCGCGAAGGGAACCTCCACCGCATGGCCGGCGTTCTTCGCCGCCTGCTCGACACCGGCGCAACCGGCCAGCACGATCAGGTCGGCGAGCGAGACCTGCTTGCCGCCGGACTGGGCGCTGTTGAACGCGCCCTGGATGCCTTCGAGCGTTTCCAGCGCCTTGGCCAGCTGGGCCGGCTGGTTGGCCTCCCAATCCTTCTGCGGGGCGAGACGGATGCGCGCGCCATTGGCACCGCCACGCATGTCGGAGCCGCGGAAGGTGGACGCCGCCGCCCAGGCGGTCGAGACCAGTTGCGAGACCGACAGCCCCGAAGCCAGGATCTTGCCCTTGAGGGCGGCAATGTCCTGCCCGTCGATCAGCTTGTGATCCACGGCGGGGATCGGGTCCTGCCAGATGAGCGCTTCCGCCGGCACTTCCGGGCCGAGATAGCGCGCACGCGGGCCCATGTCGCGATGGGTCAGCTTGAACCACGCCCGCGCGAACGCGTCGGCGAGCTGGTCCGGATGCTCGTAGAAGCGCCGCGAGATCTTTTCGTAGGCCGGATCGAAGCGCAGCGAGAGGTCGGTGGTCAGCATGGTCGGCAGACGTTTCCCGGACGGGTCGTGGGCATCCGGAATGGTCGCGGTGGCGCCCTTGGCGACCCACTGGTGCGCACCGGCCGGGCTCTTGGTCAGTTCCCATTCGTAGCCGAACAGGTTCTCGAAGAAGTTGTTGCTCCACTGCGTCGGCGTGGTGGTCCAGGTCACTTCCAGGCCGCTGGTGATCGCGTCGCCGCCTTTGCCGGTGCCGAAGCTGCTCTGCCAGCCAAGGCCTTGCTCCTCGAGGCCGGCGGCTTCGGGCTCCGGCCCCACGTGGGAGGCCGGGCCGGCCCCGTGGGTCTTGCCGAAGGTGTGGCCACCCGCGATGAGCGCGACGGTCTCTTCGTCGTTCATCGCCATGCGGGCGAACGTCTCGCGGATGTCCGTGGCCGCCGCGAGCGGATCGGGGTTGCCGTTCGGGCCTTCCGGATTGACGTAGATCAGGCCCATCTGCACGGCCGCGAGCGGGTTCTCGAGATCGCGCTCGCCGGTGTAGCGCTGGTCGCCGAGCCAGGTGGTTTCGGAACCCCAGTAGACGTCCTCTTCCGGTTCCCAGACATCTTTACGCCCGCCGGCGAAGCCGAAGGTCTTGAATCCCATCGACTCCAGCGCGACGTTGCCCGCGAGGATCATGAGGTCGGCCCAGGAGATGTTCCGGCCGTACTTCTGCTTGATCGGCCACAGCAGCCGGCGCGCCTTGTCGAGGCTGGCGTTGTCGGGCCAACTGTTGAGCGGCGCGAAACGCTGCTGGCCGGCACCGGCGCCACCGCGGCCGTCGCCGGTGCGGTACGTGCCGGCGCTGTGCCATGCCATGCGGATGAACAGCGGGCCGTAGTGGCCGAAGTCCGCCGGCCACCAGTCCTGCGAGTCGGTCATCCGCGCCAGCAGGTCTTTCTTCACCGCTGCCAGGTCCAGGCGCTTGAACGCTTGCGCGTAGTTGAAGTCCTTGTCCATCGGATCGGACAGGGACGAGTGCTGATGCAGGATCTTCAGGTTCAGCTGATCGGGCCACCAGTCACGGTTCGATACGCCGCCAGCGGCGGCATGCTTGAAAGGACACTTTGCTTCCGTCGACATGTGTGTTCTCCTGTGGGCGCCTGCGCCTGATTGTCCGGCGCAGTTTGAGGTTCGAGTATCGTCAGCGCAGAGTAATGCTTCCATATTGCGCTGGGAAATTGGTTTATTTGATGACCACGCATCAAAAAAGCTAAGGCTTGTGTCCTTGGCGTTGCACGGTTTCGGCGGGGCCCGCCGCGGTCGTCGGAATGCCGCAAGCGCAGGCTGGGCGGGGCATCCTGTGTCGGGAACGGGGCGGCGTGCTCCTGCGCGACGCCAGGTTAGTACTACAGCCGTAGCTCAAAATGGCGGAGCACATCCCCGCGCCCGGTAGTGACACTGCTGAGCGCGCCACTGATGCGCGCGCAGCCATCGCGACCATGCCAGCACCTGCTCGATTGACTGACGCGCAC
>CAKKOY010000128.1 GCA_919592095.1 Ralstonia syzygii subsp. syzygii | reverse complement strand
TCGCATCAACTGGATGTTCTCTACTGAAACGGCCCGCAAAAAATTGGCCAAAGCCTACCCTGTACCCACCTCTGACAAACCGTCATAACCCCTGTGCAGAGGTACTAGGTCTTGTGAAAAAGGAGCCGCCATGAAAGCCCTCGCCATCCACGTCTCGCCTGCCTCCCGTTTCGGCCGTTTCTGGCAAATCGTGCGCCGTGAAGCTAAGCGCGCCCTGGTGCTGCATGTCGAGGCCTGCGGCATGATGGCTGAGCTGTATCAGCGCTCCGGCCGCTAAACCCACCATGATTGCCGCGCCGCATAGTGCGGTGCGGCAATCACGCCTTCTTCCGAGAATCAGCGCCCGGCCACCCGCCCCATCGCAAGGATGCGGCACGTGGTTGGCTGGCCCGGCGGCGCATCAAGCGCGACCGGATACCGATTGCGTCCCTCGCACTTCTGCGGGACGCGGTCGCTGCCCCCTCATATGCGAATTCGGCCCGGCATCTGCGGCCTAGCCTCGTGCGCACGCTTCAAACGAATCCGCTGTTCTGCACGTTGCGGCATGTTGCTGACGCGTTACCCATCGTGGCCGCGTTCGATCTTGGTATGCCGTCACAAAACCAGCACCAGGAAGACATGGTGAGGGCCTGAAGCGGCAGCGATCTTCCCGCGCCCACCGAGCATGCGGTCTGCAAAAGTCAGCCCGCGACCAGAAAAAAGGCCTCGCAGAATTGGGTACGCTTCGGCGCGCTGCGCAAATCTTCGGTCTTGTCCCGCGAGATGTCGCGGCACCGCAATGCATGGTGGTTGCCACGCGAAACACACTCAGCACGCTCCTACCGTCACAGTGCGAAGTCGATGGCAACACCTTCCTTCCGTGCCATGCCCGCGACCAAGCGTACCCATTTCTGCGTAAGCCACTAGGGCGATGAAGGCGGCGGCAAACGCAAGGTATCGTCGCGATTGCGCGCCAGCGCCCGCGCATAGACCGACGGCGCGCCCGTCGCGTGGGCCGTCACATAGCCGGTGATGCACGCCAGCATCAGCGGCAGCACCACTTGGTAGCTCAGCGTCATCTCGAAGATCATCAGGATCGACATCAGCGGCGCATGGGTCGTGGCCGCCAGCAACGCACCCATGCCGACCACCGCGTAGCTGACCGGCACCGGCGCGGCATCGGGCAGCAGCGCATGCATGCCGGTGCCATACAGCAGACCCAGCGCCGCGCCGCAGAACAGCGTGGGCGTAAACACGCCGCCCACGGCGCCCGAGCCGGCGCTGGCGGCGGTCGCGCAAACCTTGCAGACCAGCACCAGTGCCACCGCCTGCCACAACCAGGGCGCATGCAGGAAGCCGTTGACCACGCTGTAACCGTTGCCCCAGACCTCCGGCACGCGGATCGACAGCGCACCGACGATCAGCCCGCCCAAGGCCAGTCGCAGCGCCTGCGGCAAGCGGGTACGCGCAAAAGCGTCGCGCGCGCGGTCGATCAGGCCGAGCAGCAGCGGCCCCGCCATCCCGGCAGCCAGGCCCAGGCCGAGATACGTCAGCACCTCCCAGCCGGAGACGAAATCGAAATGCGGCATCGCATAGACCGCGCCGTAGCCGAAGAACTGGCGCACGATGATGTCGGCGGTGACGGCGGACACCAGCAGCGGACCGAGCGTGGCCGTGGTGATGGCGCCGAAGACGATCTCGCAGACGAACACGGCGCCAGAGATGGGCGCGTTGTAGGCCGAGGTGATGCCGGCCGCCGCGCCGCAGGCAACCAGCAGGCGCAGTTGCTCGACCGACACCGGCATGGCATGGCGCAGCAGCCGGCCCAGCAGAGAACCGCACATCGCCGCGAGCTGCACCATCGGGCCTTCGCGGCCGATCGAAGCGCCGCTCGCCACCGAACACAGCGATGACGCGCTGCGGACCAGGCTCTGCCGCGCGCTCAGCACGCCGTCACCGACGGCAATCGCCTCCATGTAGTCTTCCGCGCCCTTGCGCGGAATCCACTTCAGCCCGTATTGCAGCGTCAGCCCGGCGAGCAGCCCGCCGACCACAGGCACCAGCAGGCGCGCCCACCATGGCAGCGCCCGCGCCGTCGCGACCAGGCCCTGGTCGGCTCCGGCCAGCCACCATTGCAGCTGCCGCAGGCATTCGCGGAACACGATCGTCGCCAGGGCCCCGGCGCAGCCGATCACGCCGGCAATCACCAGCACCAGGTGTTCGCGCCGGAACGGCAGCCGCGGGGGCGGGTCGGACGAGGGTGATGGCGTGTCGGACATGGCGGCTCTCGGGACGACTGCCCGTCATGATAGCGGCCGCGTCGCCGCATCCTCATCGGTGCGGATGCTGACGGCCGCCTCGGGCAGCCACGCCTGGGGGACCTCGTCCAGCCGCCGGTTGGGCGCCCAGGCGATCACCCGCGCCTCCACCAGCTTCTCGACGACAAACGGATCGCGCGCAACGATGGCTTCGATCGCCTCGCGCGAATCTCCGCGCGCCAGGATGCCGCCGCCCTCGCGCGGAAAGAACGGGCCGGACATCAGGAAATGGCCGCTCTCGTAGTGCGCCTGCAGGTGCGCCCGATGCGCGGGCAACACGCGGTCGAGCACGTCGAGCGGCGCGCGATAGGTCAAAAGAATCAGGTACAGCATGGCAGCCTCCGGTTGAGGTGGGTTGAACATCGGATCATGGGCGCGGCAGCAGCGCACCCGAGGTCTTGCCTGACACCAGGGCGAGAGAAGCAGCGCCGCGCGCCGCCAGACCCATCGCTTCCACCACGCCCCACGCGGCCGGAAACGCCGACCCAGCATACAACCCGGCCCGGCGATCCCCATCGACAAGGTTGACGTCCACTGCGGTGTAGCGCAGCGGAATGGCGATGGCGGCGACCCGCAAATCCAATGGCGGCCCGGGTTCGCGCAGTTGGATGCGCCTGGCGTGCATGACGGAAGCCCTCGCAGAAATGGGTACGCTTTTCGATTTCCGGCGTGGTTCAAAAGGGTTGGCCACGTTGTGCAGCCAGCGTATTCCGTTCAGAATCGCACCGGAATCCGTAAAAATCGATCAGCTTCTGTGCAAAAAAACACGGTTCAGCCCAGGCGCCCGGTGCGGGCGCGTGCTGCGGGCACCGAACCTTCTTCTTCCTTGCAGTGGGATGACGTCCGCTACTTTCTCGCGCTGGCGCGGGAAGGCAGCCTGTCGGGCGCGGCGCGCCGGCTGGGCGTGGAACACACCACCGTGGCCCGCCGCGCCGATGCGCTGGAGCAGGCGCACGGCGTGCGGCTGTTCGACCGCCTGCCGCGCGGCTGGCGCCTGACGGCCGAGGGCGGCGCGCTGGCCGAGCGGGCCGGCCGCATGGAGCAGGAAGCGGCCGGCTTTGCCCGTGCCGCTGCGGGGGCCGGCAGCCTGCGCGGCACGGTGCGCGTCTCTGCGCCGCCGACCCTCGCCAGCCACATCATCGCGCCCAACCTGGCGGCGCTGCGGCGCCGGTGGCCCGGCATCGACCTGGTCATACTGGGCGAGAAGCGCAACGCCAACCTGATGGCGCACGAGGCCGATCTGGCGGTGCGGCTGTCGCGCCCCACGTCAGCGGCGCTGGCGACGCGGCCGCTGGGCGATCTCGGCTACGGCCTCTATGCAACGCCCGAGGCGCTGGCGCGCCCGGAAGCGGAATGGGAATTCATCGGCTACGACGACACCCTGCGGCACATGCCGCAGCAGCGCTGGCTGGCCGCCTACGCCGGCGCGCGCCGCATGATCCTGCGCTGCAGCGACCTGGCGGCGATCCACCGGGCCGCGCTGGCGGGGCTGGGCGTGGCCGCGCTGCCGCACTTTCTGGCGTCCGCAGAAACGGGTACGCCCCTGCGCCGGCTGCCGGTCAGCGACCCGGCGTTGCAGCGGCCGATCTGGCTGGTGATCCATCCCGATGTCCGACGCTCGCCGCGCGTGCGGGCAGTGGCCGACGGGCTGATCGCGCTGTTCGAGGCGCAGCGGCACGTGCTGGCGGGTGCCTGAAGCGTACGCAGAAATGGGTACGCTCCGGGGCAAAAAGACCGGCGCCGGGGAATGGCGCCGGTGACAGACGCGGGCTCAGCCGCCCAGGTACGCCTCCAGCACGCGCGGATTGCCCAGCAGGTTCTGCCCGCTGTCGGCCAGCACGATCTGGCCGGTCTCCAGCACGTAGCCGCGCTGTGCGATCTTCAGCGCCTGCCGCACGTTCTGCTCGACCAGGAAGATGGTCAGCCCTTCGGCATTGATGGTGCGCAGGATGCGGAAGATCTCCTGCACGATGATCTGCGCCAGGCCCATCGACGGCTCGTCGAGCAGCAGCACGCGCGGACGTGCCATCAGCGCGCGGCCGATGGCGAGCATCTGCTGCTCGCCGCCCGACAGGTTGCCGGCCATGCCGTCGATGCGCTCCTTCAGGCGCGGGAACAGGTGGAACACGCGCTCCAGGTCGGAGGCGATCTGACTGCGCTGATTCCGGCCATGCCGCGTATAGGCGCCCAGCTCCAGGTTCTCGCGCACCGTCATGGTGGTGAGGATGGCGCGCCCCTCGGCCACCTGCACGATGCCGCGCTCGACGCGCCTGTGCGGCGACCACTGCGCGACATCCTCGCCCTCGAACAGGATCGTGCCGCGCACCGTGCCCTGCACCTTCGGGATCAGCCCGGAGAGCGCCAGCAGCGTGGTCGATTTGCCCGCGCCGTTGGCGCCGACCAGCGACGTGATCTCGCCCGCGTTGAGCGCGAAGTCGATGCCCTTGACGGCCGCGATGTGCCCGTACGACACCTCCAGCCCCTTGACTTCCAGCAGCACCGTCATGCCGTCACCTCCTGCGCGGCAGCACCGCCTTCGCCTTCATCATCGTCGCGGCCCAGGTAGGCCTCGATCACCTGCGGGTTGTTGCGGATCGCCTCGGGCGGCCCTTCGGCGATGATGCGGCCGAAGTTCAGCACGGCGATCCGCTCGCACAGGCCCATCACGAAGCGCATGTCGTGCTCGATCATGAAGATGGTGTAGCCGCGCGCCTTGATGTTCTCGATCTCGGCCATCAGGTCGACCTTCTCGCCGGTGTTCATGCCGGCGACGAGCTCGTCGAGCAGCAGCAGCTTCGGCTCGGTGGCCAGCGCCCGCGCGAGTTCGAGCTTGCGCTGGTCGCCGTAGGAGAGGTTGTCGGCGATGTCGCCTGCCTTGTGGTCGAGCTTGACCCACGACAGCAGCTCCAATGCCCGATCGCGCGCGCGCCGCTCGGCGGCACGGTACCTGGGCAGCGACAGCAGCAGGCCCGGCGCGCCGTAGTCCAGGTGCCGGTGCATGCCGACCACCACGTTCTCCAGCAGCGTCATCTCCTTGAAGATGCGGATGTTCTGGAACGTGCGGGCGATGCCCATCTGCGTGATCTGGTGCGGCTTCCTGCCGACCAGGCTGGCGCCGTCGAAGGTCAGTGTGCCGCCGGTCGGCTCCAGCAGCCCGGTGATCAGGTTGAACACCGTGGTCTTGCCGGCGCCGTTGGGGCCGATCAGGCCGAAGATGGTGCCCTGCGGCACCTCGATGTTGACGTCCTGCAGGACCGACAGGCCGCCGAAGCGCTTGGAAATGGATGCGAGCTTGAGCATGGCGGCCTCAGTGCGATTCATTGGAGGCGGCCGACGCGCCCGGCATGGTGCCGCCGCGCTTCATGCCGAACCAGCGCGCGAAACGTGCCGGGTCCCAGATGCCCTTGGGCAGGAACAGCACGATCAGCATCAGGATCAGGCCGTTGACCACCAGGCGGAAATCCTTGAACGCGCGCAGCAGTTCCGGCAGCAGCGACAGGATCACGCTGCCCAGCACCGGCCCCGCGAGGCCGCTGGTGCCGCCCAGGATTGCCATGGTCAGGATCTCCACGCCGCGGTCGAAGCCGTACTCCGCCGGGCCGATAAAGAACGTGAGATGCGCGTTGAGCGCGCCCGCCAGCCCGGCGATCATCGCGCCCAGCACGAAGGCCGCAGCTTGGTGCCCGCCACATTGATACCCATCAGGCCGGCGGCGGTCTCATCCTCCTTGATGGCCTCGAACGCGCGACCCACCTTGGAGCGGCGCAGGCGCGCCAGCACGGACAGCGTCAGCACCACGGCCAGCGCCACGTGCCACCACTCGGTCAGCTGCGGGATGCTGTTCAGGCCCAGCGCGCCGCCCGTCCACGATTCGGTGTTGAGGATCAGCACGCGCACCACTTCGCCAAAGCCCAGCGTCGCCATGGCGAGGTACACGCCCGACAGCCGCAGCGTCGGTCCGCCGATGATGAGCGCCACCACGGCCGGCGCCGCCATGCCGCCCAGCAGCGCGACCGGAAACGGCATCTCCGCGTTCATCGTCAGCAGCGCGGAAGTGTACGCGCCGATGCCCATGAAGGCCGCATTGGCCATCGCCAGCAGGCCGCACGACAGCGTCAGATAGATGGACAGCGCCAGCAGCGCGTTGATGCCGAGCGTCAGCACCAGGTTGCTGTAGACCGACCAGAAATTGTCGAACCATTCCATCGCGGCCTCCTTACGCCTTGCGTTCCAGCACCTTGCCGAACAGCCCTTGCGGCCGCACCAGCAGGATCAGGAACAGCAGGCCGAACGCCACCGCATCGCGCATGGTAGAGCCGATGTAGGCCACCGACAGCACCTCGGCGAACCCGAGGAACAGCCCGCCCAGCATCGCGCCGCGGATGTCGCCCAGGCCGCCCAGGATGATGACCGCGATCCCCTTGTGCAGCATCGGCTGGCCCATCAGCGGGAACACCGCGTTCGAATACAGGCCGATCAGCACGCCGGCCAGCCCGCCCAGCGCCGCCGCCGCAAACGACGTCAGCAGGAACAGGCCCTCGACATGGATGCCCAGCAGCGCCGCCGCCTTGGGCGACTCCGCGATGGCGCGCAGCGCGCGGCCCAGCTGCGTGCGCTTGAGCAGCAGCATCAGCGCCGCCATCAGCACGAAGGACAGCACGATGATGCCCAGCTCCAGCGGCATCAGGTGGATGCCGCCCAGGTCGAGCGACGCATCGGAGACGAGCCCGGCCGGAAAGCGCAGGTTCTCCGCGCCGAACACGCCCTGCATGGCGTTGTTGATGGCGATGCCCGCGCCGATGGTGGCGATCATCGGGATCAGGTGGGGGGCGTTGCGGCGGCGCAGCGGGCGCAGCAGCACCACGTCGATGACGAGCCCGGCCACGCCGCTGACGGCGAATCCGACCAGCAGTGCCGCCCATAGCGGCAGTTCGAAATGCGTCACGACCTGCAGCGCCGCATAGGCGCCCAGCATGAACACCGCGCCGTGCGACAGGTTGATCACGCCCAGGATGCCGAAGACCAGCGTGAATCCCAGGGCGAACAACGCATACACGCAACCGAGCGACAGCGCGTTGACGAGTTGCTGTTCCAGCATGATGAATTGGATGAAAGTGCGGCGTGGTGCCACAAAAAAAGCGATGGGGCGTAGGTTCAGCTACGCCCCGCGTTCCGGCCTCGAAGCCAGCCGGAGATTACTTCTCGATCGTGTACTTGCCCGCCTTGGTCACGCTGACGATCGGCGTCTGCACCGCGTCGTAGCCGGCCGGCTTGCCGCGCGCCGTCACCTGGCGGAACGCGAACGCACCGGTGGCACCGGTGTGCTTGACCGCCGGCAGCGCATCGCGGATGGCCTTGCGGTCAGCTTCCACGCTGCCGCTGAACTTCACGGCCTTCAGCGCCCGGGCCGCAATGTACATCGCGTCATACGCCTGCGCCGCGAACTGGTCCGGCGCCGCCTTGTACTTGCTGGTGTAGGCGGTGATGAACTTGCTGTTCTCCGGCGTGTGGTTCTCGATCGACCACGGGCTGCCCACCCACAGGTTGTCGGACTTGTCGCGGGCCAGGTCGAACACCTTGACCGAGTTCATGCCGTTGCCGCCGATGATGGGCACGTTCAGGCCCAGTTGGCGGGCCTGCACCATGATCGGACCGCCCTCGGCGATCAGTGCGGAGAGCACGATCGCATCCGGATTGGTCGCCTTGATCTTGGTGAGCTGAGCCTTGAAGTCCACGTCGCCCTTGGCGAAGGTCTCGGTGGTGGTGACCGGGATCTTCAGGTCTTCGAGCGCCTTCTTGAAGTTGTCGTAGCCGCTCTTGGTGAAGACGTCATCGTTGCCGTACAGCACGGCAACCTTCTTCACGCCGGCCTTCTTGACCACGGTCTGGATGGTGGCCGGCAGCACGTCGGCTTCGGTCACGGAATTGCGGAAGACGTAGTCGCCGATGCTGGTGATGCCATCGGCGGTGTTGGAGGTGCCGAACACGACCGTCTTGGCGCCCTGCGCGATCGGGTCGGCCGCCTGCGCCGAGTTGGACAGCGTCGGGCCGAACACCATCGCTACCTTGTCCTGGAAGATCAGCTTCTTGAAGACGTTGATGGCCTCTTCCTTCTTGCCCTGCTCGTCTTCGATGACCAGCGCGATCTTGCTGCCGTTGATGCCGCCGGCGGCGTTGATTTCGTCGGCGGCCAGCTGGAAGCCGTTGCGGATGGCCGCGCCGTACTGGGCGGCACCGCCCGACAGCGCCTCGGCCACGCCGATCTTGATGTCCTGGGCCGCGGACGCTGCGCCCGCCGCCACTGCCGCCCCCGCGGCCACTGCCGTCACCAGCAGCCGTTTGATGGTCTTTTGCATGTGAACCTGCTCCTTTTATCCGTCGCGATTGCGATCCGTCTCGAAGATGCGCTGGCCCAACACCGTCGCTTCCCCGCATGCGCCCTGCATCGCGTCCGGCCGCGCGCCTGCCGGGCGGGCGATGCCGGATCGGGCATGCACGCGCCGGAAGTGCGTCGGAGTGTGAAGCGAAGGCGCCTTGGGTACAGCGCTCTCGTGCGACGCGCCACGGTGGGGGCGCGCGCAGTCAGTCGCGGGACTTTACCGGAAAGCGCACGACCGTGCGATAGGGAATTCTCCGCCACCCGCCCCGGCAGGGGATTATCGCGGCGCAGCACCCCGGCGGAAGAGCGGGGCGCTCGCCCGTTGCGTACCCGTTTCTGCGAGCGCCTTGATGCGATCCGGCCATCCGCCATCGCCAGCGTACCCATTTCTGCGTACGCCGCGATGCCCCTGTTCAGGCGGTGCGGGACGAGCCGGCCGACAATTCGTCGAAGGCCACGAACAACCCTTTGCCGCGCGACTTGGCCTCATACAGCGCCTCGTCCGCCGCCTCGAACACGGCGCTCTGCGCCAGCGTGCCCGCGTCGAAGCCGGCGATGCCGATGCTGGCGCCGACCCGCACCACGGCCTCGCCCAGGCGGAACGGCCTGTCGCACGCCTCGAGAATATGGCGTGCCACCGCCCTGGCGTCGTCGGGCTGCGCCAGGATCACGGCGAATTCGTCGCCGCCGAAGCGCGCCACGCCGTCACAAGGGCGCACGGTACGCGCCAGCCGCTGCGCAAAGCGCCGCAGCAGCGCATCACCCACGGCGTGTCCGTGCGTATCGTTGACGACCTTGAAACCGTCCAGGTCGAGCAGCAGCAGCGCGCCGACGGTCCCATCGCCGCGCGCCTGCGCGAGCGCCGCCGACAGGCGGTTTTCGAAGCCCGCGCGGTTGAGCAGCCCGGTCAGGTGGCCGGTGGTCGAAAGCGCGCGCAGGTGCAGCTCCTGCTTCTTGCGCTCGGTGATGTCGAGCGTCACCGCGTGCACGCCCGCGACCCGGCCCGCCGCGTCGAACTGCGGAATGCAGTTAGTACTACAGCCGTAGCTCAAAATGGCGGAGCACATCCCCGCGCCCGGTAGTGACACTGCTGAGCGCGCCACTGATGCGCGCGCCGCCATCGCGACCATGCCAGCACC
>CAKKOY010000127.1 GCA_919592095.1 Ralstonia syzygii subsp. syzygii | reverse complement strand
GCTCGCATCAACTGGATGTTCTCTACTGAAACGGCTCGCAAAAAATTGGCCAAAGCCTACCCTGTAACCACCTCTGACAAACCGTCATAACCCCTGTGCAGAGGTACTAGCCCGACCAAGGCATATGAACCGAAACATGTACTTCTACCACTCCGATGCCGTATGGGACCGATTTCCGACGCTCTCGGCCCTGACCCTGGTCCTGCGCGGCGTGCGCGCCGCCAATGGCGCAGCGGCAGACATTGACGCAACACTCAGTCGGGTTGCGGCACAACTTGAAGCGACACCCGAAGGCGAGATGCCGTCCATCCAGGCCTGGCGCCAGGCGTACTCGACGATGGGGCTCAAGCCGACCCAGTACCGCTGTGCGGCGGAAGCGCTGCTGCGCCGGTTCCGCAAGGACCGCGAGTTACCGCGCTTCCATCCGCTGATCGATGCGCTCAACGCGGAATCGATGCAGGCCGCGATACCGATCGCCGCGTTCGACTGCGCCCACATCGTCGACGGGATCACGGTCTGCCCCGCGACCGGCACCGAACACTACCGCACCTTCCAGGGCGAAATCGAGCATCCGGCGGAGGACGAAATCGTCTTCGCGGATGCAGCCGACGAGGCCCACTCGCGCAGGTGGGTGTTCCGGCAGGGCGCGACCTCGATCGTATCGAAGGCGTCCGACACGATGCTGATCGTTGCCGAAGCGCTGCACGACAAGGCCGCTGAAGACCTGTTGTCGCTGCGCGAATCGATCGGCCTGCGCATGAAAGCCCTGGGCATTGCCATCGCCGACGAGGCGATGCTGACGCGTTCGCACAGACGCCTCACATTCGCTCACGACATCTGAGCGCCATGGCGCCCGGCTGCCGCCCGCCGGGTGAGCAACCTTCTCGATGCCGTGCTGCCGATCGGCAGATCGTTACAGGAATGTGCAAACGTATGGGATGCAATCTGGAAGACAACATCGGAACGGTCAGGAAAGCCATACAGCATGAGGCCATCGACAGCGGCCGACACGCCGATGCGGTGACGCTCGTTGCCGCATCGAAAACGGTTGAACCCCAGCATATCCAGAAGGCGATCGATCTGGGGCTGACCGTGTTCGGCGAGAACCGGGTTCAGGAAGCGGCGAAGAAATGGCCGGAACTGCGCAGCCGGAATCCCGGGATCGAGCTGCATCTGATCGGCCCCCTGCAGTCGAACAAAGTCCGCCAGGCCGTTGGTCTCTTTGACCCAATTGAATCGGTGGACCGGGCCAGGCGGGCCCAAGCCATCGCGGAAGAAGCCGAAAAGCAAGGGCGTGATCCTGCCATCTACATTCAGGTAAACGTCGGGAGGGAGCCCCAGAAAGGCGGCGTTCTACCCCCTGAAGCCCCGGCCTTGATCCGGGCATGCCGCGATGTCTATCAGTTGAACGTCCAAGGGTTGATGTGTATTCCTCCCGCCGGCTTCGACCCCTCCGATCACTTCGCATGGCTGAGATCGATCGCAGAGGATCACGGGCTCCGCATCCTGTCGATGGGAATGAGCGCGGATTACCGCCAAGCGATCGCGCAAGGCGCCACGCATGTGCGGGTCGGCACGTCCATTTTCGGTGCGCGCGTGCCCATTCCGCAATGATGGCGCTGGGCAGCGTGTCATCCGGGCCGACGAGGTTCGATCCGCTGGTTGCACCGGTACAGCTGGGCCCGGTGGTCACCAAGAACCGCTTCGATCAGGTTCCGCATTGCAACGGCATGAACCGTGTCCACCCCAGTTCCATGGCCCGCATGCGCGGGATCAAGGCGGAAGGCGGGTGGGGCTCCATCTGCACCGAGCAATGCGACATTCACGACTCAGGTTGCCACCCGCGCGAACTCAGACTTTAGGATGCACAGGACATCCCGATCCTGGCAAAAGCCTGCGAGGAGATCCAACAGCTTTCTCATCGGTGAACAACTCATGCGGGCACGTCAATCGAGAGCGCAACGCGTGAGATCACGCAAGCCCGCCTCCACGCATCACCGTAGACCCGAGAATCGAAGCCCCGGATCGCTTGCCGATTTCGCCCAGATCAATGCGGCGCCGAATTTCTTTGTGTAAGTTAGGCAGACCACCGGCCGCCTCGGGCTCCATGTCTTTACCAACAATCAAAGTCAGAAATACACGACCCAAAGGAGAACCCCGATGCAATTGCACACGCCAATAGCAGTCCCTACCGAACTTCAGCATAAGCCGCGCCTGACCGAGCATTGGATCGCCCAGGCGGACCTGCCAAGCATCTGCGCGCAGACAGGCACGCAGGTTTTCATCTACAGCGAAACCCAGCTGGTCCGGAACATCCGGCGGGTGAAAGCGGCGATCGCCGCGGCTGGCCTCGATGGCCGCGTGTCGATCTTCGTTCCGTTCTTCCCCAACGCGAATCCGCACATCCTGAAACCTTTACGCGATGAGGGCGCCGGCATTCTGCTGCAGATGCCGAATGAGTACACGCTCATCACGCAGTATGGGTTCTCCGATTTCATCGTCTCGCCCGGCCATGTCTCCAATGAAGAGATCGCCTTCTGGAGCAAGAAGGACTATCCCGTCTTTCTTGCCAGCCGGGACGAGATTGCCTACGCCATTCACGAAAATGCGCCCACGATCAGCGTGCGCATCGACAGCCTGGGCTCCGACAAGCCCGGCATCAAAGTCGACCAGCTCGGCAGCCTGGCGAAGATGCTGTCGGCGAAGGGCCGGACGCTTGAATGCTTTGAAGTCTACTGCGGCAGCGGGAATGCCCTGCAGGGCATGGTCGATATCGCGCGGCAGATCTTCCGGATGTATCTGGACCATTTCCCGACCGCGCGATCGATCAACTTCGCCGGAGGCCATGGCTTCAGCTATGAGAAATGGTCGGAGGCCGAGAAGCATTTCGATTGGAAAACGTATTTCCAGGCCATCCGCGATCTTGCGGCGGAAATGAAGATACCCGAAACGGTCACGTTCATGTTCGAGCCGGGAAGAGATGTACTGGCGGACGCCGGTGTCCTGCTCACCGGCATCAAGCGGGACATCGTGCAGCATTCCCTGGGCAATATTGTTGTCACGGATGGGCCGCGCATGCTGATGCCTTCGGCACAGCTCCGCAACCGGGCCCATAACACGGTGTTCCTGGACTCGGCGTTCAATGAGATCGTGGATTATTCCAAGCGCTGCAATGCCAAGGTCCGGGGGCGCAGCATCCTGAGAAACGACTACATCCTGCCGGGCGAGGTCGTGGCCCCGGAGTCCGTCAAAGCGGGCCAATACATGCTGATACTGGACGTCGGCGCCTATTGCGCGACCCAGCACATGGAGTTTCTCAACGTTCCACCGGCAGGCGAGGTGCTCATTGAAGCCAATGGGGCGAGCTACATGGTGACAAAGCCGGGCAATGATCTCGATAAGTGGCGCAATCTCCTGGCTGAGCGTCAACTGCTCACGGGGCATGAGGCATGCAACGGAGTGTCAGCATGAATCTGACCGACGTGGATGCGGAAGCCGCGTTCCGCAACGATCACGAAACCATCTCCGGCGAAGACCCCTTCGCGTTGTTCGGCGAATGGCTTGAGCTGGCGCACCGCAAAGAGATCAATGACGCCAATGCCATGGCGCTGGCAACCACCGGTCCGGACGGCTTGCCCAATGTACGCATGGTGTTGCTGAAGGGGTTCGACAGCGAAGGGTTCGTCTTTTACACCAATACCGAATCCCAGAAGGGCGTCGAATTGGCGGAGAACATGCAGGCGGCAGCGGTCTTGCATTGGAAATCGCTGCGTCGCCAAGTTCGCTTCCGGGGTTCGGTCAGCCGCGTTTCGGCCGAAGAGGCGGATGCGTATTTTGTCTCCCGTGCCAGAGCCAGTCGGATTGGCGCCTGGGCCAGCAGACAATCACGCCCCCTCGATCACCGCACGGCCTTGGCAAAGGCTGTCGCGGCTGAAGTGGTGCGATTCGGGGTCGGCGAAATACCGCGCCCAGCGTTTTGGACGGGGTTCCGGATCGTACCGAACTGCATCGAGTTCTGGATGGACAAGCCGTTCCGCCTCCATGACCGCCTGGTCTTCAGACGCTCCCATTCCGGCGATCCCTGGTCGGCCTTGAAACTCTACCCGTGATACTCGACGGGCCGGCTGTCGCAGCCAGGTGATGGCGATGACCGATGGCGCAAGCCCGCCATCGGCTTCCTCGATCGTCGGCCCCGACCACTCGCCAAGGCTGACAGGACAAGGCCCGGACGCGGCGGGCCACCCTACTCCAGCGCCATCACCCCCGGCAACTGCGCAAAGCAGATCGACTTGGCGGTCTCGATGAAGTCCTGCGAGAACGGCGCTTGCGCATAGTCGCGCACCATGGCGGCATAGAGATCGCTCCAGAGGCCCTCGCGGCCGACGCGCTTGGCGATCACGTATTCGTAGTCGACATAGTTCCGGATGCCCCAGATCGGCAGCGCAGCCAGGCCGCGCCGGCTGGCCACCAGCTGCAGCACGGCGATGGTCAGCTCGGTGGTGCGGCGCGTGAACGGAACGCCGGCCGGCGCCAGCACCTGGCGAATCAGGTCGATGCGCTCTTCCGGCACGGGGTAGGTGATGAGGGTCTGGCCGGCAAAGTCCTTCGCCTCCAGCCACTTGCGGCTGCGCAGCGGGTGATCGACCGGCAGCACGGCCAGGATCTCGAAGCGGAACAGCGGCGCGAACACCACGCCCCGGCGCGGCTTGGGCTCGGAGCCGATCACCACGTCGGCGCGGCCCTCCTTGAGCAGCGCAAGCGGATCGGCATGGAAACCGGAGACGAGATCCAGCTCGACCTCAGGCCAGCGCGGGCGGAAGGCGTCCATCACGGGCATCAGCCAGTCGAAGCACGTGTGGCATTCCAGCGCGATGCGCAACGTGCCGGCGGCGCGGCCCTTGATGCGCTCGAGGTCGCGCTCGGCGGCCTGGATGTCGGCGACGACCTTGTGCGCCAGTTCCAGCAGGCGTTCACCCGCCTCGCTCAGCGCCACGGTCTGGCCCTTGCGGCGCACGACGGCCAGCCCGTAATGCGACTCCAGCGCGCGCAGCTGGTGCGACAGCGCCGATTGGGTCAGATGCAGCCGCTCGGCCGCGCGCGAGACGGAGCCGCTTTCGGCCAGGGCGATCAGGGTCCGGAGATGGCGGATTTCGAGCATGGGCGGGCGTGTCCGGGTGGATATGAATACAATTCAAGATTATGGAAAATAATATCATTTGATTCATGACTGGCCGTCGCCCATCATCGCAAGACTCTCAAACCGACTGGCATCATGACGACCATCCATACCCTCGGCTATCCGCGCATCGGCGCGCAACGTGAACTCAAATTCGCCCTGGAATCGTTCTGGAAGGGCGCCTCCACTGAGGCGGACCTGCGCGACACCGGCCGCGCGCTGCGCGAACGCCACTGGAACGCCCAGCGCGACGCCGGGCTCGACTTCGTCACCGTCGGCGACTTCGCCTGGTACGACCAGGTGCTGCAGACCGCGGCGCTGCTGGGTGCCCTCCCCACACGCTACGGCTTCGACGCGGCACGGCTGACGCTGGCGCAATCCTTCGTGCTGGCCCGCGGCAACGCCGACCACGCCGCCATGGAAATGACCAAGTGGTTCGACACCAACTACCACTACCTCGTGCCCGAACTGACGCCGGACCTGCGCTTCGGCCCCGGCACCGGATGGCTGTTCGACGAGGTGCGCGAAGCGCAGGCCGCCGGGCACCGCGTGAAGGTGGCCCTGCTCGGCCCGGTCACGTTCTTGCATCTGGCCAAGGCACGCGGCGGGCTGGCCGACAAGTTGTCGCTGCTGCCGCAGCTGCTGCAGGCCTACACCGCCGTGCTCGAGCGCCTGGCGGCCCAGGGGGTGGAATGGGTGCAGATCGACGAACCCGCGCTGGTACTGGACCTGCCGAAAGCCTGGTCGGATGCCTATGGCCCCGCCTACGCGACGCTGGCGGCGGCCGGCGGCCCCAAGCTGCTGCTCGCCACGTATTTCGAAGCCGCATCGCACCATGCGGCGCTGATCCGGTCGCTGCCGGTGGCCGGCGTGCACCTGGACCTGGTGCGTGCGCCGCAGCAGCTCGAAGCGTTCGCACCGTGGCCGGCCGACAAGATCCTGTCCGCCGGCGTGGTCGACGGCCGCAACATCTGGCACACGGATCTGGAACAAGCGCTGGCGCGCGTGACGCCGCTGGCGCAAAGCCTGGGCGACCGCCTGTGGCTGGCACCGAGCTGCTCGCTGCTGCACGTTCCGGTAGACCTGGCCGCCGAAACCCGGCTGGACGATGAGCTGAAAGGCTGGCTGGCCTTCGCGCGCCAGAAGCTGGACGAGCTCGCCATCCTCAAGCGCGCGCTGGTCGAGGGCCACGATGCCGGGCATGCCGCGCATACCGCCCTGGCCGCCCTGGCCGAGAACGCCGCCGCCATCGCCTCCCGCGCCGCCTCACGCCGCGTGCACAACGAGGGCGTCAAGAAGCGCGTCGCCGCCATCCGGGCGCAGGACGCCGAGCGCGCCGCGCCCTACCCGGTGCGCGCCGAGGCACAGCAGGCCCGCCTGAGCCTGCCGCTGCTGCCGACCACCACCATCGGCTCGTTCCCGCAGACACCGGAGATCCGCCAGGCGCGCGCGCAATACAAGCGCGGCGAACTGCAGGCGCTGGCCTACCTGGAACGCATGCGCGCCGAGATCGCCGACGTGGTGCGCCGCCAGGAAGCCCTGGGCCTGGACATGCTCGTGCACGGCGAAGCCGAGCGCAACGACATGGTCGAATACTTCGGCGAGCTGCTGTGGGGCTACGCTTTCACCGCCAACGGCTGGGTGCAGAGCTACGGTTCGCGCTGCGTGAAGCCGCCGGTCATCTACGGCGACGTGTACCGCCCCGAGCCGATGACGGTGGAGTGGTCCAAGTACGCGCAGAGCCTGACCGCCAAACCGATGAAGGGCATGCTGACCGGCCCGGTGACGATGCTGCAATGGTCCTTCGTGCGCGATGACCAGCCGCGTGAGCAGACCGCGCTGCAGATCGCCCTGGCGCTGCGCGACGAAGTGCGCGACCTGGAGACCGCCGGCATCGCCGCCATCCAGATCGACGAACCGGCCTTCCGCGAGGGCCTGCCGCTGCGCGCCGCCGATGTCGCCGCCTACCTGGAGTGGGCCGCGCGTGCCTTCCGCGTGTCGGCCTCGGGCGTGCGCAACGACACGCAGATCCACACGCACATGTGCTATTCGGAGTTCAACGACATTCTCCCGGCCATCGCGTCGATGGATGCCGACGTGATCACCATCGAGACCTCGCGCTCGAACATGGAGCTGCTGGACGCGTTCGGCGAGTTCGCCTACCCGAACGAGATCGGCCCGGGCGTCTACGACATCCACTCGCCGCGCGTGCCGCGCGTGGAAGAGATGGAAGCCCTGCTGGACAAGGCCGCGCAGGTGGTGCCGGTGCAGCGCCTGTGGGTCAACCCGGACTGCGGCCTGAAGACGCGCGGCTGGCCGGAAGTCGAGGCCGCGCTGCGGGGCATGGTGGAGGCGACGCGGCGCCTGCGCGCCAGGCATGCCGGTGCGGTGCATGCCGGCACCCGGGCTCCGCAGGCGGAAAGCGCGGTCGCCTGACCTTCCCGGCCCAACAAAAAACGCCAACCGGATCGCTCCGGTTGGCGTTTTTTGTTGGCGATGAACGATCCGCCGATCAGTCCGTGCCGTACTTCGGCGAAAGCGGACCGTACAGCAGACCGCCCGGCTGGCCCGCCGACAGCAGCCGCGCGCTGGTCGCGCCCGCCACCGAGTAGCCCGAGTCGATCGCGCTGTTGACGATCTGCTTGACCGCCGCCGACACCAGCACGCCGATGATGCCGCCGGCGTTGACGTCGACGCTGTTGCCGCTGTCCTTGCTCGACGCGCTGGCATGGCCCGTCCACAGCGTCTCGCCGCTCTTGAGGTCCACCAGCTTGGCGTCGGCCGCCACGACGGTGACGCTGTCGACCAGCACGTACTTGGTGCCGTACTGCGTGATGGTGACGTACAGCGCGGCATCGGCGCCGAAGATGTCCTTCAGCTTGGCCACCGGCACGCCGTGGATGTCGCCGGCGGTGGTCAGGCCGTTCTGGCGGAACGTCTCGTCGACCAGCGCGACCGGCAGCACGTAGTAGCCCGCTTCGGCCAGCGGCGTCGTCACCTGCGACAGCATGCCGTAGCTCGCCTTCACTTCCGGCGACTCATTGAGCGGCGGCAGCACCACGATCGAGTGCGGCTTGCTGGCCTTGAAGGCCGCATAGTCGACGTTCTTGGTCGGCACCGCGCAGCCCGCCATCAGGGCAGCCGCACCGGCGGCGGCAAACAGTTTCAGGAAGCGCTTGGCCATCAGTTGGTCCCCTTCTTCACGTTCTTCATCAGGAAGTCGATGTACGCGCCCGACTCCGGAAACAAGGCCTTCTCGGCCTGGAATTCCTGGACCATCTGGTCATCCTTGCCGAGGCTCGAGTACAGCATGCCCAGGTGGGCGTGATAGCCCGGCGGCACGGCGCCGTTGGCCGACTTGATCTTCTCCAGGCCGCGCTCGAGTTCCGTGACCTGCGCTTCCTTCGACTCGCCCTTGAAGTACTCGTACACCTGCGGCTGATAGCCCTCCCACTGGTACAGCGACTTCGGACCAGCGCACCCGGCCAGCAGCGCACTCCCGACGGCCACACCGGCCGCCACGCGCGACATCGCAAACAGCTTGCTCATCACAGTTGTTACCCCTTGTTGATTTCTCGTTGTTGTTGGTTGTCTTATTGCGCGCCCGGCGTCCACGCGCCGCTTTCGATCGCGTTGACCAGGTTGGTCACCGCCTCGCGCATGGCCAGGTCCAGCACCTTGCCGTTGAGCGTCGAGTCATAGCTGGCGGTACCGCCGAAGCCGATGACTTCGCGGTTCGACAGCTTGTATTCCCCCGCGCCGCCGGCCGAATACACCACTTCCGAGGTCGCGATGTTGACGACGTTCAGGTTGACCTTGGCGTAAGCGATCTGCTCCTTGCCGCGGCCGAGGATGCCGAACAGCTGCTGGTCGCCCACTTCCTTGCGGCCGAACTCGGTCACATCGCCGGTGATCACGTAGTCGGCGCCCTTGAGCTTCTGCGCGGTGTTCTTGATGGTGGCTTCCCGCTTGATCTCGTCCATGTTGTCGCGGTCGAGCACGTTGAAGCGGTTGGTCTGCTGCAGGTGGGTGATCAGGATGGTCTTGGCCTGGCCGCCGAGGCGGTCGACGCCGTTCGCGAACACGCCGCGCATGTAGGCCGAGCGGTTGTCGAACTTGCCCACCGCGATCGGCGCGCGCACACCGGCGTAGGGACGGCTCGCGCTTTCCACCTTCTGCACCGGCAACGCCTGCGACGTTTCGGTCGCGCAGCCGCCGAGCATGCCCAGTGCGACCACGGCCGCACCGGCAGACACCACTTTCGAGACTTGTTTCACTCGACTTTTCCCGTAAAAAACGACTGAAATAAAACCCATCAATAGTGGTGATTCCGGCATCGGCGTGGCTCGCGCCCATGCCTTCGGCACGGTCCAGGCCGTACCTGGCAGACGGCAGACAAACGAAAATCGGAAGGACCTGCGTGCGCCGTCCGGCAACGAACGGCGGATGATTGCGTGCCGGCCCGTGCCGGACACGGCAGCGAGGCATGCCCGCGCACCGGATAACACCGGAGGCGGAACGTGCCATTCCCTTTGATTCACCCCTGACTGCCTGTTTTAATTTTCACTACGTCGAATTCGCCGATTAGCGAACCGGCGAATTGTATCGTTAAGATTCCACCTTCAGGTCATCGAAAGTGGATCCAATATCTCCCCCGGTCTTCGGGTTGACTTTTATCAGCCCCGCTCTCCATGACGCCCGGCGCCGTCCGCAAAGCGCGCCGCGCCGGCGATGCCTTCCGCGAAGACCATGGGCGTGCCCTGTGCGCCCTCCTGCCGCAACGCGGCTTCCAACGGGAGATACCACTGCCGATAGGCCGAAGCCCTGTCGGCGAGCATGCACTGCTGCGGCGGCGCGGGGCGTTGTTGCATAAATCGACTTTGAAGTCGAAGCCATCCCTGTGAGGCGTAATTCAGTCGACGCGGACGGACTGCGGGCGGGCAAGCGCAGCCATGCGGTTGAGCA
>CAKKOY010000126.1 GCA_919592095.1 Ralstonia syzygii subsp. syzygii | reverse complement strand
GACAATCTACGCAGCCAGACGGATTGTTTACCGCGCCATCTGCCCAGACCGTTGCGCGTAAACGTCATCATGCCGCGCGCGGGCGACCGGATTTATGCAACAACGCCCCTGTTAATGCACAGGCGGCAGCAATCCTGGCAACTTAACAAGCTGCTGGAGTACCTCCCTCCAGGTCATCGGCGGAGGTACTCGAAGCGTTGATACGAAAACCTCATCCGCACCCCTGGCGATCATGCGCGGCGCCGACGCGCACACTGAGAGGCCTGTTCACGGTTTGCAAGCTGGACGATTCGTACCAGCTCGCACCCGCTGCGCGCGATCCGCACGATGGCTAACGAAGCACTGACAACGATGGATCGATTGTTCGCCGGGAGGTGAAGCCGAGATCAGCGGCGGGTGGCCGAGCATCGTGCTGGAGAAGCTGCTGCGGGCCGTGCTGATCCAGGTGTTCCACAACATTCGCTCGGAGCGTCAGGTCATGGAACAGGTCAGTACAACTTGCTGGCTCGTTGGCTTGGCGATGGACGGCGTGGTATGGGTGCCCACGGTGTTCACGAAGAATCGTGAGCGCCTGATCAGGCACGCGGTGATCCTGCTCGCCACCCGCTCCTGGCCGAACCCCCATCGTTAGTACCGCCCGCAACGCTCTCCCCTGATGCCGCCGCCAGCGATAGCACCACTCCAACGCAGAACGAAACAGCGCGCACCCCAAGAAAGCACACTTTGGACATGAGATCGGCAACCTACCGTGCCCGACACGCCAACCGGCCGGCACCGATGGCCGGCCCCACGAGGCGGTCGTGCCTGTCTTCAGTTACCGGCGTTGTCCGTCGGATAGCGGAAGGAATCGCGCAGCAGCAGGCTGATCGGGATACCCAGATTGACGTTGTTCGGCGGGATCGGCTGCTTGAACCACTTCTTGTAGAAACACTCCGCCTCGCCGTCCTCCATGACCCGGGCCATCGCCGCATCGATCAGCTTCTTGAACTCGGGATCGTTCTTGCTGAGCATGATGGCGTACGGCACCACCTGCTGCGTCTTGCCGACGATCGCGTAATCGGCGGGGTTCTTGGCGTTGGCCTTGATGCCGGCGAGCAGCGCATCGTCCATGGCGAAGGCCTGCGCCTTGCCCTCGGCCACCATCGCAAACGATTCCCCGTGATCGCTGGCTTCGACGACGGAGATGCCCAGCCCGCCCGCCTCGCTGAGCTGGCGCACCAGGTCGCCGTTCGCGCTGCCGCGCGTCGACACCACGGTCTTGCCCCGCAGGTCTTCCAGTTGGCGGATGCCGGACGCGGTCTTGACCAGCATGCGGCCGTTGGCGATGTAGTGCGGAATGGTAAAGGCGACCCTCTCGCGGCGTTCGCGCGCGTTATTGGTCGAGGCGCATTCCAGGTCGGCCTTGCCGCTCATGATGGCGTCCATCCGCGTGGCGGGCGTCACCTGCAGATACTGCACCTTCAGGTCGGGCCGCTTGATGGATTCGCGGATGGCATCGACCAGCCGCATGCACAGGTCCATCGAATAGCCGATCGGCTTGCCGTTGGCGTCCAGATACGAGAACGGCACCGAGTTTTCGCGATGGGCCAGCCGGACAGTGCCCGTTGCCTTGATGCGGTCGAGCGTGGGGCTGGACGCCACCGCATTCATCAGTGGAAACGCAAGCAGCGCGGGCAGCAGTTTTCGGACACGGGACAGCATGGTGGAGTTTTGCGGAAGGCTTCCGGAGGTGGATCAATGAGTATGGCGCCGACGGCGCCGGGCGCGCCATTTTAATCGCGCGGATTGCGGATGCGGACAGCGACGCGGGATTGAGCCGGATGCAAAGCCCTCCGTCCGCCTCGGGACGCCACCCGGCCCTGGCCCGAAACGCGAGACCGGCGCCCCCGGCTCGAGACCTCGGGCGATCAGGTCCGTCGAAGGGGCGCTGGCCACGCGGGCCCGTCACACGGCCATTGGGAAGGCGGGGCCCGACCTCACTGTCCGCGCCCACGGATGTTGACGGCCTGCTGGTACAGGGAGGGCGACCAGCTCGGTCCGGTTGCGTGCCTCCAGCCGCATCAGGATCTGCTGCATATGGGTCTTCACGGTCTCCACGCTGATATGCAGCGTCCGTGCGATTTCCACATTGGACTTGCCGCTCGCGACTTCCCGGAGAATGTCCTGCTGGCGGGGCG
Source organism: Ralstonia syzygii subsp. syzygii (assembly GCA_919592095.1). GTDB lineage: Bacteria > Pseudomonadota > Gammaproteobacteria > Burkholderiales > Burkholderiaceae > Ralstonia > Ralstonia syzygii. The sequence continues at coordinate 8,042 of CAKKOY010000126.1, read as the reverse complement.
TGAGCGCCGGCCGCTGCTTCGAGGCGGAGGAGGAAGCGGCCGCCATGTCGGTCTTGGGCGTGCCGTGCTTCAGCGCGCGATCAAGCATGGCGTGCACCTGCTCCAGGCACAGCGACTGGAGCGCCGCGGGAGACGTATCGCCGGCAACGTCCTTCAGCGCGGAAAAATCCAGCAGGATGACGCCGAGGGATGCCGTGAGCGCCCCCCATCGCGCCGTGGCCGGCGCCGCGGACGTGCCGTCCGTCCCGCCCTTGGCAAGGCGTCTGGCCAACGCGTTCGTGTTCTCGCCTGGCATGCGCTGCAAGGCTTCGTTCCGGGCTGGGCCACTCATGTTATTTATTGGTACGTCTGGTTTCCTCGTCGCTAGGCTAAGGTGGGCGACCACCGGGCGCCTATCGCTAAAGCTAGCGATGGACAACCGCGCCGGCATGCTGCCAGCGATCACGCCATCGGCGTGGGGAGCCTACCCGCCCCCGCCCGGCCCGCGCTGGCTGGCGCTGAGCACCGCCAGGCCGATCGCCGAGCGGGATTCGGCCCCGAGCTTGTCCAGCACGCGGCCGACGTGGGAGCGCACGGTCCAGTAGCTGATGCTCAGCGCAAGGGCAATGTGCTTGTCCGACAGCCCTTGCAGCATGAGGTGGCCGACCTCGCCCTCGCGCGGCGTCATGCCGAACTGCTGCTGGAACCACGCAGCCGACCCGACGGTATGGGCCAGCAGATACACCTGGCTCCGCGGTTGCCCGTCGGCTCCGTGGGGCGTGCGTTCCACACACAGGTTGAAACCGTTCCACCGCAACGGGGCCAGCGCGCCCGTGCCGATCCGCGACAGCAGCTTGAGCAGCGTGTCCCGCTCATGCGCGTCCAGCCCCGCCATCAGCGCAAGCGCCCTGCGGTCGGGCTGCGGGGGCTTGCCGTCGACCAGCAGGAAGCACGGAAAGCGCGCACCGCCCGCCCCGGCGCGGGCCGCCTCGCGTTCGGCACGAACGGTCTGCCGCAAGCGCTGCGCGTTGATCAGGTGCGGCTGGAGCAGGGTCAGCAGGGTCACCTCGCGCTCGCCGAAGCGCTTGTCGGGATCGCTCGTGCCAAAACGATAGTCGAGCAGCGGGCCGTCCGCATCCTCCAGATACATGCTGACGCCAGGATATATCTGGTAGCGGGACAGGAAATCGGCGAAGTACTCGGTGCGCTGCAACGCGTTTCGGTCCATCAGCCGTTCGATCACCAGCGGCCCGGGACAGCTGCGGAGCAAGGGGGCGATGGGATCGACCCCCTGGAAATGCGCCCGGTATTCCAAGTTCATGCGCCCGTCGCGGCCCCATGCGGCGGGCTCCAGCAACCGGCGCCCGTGGTCGGTCCAGATGAGGTGGCCGACGACATCGGCATGCAGCAAGGCGCTCAGTTTGCCCACCACGTCGGGGCGATCCACGAAGCTGTCGGCGGACGGTTCATGGAGTACTCCGGTGATGTCCAGCAGGGTCCGCAAATCTGTCGTCGTCAGGTCCATGGGACGGTATTGTCCGGCAATCGCAGGCATTGTGTGGACACCAACGGGCATCACCCGGCCGGCCTTGACTGCGTTCCGTCAGAAAAAAGAAGAAAAAACGCGGCGTCTCGCAACGCCGCGTCCTGCGCCCTTGGGCCAATCCGGCCGGTCAGATCGTCTCCAACTGGCGGCCGCGCGTCTCCGGCAAGGTCAGCGCGGCGAAGATCAGGATGCCGTAGGCGCTCGCCGCGAAGATGCCAATGGCATGCCCGAGCGACGAATGCGCGCTCACCAGCCCGATCAGGAACGGAAAGCACGCGCCGATGGCCCGCCCCACGTTGTAGCAGAAGCCCTGGCCAGAGCCGCGCACCTCGGTCGGGAACAGCTCGGTCAGGAACGCGCCCATGCCGGCGAAAATGCCCGAAGCGAAGAAGCCGAGCGGCAGGCCGAGCGCCAGCATCATGCCGTCGGCCACGTCCAGGTGGGTATAGCCCAGCGCCACCACCATCGAGCCCACCGCGAACAGAATGAAGTTGCGCTTGCGGCCCAGGCAGTCGGTCAGGAAGGCGCTGGTCAGGTAGCCGATATACGAGCCGACGATCACGACGGCCAGGTAGCCGCCGGTGCCCAGCACGGTCAGGTGGCGCTCGGTCTTCAGGAACGTGGGCAGCCAGGTGGTGATGGCGTAGTAGCCGCCCTGCGCGCCGGTGGTCAGGATGGCGGCGCGCAGCGTGACCGGCAGCAGCCGGGGCGAGAAGATGGCAAAGACGTTCGCCCCGCCCCCGGTGGCCTGCCTTGCGCGGGCGTCCTGGAACACCTCGGGCTCCTTGACGAGGCGGCGCAGGAAGAACACGAAGATCGCCGGCACGATGCCCACCAGGAACAGCACGCGCCACGCCGTCTCGGGCGGCAGCACGCTGAACAGCCACGCATACAGCAGCGCCGACGCGCCCCAGCCCAGCGCCCAGCCCGCCTGCACCATGCCGACCGCCTTGCCGCGGTCCTGCGCGCGGATGGCCTCGCCGATCAGCACCGCGCCGGCCGTCCACTCGCCGCCAAAGCCGAAGCCCATCAGCGTGCGGGCGATCAGCAGTTGCGCATAGTTCTGCGCCAGACCGCACAGGAAGGTGAACACCGCGAACCACAGGATGGTGAGCTGCAGCGCCCGCACCCGGCCGATGCGGTCGGACAGGATGCCCGCGATCCAGCCGCCCGCCGCCGAAGCCAGCAGCGTGCAGGTGCCGATCAGCCCCGCATCGGCCTTGGACAGGCCCAGACGCCGATCAGCGTGGGAATGACGAAACTCAGGATCTGCGTGTCCATTGCGTCGAGCGCGTAGCCGACCTTGCAGCTCCAGAACGTGCGCCGCTCCTGCCCGGAAATCTCGCGATACCAGGCGAACGGGCCGGCGGCCGGAGCGGCCACGTAGGTGTCGGCGAGCGGGCGTGTGACCGTCGCATCGGTAGTCATGGTGCTTCCTCCTTTTTCAGTGCTCAGTGCTGTCTCGATCGTTCTGTTGCGGGGCCTCGGCGGGCCCCGTCGGTGGAATCAGCCCAGCGCGGCGGTGCGCAGGTCGGTGATCAGCATGTGTCCGGGCGCGTGGGTGATGCACAAATCGGGCCGGGCCTGCTGCACCACCGCCTGGGGCGTGACGCCGCACGCCCAGAACACCGGCACCTCGCCGGGCAGCAGCGGCACGGCATCGCCCCAGTCGGGGCGGGAGAGATCGTCGATGCCGATCGCGGCCGGGTCGCCGAAATGCACGGGCGCACCGTGCGCGTGCGGCAGCCGCGAGGTGATCGCGATCGCCCAGATCGCATCCGGCACCGACATCGGCCGCATCGACACCACCAGCTTGCCGGCCAGCCGCGCCGTGCCGATGGTGTCGATGCCGGTGCGGTACATCGCCACGTTGCGCGACATCGCGATGTGCCGCAGCGGCACGCCGGCCTCCAGCAGCGCATGCTCGAACGAGAACGAGCAGCCGATGGCGAAGGCAACCATGTCGTCGGTCCACAGCGCCTGGACGTCGATCGGCTCGTCGTGCAGGACGCCATGCCGGTAGACGCAGTAGCGCGGCACATCGCGCCGCACGTCGATGTCCCGGCCCAGGTGCCGGAAGACGGGCACGCCAGGCTCGGTCACGTCCAGCAGCGGGCACGGCTTGGGGTTCAGCATGCAGAAGCGCAGGAATTCGCTGGCCCACGGTTCGCGCAGCATCACGATATTGGCCTGCACGTAGCCGTCGCACAGGCCGCTGGTGTGCCCATGCAGCACGCCCTCGCGCGCGGCCAGGCGGGCAGCATGCGGGCTCGCATCAGCCGTGGCGGCACCGGGCCGTCCGACGGCGGGAACCGGAACCGGTTGCGCCAGCCCACGATTTGCCTGGGCGATCTCTATTGCCATATTCAAGCGCTCACATTGAGGAAGTGGAGGGTGAACCGATTGTGAAAGCGCGATATCGCCCTGCCCCACGAAAGTTTTGGATGCCGGGCGATAAGAAAAGACGATTGCCTCGGCATGCGCCACCCCGGGGCAGCCCGCGCACCAGCGCCGGACACGCCCGCTGTAGAATCGCAGCCCGCGTTCTGTCCGCAACATCTAGCGTTCCCTTCCCGATGGACTACCAAGCGATCCTGGAAACCATCCACCGCGACATCCAGCCCTGGCTCGGCAAAGGCCGCGTGGCCGACTACATTCCCGAGCTGGCCAAGGCCAGCGCCACCGATTTCGGCATGGCGATCGTCACCCTGCGCGGCGAGGTGTTCCGCGTCGGGCAGGCCGAAACGCTGTTCTCCATCCAGAGCATTTCCAAGCTGTTCGCGTGCACCCTTGCCTTCCAGCTCGAGGGCGAATCGCTGTGGCAGCGGGTCGGCCGCGAGCCGTCCGGCAATGCCTTCAACTCGCTGGTGCAGCTGGAGCACGAAAACGGCATCCCGCGCAATCCGTTCATCAACGCAGGCGCCTTGGTGGTGACGGACGTGCTGTGCCGGCGCTTCGTGCAGGCCGAGACGGCCATGGTGCAGTTCATGCGGCGGCTGGTCGACAACCCGCGCGTCGACTACGACCCGCGTGTGGCGCTATCCGAACTCGAACATGCGGACCGCAACCGCGCCATGGCGCACTTCATGCGCAGCTTCGGCAACCTGAACATGCCGGTCGAAACGGTGATCGACGCCTACTGCCGGCAGTGCGCCCTCGAGATGAACTGCGTGGATCTCGCGCGCGCCGTGCTGTTCCTGGCCAACGGCGGCGTGGTACCGTGGAGCGGCGAACGCGTGATCGAGGCCAGTCCGGCCAAGCGCCTGTCCGCGCTGATGCTGACCTGCGGCACCTACGACGCGGCCGGCGATTTCGTCTACCGGGTCGGCCTGCCGGCCAAGAGCGGCGTGGGCGGCGGCATCGTCGCGGTGCTGCCGGGCGAGTTCGGCGTGTGCGTGTGGTCGCCGGGGCTGGATGTGAGCGGCAATTCGCTGGCCGGCCTGCAGGCGCTGGAGTGGCTGACCACGCTGAGCGGGCGCTCGATCTTCTGAAAACGCGGCCTACGCCGCCGCGGCCGGTTCGGGATCCACCAAGGCATAGCGCGGACCGACCGACAGGCACAGCTCGCGCGCCATCGTGCGCGCCAGCCCGACGATGGCTTCGTGCACGTCCAGCCCGGCCCCCGTCCGCCACGATGCAATGACGGGCAGCGGCGGCAGCCTTGGTTCGATGTCCAGCACCGTCAGCGCACCGCTTTCGATCCGGTCGCGCACCAGCAGCGTGGGCAATGCGCCCACGCCGAAACCATCGCCCACCAGCCGCGTCATCGCCGCGACCGAATTGACACAGTTGATGCGCGGCGACACCACACCGTTCAGGTGCAGCAGATTGAGCATGTCCTGGTGCGGCCGCGAGTTGCGCACGAACGTGATGAGGCGTTCCTGGGCCAGATCGGCATACGGGCGCGCCAGCCGGGAGTTGGCCGCGGCCACCCAGTGGATCGGATAGCGCACGAGCTCGACATTGCGCACGCTTTCGGCGCGCAGCAGATCGGTCTGGAAGGCGATGTCGAGCGAGCCCTTCTGCAGTTGCTCGGCCAAATGCATGGCGCTGTCGGCCACCAGCTCGATCTCCAGCGCGGGAAACATCTCGGCGGTGCGCGCGATCAGGGGGCTCAGCCAGGTGTGGATGACGCTGTCCATGGCGCCCACCCGCACCCGTCCTTCAAAGCCCGGGCGCTGCGCGACCGCCGCCTGCATCTGGTGCAGCGTGCTGACCATGCGGTCGGCGTATTCGAGCACCTTGTAGCCGTCGGGCGTGAGCTGCACGCCACGCGTGTCACGGTCGAACAGGCGCACGCCAAGCTCGTCTTCCAACGCCGCGATGCGCGCCGAGATGGAGGCCTGCGTGGTGAACAGCTTGTCCGCCGTGAGGCGGAAACTGCGCAGGCGCGCGACCCAGACGAAGGTTTCCAGAAAGCGAAGATTCATTGCCGGCCGCTCCAGCGAGGCCAATCGGGCGAACAGGACAAACAGGGGCGATACATTATTTCCCATGTTTCGTACGCGGAATCAAGCCCGGCGCATTGACCACCCGTTATAGCCAACCCTATATTGCGCATGGCACACTTGACCTGTCGCCGGACGCCCCTCTGCCCACGCGACCGCACCCGCCTCTTATGACTGCTTCGATCTGGACACCCCTGCTGCTGTCACTCAAGGTGGCCGGCTGGGCGACCGCCCTCAACCTGGTCCTCGGCGTGGCCGCCGCCTACGCGCTCGCCCGCACGCGCAGCCGCCTGCGCGACCTGCTGGATTCGCTGCTGACGCTGCCACTGGTCCTGCCGCCCACGGTGCTCGGCTATTACCTGCTGGTGCTGCTGGGGCGGCGCGGCACCGTCGGCGCGTGGCTCGACAGCCTGGGCATCCAGCTCGTCTTCACCTGGCAGGGGGCCGTCATCGCATCCACCGTGGTGGCGTTCCCGCTGGTGATGAAATCGGCCCGCGCCGCCTTCGAAAGCGTGGACCACCAATTGGAAGCGGCGGCACGGGTGCTCGGTGTCTCCGACGCCGCGGTGTTCTTCCGCGTGACGCTGCCGCTGGCTGCGCACGGCATTGCCGCCGGGGTGCTGCTGGCCTTTGCACGGGCGCTGGGCGAATTCGGTGCCACGCTGATGATCGCAGGCAACCTGCCCGGCCGCACGCAGACGCTGTCGGTCGCCATCTACGAAGCGGTGCAGGCCGGCGACGATGCCACCGCCAACACCCTGGTGCTGCTCACGTCGGTCACCTGCGTGATCGTGCTGGTCATCGCCAGCCGGCTGGTGCAAGGCCGCGCGCCGAACATGCTGGAGCAGCCGGCATGAGCCTCGACATCGCCATCCAGAAAACGCTCGCCAGCGCGGCGCGCGTGTTCTCGCTGGACATCGTCCTGCGCTCGGACAACCGCCGCGTGGTGCTCTACGGCCCGTCCGGCGCCGGCAAGAGCCTGACGCTGCGCGCCATTGCCGGACTGATGACGCCCGAGCGCGGCCGCATCGTGCTCAACGGCCGCACCCTGTTCGACCACGCCGAGCGCATCGACCTGGCCACCCAGGCGCGTCGCGTCGGCTATCTGTTCCAGGACTACGCGCTGTTCAACCACCTCACGGTGGCGCAGAACATCGCCTTCGGACTCAAGCGCGGCTGGCTCAATCCGCCACGCAAGCCGCGCGACCCGCGCGTGCAGCACTGGATCGACACCTTCGAGCTGGGGCCGGTGGCCGCCAACTACCCGGCGCAGATTTCCGGCGGCCAGCGCCAACGCGCGGCATTGGCCCGTGCGCTGATCGCCGAACCCGCCATGCTGCTGCTGGACGAGCCCTTCGCCGCGCTGGACCCGGCCCTGCGCACGCGCATGCGCGCCGAGCTGCTGGCCCTGCAACAGCGGCTGGACGTGCCCATGCTGATGATCACGCACGACCCGGCGGACGTGGAAATCTTCGGCGACCACGTCTTCGAACTGCGCGACGGCCGCGTGGTGGCCGACGCGGTACGCGCACCGGGAGCCGCCACGGTGGTGCCGTATCCGCATCTCACCGTGGTGGCGAACCCGGGCTGACGCGCCGGCTCGGCGACCAGCCACTTTCACCGATTGGCCGCGTGAACAACAACACGATCGCGTACGGCCTGAACATCCTCCAACTCACGGATGCCGCGCCCGCTTGCTGCCGATGGACGATATCCGCCGCGGGGCGTTGAACGAATACGTAATGGTCCGCGATGCCCGGATGCAACGGCGCACCGACCCGATCCAGAAAGACCTGCGTAGCTCAAATTGACCGGGGAATGCCCCGTCCTTCGCGCAGTTGGCCCCCGCCCGGGCCGACGTGCGCGCGCTTCATGGTGAACCGGCACAGGCGCGCTAGTACCTCAGCACAGAGGTTATGACAGTTTGGGTAGGTTGTAGGACAGGCAAGCAGTTGTGCTCAACGAGCAGCTCAATGCTGCGAGCGATGCCTGCTTGCCGGCGGAGCAGTCCATCACGTTCGAGGTTAAGCACCATGTGATGGACGGAAGGCGCGGTGACGCCAAAGAAG
>CAKKOY010000125.1 GCA_919592095.1 Ralstonia syzygii subsp. syzygii | reverse complement strand
GTATCAACGATTCAAGCGCCGCCCACAATTCCTTGCTGATTCTTCTTCTCGACATGCCGCGTACGATACGGTTTGCATCGGCCCATGTCCAGTTGTGTTAGCGACTCTTAGGTGCCACTGAGATGGCGCGCCGGACTCGACGCGCCGGCCCCGCGCCGACGATCGCCGCGGGATGCCGATGGAGGGATGCCGATGAGAAGCGGGCGAAGCGCCGGGGCAAGCCGATCGCCCCGGCCCGCCGATGATGCCGCTGCCCGCCCTTATCGCGCGGGGCAGCGCGAGAGCCGCAGCTTCGACAGCATCGACGGCTTCGACGCGCGCGCAGGCTGCGGTGCCACCGCATCGAAGTGATAGCGCTCGACCAGGATGCCACGCGACGGCGCTTCTTCGATGAAGCGCTCCACCAGTTCACGCACGTCGGGGTCGATGTAATCTGCCCGGCTGGCGTCGATGATGAGCGTGGTGTAGTCGGGCACCTGCGCCAGGCAGCGCTTGAGCGGCACCTTGCCCATGAACGACACATCCTTGCGGAACGACAGCAGGAAATGGTCGTGATGGCGCGCCATCACGATCGAGCGCCGCAGGTGGGCGCGGATCGCCAGCGCAATGCTGAGCGCGATGCCCATCAGGATGCCGATCAGCAGGTCGGTCAGCAGCACCCCGGCAATGGTGACGATGAACGGCGCGAACCGCTCCATGCCCTGCCGCGCCACCGCCACGAACAGCGACGGCTTGGCCAGCTTGAAGCCGGTGAAGATCAGGATGATGGCCAGGCACGCCAGCGGGATCAGGTTGACGATGCTGGTGAGCGTAAACACGCTCGCCAGCAACAGCACGCCGTGCATCACGGCCGACCAGCGGCTCTGCGCGCCGGCCTGCACGTTGGCCGAGCTGCGCACGATCACGGAGGTGATCGGCAGCGCGCCGAAAACGCCCGCCATCATGTTGCCGATGCCCTGGGCCTTCAGTTCGCGGTCCGCGGGCGCGGTGCGTTTCTTGGGATCGATCTGCTCGACGGCCTCCAGGCTCAGCAGCGTCTCCAGGCTGGCCACGATAGCCAGCGCCAACGCCAGCTGCCAGACATCGGGGTTGGTCAGCGCGTCCAGCGACGGCGACTGCAGCGCATCGAACAACGCTCCGAACGACGCCAGCGACGGCAGCCCGACCCGATGCTCGACGGGCGGCGCAAAACCGGAGGCAACCGCATCGAGCAGCAGCGTCACGCCGATGCCGAGCGCCACCACCACCAACGGTGCCGGCAGCGCCCGCACCAGGAGGAACCGGCGCAGCGCACGGGTCTCCCAGCCGATCAGCACGGCGGCGGACAGCGCCGTCACCGCCATCGCCGCCGGCGACACGGTGCCGAACGGCGTGGCGATTGCGCCGGCGGCCGCAGCGGCATCTCCGCGCGCGAAGCCGAGCGCAAGCGGCACCTGCTTGATGATCAGCAGCAGGCCGATGGCCGCCAGCATGCCCTTGATGACGGCCGAGGGCACATAGGCCGCAAAGCGCCCGGCCCGCAGCATACCGAATGCGAACTGCAGCACGCCGGACAGCAGCACCGCCATCAGGAACGCGGAGAAACCGCCCAGCTTGGCGATCCCATCCACGACGATGACCACCAGCCCGGCCGCCGGACCGCTCACGCTCAGTTGCGAACCGCTGAGCAGCGCCACCACCAGCCCGCCGATCATGCCGGACATCAGCCCGGCCAGCGGATCCACGCCGGACGCGCTGGCAATGCCCAGGCACAGCGGCAGGGCGACAAGAAAGACGATGGTGCCCGCGAGCATGTCGCGCGGGAAGAAGGCGGGTTGCATTGGAGTCTGCATGGTTGTGTACTCGTTGGGGCTGGACATGCGAACGCCGGCCTGCGGGCGGGATCACCGCCCGCAGGACACAGCGGATGGAGAGGGGTCGCGGCTGAGTCAGGCAGCCGCGGGAGCGCTAGGCCACGGCCTCGGCCGGCACGAAGATGTCTCCGTGCACCGGCGGTGCCGCACCGGGATCGCCGGAAGCCAGCACGCGGATGCGGCCATCGGCCAGGCCGAAGATCCAGCCATGCACGCGCGGCGCGGGCTCCGCCTCGCGCACGATGGGGCTCTCGCGCAGCCAGCGCACCTGCTCAAGCACGTTCAGCTCGGCCAGGCGGTTCACGCGGTCGTCCATGTCCGGCACCGCATCGAGCTCGGCGCGGTGGCGGCCGGCCAGCGCGCACAGCGGCGCGATGCGGCGGTTCACGTGCGGCAGCGCGTTGGACTGCGGCAGCAGCGAGGCACGCACGCCACTGCAGCCGTCATGCCCGCACACGATGATGTGTCCGACCTTCAGGATACGCACCGCATATTCCAGCACGCTCATCGTATTGTCGTCGGCCGGACACACCAGATTGGCGATATTGCGATGGACAAACAGATCGCCCGGATTGGAATAGGTAATGGTTTCGGCCGGCACGCGGCTATCGGCACAGCCGATCCATAACACCTGGGGTTTCTGTCCCTGCGCCAGGCTGGAAAAGAAACGGGGATCACGCTCGGCGATTTCATGCGCCCACGCGACATTCCCGACGAGCATGCGTTTCGGTCGATACATTGGATCAGGCTCCTGCGGAATCAGCTCGCCGCTGCGGCATGCAGAGCCCGTCGGATGGGCGCTTGCGGTGACATTGCAGTGCAGCGGAAGCGCTACGCAGTCGATGGTATGAAAAACGTTTCCGCTGTGCTAGTCAGGCTATTTTTGGTCTTCCTTATATGCCATTAAAATCAGCTTCAAGGTGCGCCATCTCGTCGCAGCGATTTTCTGCGCGGCAGAAACGGTGTGCAGTTATTGCACGGTCCAGGTTATCCACACAAAACATCCGCGCGATAATGCTGTAAATATTGCAACGCCGATCGTGATTTGCAATGCGTTGTACGGCAAATGGGAGACCCCAAATCCCTGTATGTATCAATCAGCAGATCGTCAGCCTTGACCATCCGGCCAGCGCCTGCACGGCGATGCGCGCGGCATTCGAGACCTGCGCGCACCATGCCGAATACCTCTTGCGCCCTACCCCGGCACGCGCAAGGCACCGATGTCCTTGCGCCACTGCGCCAGCCGCTGCGCTCTCGCCTGCGCGTCGCCATCGTCGCGGCCGTAGCGCAACGCGACATAGCCGGCGGCGATGCGCCGCAACGCGTCGGCCGCCTGCGGAAACCGGGCGGCGGCACGTTCCGCGTAGGCCATCGGCCCTTCCGCCGCGCCGCGCACACAGCCGTGCCGCGCCAGCCGATCGCACACGCGCTGCCATTGCGCCTGCACCGGATCCGGCCTGGGACGCCGCTGCTGCCACAGCAGCGGCAGCGCCGCCAGCAGGAACAGCGCCGACACGCCCCACAGCACCGCGCGCGGATCGGCCGCGTCCAGCCCCAGCCAGGCGAACAGCCGGGCCTGCCGGGTGCGGTCATAGCCCAGCACCCAGCGGTTCCAGCCGCTGATCAGGCCATCCAGGCCCCAGCGCACGCTGCGCAGCCAGGCGGGCTCTTCCACGCGGCGCGAACGGAATTCGCTGGCGGGCACGGCGCCGGCCAGGCCGCGCTCCACGCGCTGCGGCGCGACGGCGGCGGTGGGGTCCACCCGCACCCAGCCGCGTCCTTGCAGCCAGACCTCGGCCCAGGCGTGCGCGTCCGACTGGCGCACGATGAGGTCGCCGCTGACCGCGTTGACCTCGCCGCCCTGGTAGCCGACCACCACGCGCGCCGGCACGCCCGCCGCGCGCATCAGGAAGACGAAGCTGCCCGCGTAGTGCTCACAGAAGCCGCGATGGGTGCGGAAGAGGAAGTCGTCGATCTGCTCGCCCCGCAGCGGTTCGGGCTCGAGCGTGTAGGCGAACGGCGCGCCGCGGAACAGCTTCAACGCCGAGGCCACCCGCTCGGCCGGGGCGAGGCCGGCCCATTGCGCGGCCAGCGCGCGCGCGGGTTGCCCGGCGGCAGCACCAGCGCCGACTGCTGCGTCAGCCGGTCGAGCACCTGTGCATCGTCGCCCGCGCCCGGCAGGCGTGAACGCGCGTGGTAGCGGATGCGCTGGTCCAGCGGCTGCACCAGGAACTCCGCGTCGATGCTGCGCCTGAGACCGTCCCGCGCGTCAATGGAGACGCCGCGATCCAGCGTGAAGAACCAGCGCTGGCGGGTCGGTTCGAGCGTGATGTTGTACTCGACGAGTGGGCCGGCATCGTGCTGCGCGTCCGCAGAATCGGGTACGCCCGCGCGCTCGGCACGCTGCCGGAACGCCGATGCCGTCCACGCCTGGCCATCGAATCGCCACAGCACGATGCCGCGCCAGTAGCGTGCCCCGGGCGGCGGCGGTGCGCCGTTGAAGTCGGCGCGGAAGGCGAGGTCGTCCGACAGGATCAGCTGGCCGATCGAGCCCGGCGCCATGCGGTCGGTGAGCCCGCTGGTGGCGACGTCCGCGCCTTGCGGCAGGCGCCACAGCGGATGATCCAGGCGCGGAAACAGCAGGAACAGCACGGCCGCGCACGGCAGGCCCGTCACGACCAGCCGCAGCAGCGCCCGCGCCACGGACAGCCGGGTGCGCGCCTGCGGATGCAGCAGCAGCATCCAGTGATAGAGCAGCAGCGCGACGGATGCCAGCAGCGTGGCCGCCATCCAGGGCGGCTGGTCGAACAGCGTCTGCGACAGCAGCAGGAAGCAGCACAGCTGCGTGACCAGGATGCCGTTGCGCGCGGTGTGCGACTCCATCAGCTTGAGCACCAGGAAGGCCCCCAGCACCGCCACCGCCAGGTCGCGGCCGATGTTGCCGCCGGTGCGCAGCGCCAGCGCCAGCGTGATGCCCAGCACCGCCACGCTGGCCACCCCCAGCAGCCATTTGTTGGGCAGGGGCGCGCGGCGGACCCACAACCAGGTCCGCCAGAGCAGCAGCACGCCGAACACGCTGCACGTCACCAGCGGCAGGCCGCGCAGCAACGGCGCCAGCACCAGCGCGAGCAGCGCGATCAGCCAGCCGTGCTCGCGGTGCGTGAGGGCGCGTGCGGAACCAAAGGTGGCATTCATGCGACCGCCTCTTCCGGCACCGGCGGCCTGCCCCACAGCGCCAGCGCGCGCAGGCAGGCATCGCGGTGCGCCGGACCGCGTGCGGGGCCGAGCGCAAAGCCGGGCAGGACCAGCGTGTATTCGGGGGCCTCGCCGGCCGGGGCCTGCTCGGCGGCCAGCACCCAGGCGCACAGGCGGGACAGGCGCGCCTCCGCCTCCATCGAACGGGGCAGCGCATCCCACGCCAGCACGCATTGCGCGTGGCGGGCCTGCTGGCCGCTGCGCGCAAGCCACGTGTCGAGCCGCGCGCTGTGCTTCCACGCGATGCTGCGCAGCGGGTCACCGGGGCGATAGGGGCGCAGTTGGTCGGCCACCTCTTCGGCGCGGGGACGGGCGACGCGCGGGTCGTCCGCTTCGCCGGGGTCGGGCACGAAGGCGGCGGGCAGCGGTGGCGCGGCAGCCTCCGGCTCGGGGTAGACCAGCTGCGTCAGCGGTGCGTCGGCGTAGCTCCAGGCGCGGAACAGCCCGAGCGGAAACCGTGTCGACACGGTCAGGCGCGGCAGGCGGAACCCGCCGCGCGGCTGCGCCCCGAAGGACAGCGCCGTCACCGTGCCATCGTGCGCGTAGAGCGAGGACTCCGCCGGTGCCGCATCGCGCGCACCGGTCTCCACGCCCACGCGCGCCCACGCGGTCGCATTCGCCAGCGCCACGCTCACGTTGACGGCGCGGCCGGCAAACACGGGCTCGCCCGCCGCGCCGCGCACCTCCAGGTCGACCAGGTTGCGGTGCGTCTGCCACATGGCCGACGCCATCACGCCCACCAGCAGAAAGGTCAGCAGGAAACCGAGGCTGACGTTGTAGTTGAGCGACGTCAGCAGCATGGCGACCAGCAGCAGCGCAAAGCCGGCCCCGGTGGCGGTGGGCAGGATGTAGACGTGGTTGCGGTCAAGGCGGATCGCGCCGTCGCGCGGCCGGCGCGGGCGTGACAGGAAGCGCTGCACGCGCTCGCGCACGAAGCGCAGGCCCGGCAGCACGCGCAACAATGCACTCAACAACGGCATGGCGTGCTCAGGGAATGGCGACCGTATCAAGCAGCCGCTGCGCCAGCGCCGTAGCCGACAGCGTGCCCCCGGTCGGCAGCAGCCGGTGCGCGGCCACGGCATTGAACACGGCCTGCACGTCTTCGGGCAGCACGGCATCGCGGCCGTCGATCAGCGCCCACGCCCGTGCGGCCGCCAGCAGCGCCAGCCCGGCGCGCGGCGACAACCCCATCTGCACCTGCGCATCGGTGCGCGTGGCGTTGACCAGCGCGAGTACGTAGTCGACCAGCGCGGGGGCCGCATGCACGGCATCCGTCGCGGCCTGCAGCGCCACCACCTGCGCGGCGGTCAGCGCCGGCTCGATATCCTGCGCGCCGCCGCCGCCCAGGTAGAGGGCGCGCTCCGAACGCTGGTCCGGGTAGCCGAGCGAGAGCCGCATCGTGAAGCGGTCCAGCTGCGACTCCGGCAGCGGATGCGTGCCGATCTGGTTGAGCGGGTTCTGCGTGGCGATGACGAAGAAGGGTGCGGGCAGCGGATAGGTCGCGCCGTCATGCGTCACCTGCCCTTCGGCCATCGCATCGAGCAGCGCGCTCTGCGCCTTGGGGCTGGCGCGGTTGATCTCGTCGGCCAGCACCACCTGGGCGAACAGCGGGCCGGGGTGGAACTCGAACGCGCCCTTCTCCTTCAGGTAGATCGACACGCCGATCAGGTCGGCCGGCAGCAGGTCGCTGGTGAACTGCACGCGCTGGTACTGCAGCCCCAGCGTGCGGGCCAGCGCATGCGCCAGCGTCGTCTTGCCGACGCCCGGCAGGTCTTCCAGCAGCAGGTGCCCGCGCGCGAGCAGGCACGCCAGCGCCAGCCGGATCTGCAGCGGCTTGCCGAGCACGATACGGTCGAGCGCGCGTTGTGCTTGCGACAGCGCGGCCGGCAGCGACAACGGCTGTGCCGGCATGGCCGACGCGGGACGAATGGAAGGCAGCGGAGATTGGGCGGACGTCATCGAGGTGGAACAGCCGAGGCAGCAATGCCGCGAGTGTAGCGGCATCGAACGTGCCCGGCGCACCCGTGACGCCGCTGCAACATCCGGCGCGCGCCCCGGCAAGCCTCAGGCGGCCCCGCGCGTGGGAATGGCGGCGTCCAGCAGCGCGGCGGCCGTGCGCGGCAGGCTGTGCATCAGGCGCGGCGCGCCGGAACCAAAGGTCTGGCTGGCGGTGTAGGCACCCTCGATCAGGAAGGCCAGATCATCGGCGAGCGCCTCCGGGTCGGTGGCGCCGGCGGCGGCGGCGCGCTCGCGCAGGCGTGCCAGCAGCTGCGCCTTGTTGCGCTCGACGAACTGCCGCGCGGGATGCGACGGATCGGGAAACTCCGCCGCCACGTTGACGAACGGGCACCCCCGGTAACCCGCTTTGGCGGCCCGCCTCGACAGATCGACAAAGAACTGCAGCAGCTGGGCACGCGCATCGCCGGGGTGGGCATCCATGCTGGCATTGAAATGGCCCCAGAAGTTCTCGTCGCTGCGCTCCAGGTAGGCCAGCACGAGGTCGTCCTTGGACTTGAACTGCCGGTACAGGCTCATCTTGTTGACACCCGCCCGCTCCACCACGGCCTCGACGCCCACGGCGCGCACGCCCTCGTAATAGAACAGCTCGCGCGCCGCCTCCAGCAGGCTGGCCTGCGCTTCCTCGCCGCTGATGCGGCGCGGCGTGGTGTGTTCGGCGGTGGAAGAAAGGGGGCGGGGGCCGCGTGCTGCCATGGTGGAACTCCTGCGGACGTGGCGGGAAACAAACCCCCAGCCGCGTCGGTGACATTCGATTGCTGCTTGACATGTTACCGGTCGGTACCTACTATCGCAAGCACGTTGTTACCGATCGGTAACGAATGCGCCATTGTCCTCCCAACAAGAATCGGACGCCCCATGCAACGACTCGCCCGCTTTGTCGCCCCACGGTTCCATTACGGCTGGATCGCCCTGGCCGTGGTGTTCCTGATCCTCCTGTGCGCCGCCGGCACGCGCGCCACGCCCAGCGTGATTATGCTGCCGCTCGAGCACGAGTTCGGCTGGAGCCGCGGCACGATCTCGCTGGCGATCTCGATCGGCATCGCCCTGTACGGGCTGACCGGACCGTTCGCGGCGGCATCGATGCAGTATTTCGGCATCCGGCCGACGGTGCTGGGGGCGCTGGCGCTGCTGATCTCGGGGACGGCACTGTCGGCCATGATGAGCCAGCCGTGGCAGATGGTGCTGCTGTGGGGCGTGATGGTGGGCGGCGGCACGGGCGTGGCGGCCATCACGCTCGGCGCGACGGTGGTCAACCGCTGGTTCACTACACACCGCGGGCTGGCGATGGGCATCCTGACGGCCAGTTCCGCCACCGGCCAACTGGTCTTCCTGCCGATGATGGCGGCGGTGGTCGAGCACCACGGCTGGCGGCCGGTGGTACTGATCGTGGCGGGCGCGCTGGCGTTGCTGTTGCCGATCGTCGGCTTTCTGCTGCCGGAATCCCCCAAGAGCGTCGGCCTGCGCACCTACGGCGAGCCGGCCGATGCGCCCGAGGCCGACCACGGCCCGCGCGCCAACCCGATCACGCTGGCCATGCACACGCTGGTGCAAGCGATGCGCAAGCGCGACTTCTGGCTGCTCTTTGCCAGCTTCTTCATCTGCGGCGCCAGCACCAACGGCTATATCGGCACGCACTTCATCGCCATGTGCGCGGACCATGGCCTGACTGAAGTGAAGAGCGCGAGCCTGCTCGCGGCGATGGGCATCTTCGACCTGATCGGCACCACGCTGTCGGGCTGGCTGTCCGACCGCTACAACAGCCGCGTGCTGCTGTTCTGGTACTACGGGCTGCGCGGCCTGTCGCTGATCTACCTGCCGTATGCGTTCGGCTTCGAGTTCTTCGGCCTGCCGGTGTTCGCGATCTTCTACGGGCTGGACTGGATCGCCACCGTGCCGCCCACCGTGCGCCTGACCAACGATGTGTTCGGCAAGGCGGCGGCGCCCATCGTGTTCGGGTGGACCGTCGCCGGGCACCAACTGGGCGCGGCCTTCGCCACACTGGGTGCGGGCCTAATGCGCGCCTCGCTGGGCAACTACACGGTGGGCGTCGATGATCTCGGGCGGGCTGTGCGTGGCGGGCGCCTTCCTGGTGTTGCGCATCCATCGCCAGCGCAAGCCGGACGAGGAAGCCTCGGGCCAGCCCGCCACCGCCTGACTACGGCTTCAGGAAACCGTATTTGGCCAGAATGACCTGGCCGGCCGGCGACAGCACAAAAGCGACGAAGTCGGCGGCCTGCTGCGGCTGCCGCGTGCCGGCCGTCACGGCAATCGGATACGTGAGCGGCACCGACAGCGGCACCGGCGCCGCCACCTTCACCTTGTCCGCCGCGACGGCTGCGTCGGTGGCGAACACCAGGCAGGCCTCGACCTCGCCGCGCGCCACATAGTCCAGCGCCTGGCGCACGTTCTGCGCCAGGACCGCCTTGGCCGATACCGGCTGCCACAGGCCGGCGGCTTCCAGCGCACGCTTCGCATAGCGGCCCACCGGCACCAAGGCCGGATTGCCGATCGCCACGCGCTGCACATCCGAGCGGGCCAGGTCGCCCAGGGCATGCACCGGCACCGCGCTCGTCGACGGCACGATCAGCACCAGTTGGTTGGCCACGAAGTCGCGGCGCGACCCGGGCTGGATGACCTTCTCGCTCACGGCCTTGTCCATCGCTTCCTGGTCGGCGGAGGCGAACACGTCGGCGGGCGCGCCACGCGCGATCTGCTGCATCAGCACGTCGGAGGCGCCGAAGTTCAGCACGATCTTGGTATCGGGATGCTGCGCCTCGTACGATTGTGCGAGCGTCTTGAAGGCATTGGTCAGGCTGGCGGCGGCGGACACCACCAGCTCGGCGGCCTGCGCCTGCGCGCACAGGCCCAGCGAGAGCGCAGCGGCCAGACCGACGGCACGCACGCATGCGCGCAACGAAAAATGTGACATAGCGGGATTCCCGGGATCGACGAAACCGGATCGTAATATACGAACCGATATAACGCCTAGTACCTCTGCACAGGGGTTATGACGGTTTGTCAGAGGTGGGTACAGGGTAGGCTTTGGCCAATTTTTTGCGAGCCGTTTCAGTAGAGAACATCCAGTTGATGCGAGCG
>CAKKOY010000124.1 GCA_919592095.1 Ralstonia syzygii subsp. syzygii | reverse complement strand
CAACCCTTCCAGCTCTCTCTCCCAGCCCCTCACCGTTCCTTGCATCGGACCATGATCGTCTCATCTCACATGGACAACATCTTAGGCGATAGGTACGGCTGTAGTACTAGGACGGCGCTGTTGAGCGGTTCGACCGCCGTCGCGACCGGATGTTCCCCCTTCAGCACGCTGCGGAGCTTCATGTGATCGGCCAGCTTGACACTGTCGCCGGTCTTGAACAGGGCCAGCAGATGTTCGGCGCGGGCGTTGTTGACCACCTTGTTGTCGGCGCTCGGCATGTTGTCATAGCGGTAGCCCAGCGCCTCGGTGCTCAGCAGGTCGCTCACGCCCTGCGTGTAGTACCTGCCCTGCGGGTCGATGTAGTTGTCGGTGAACTTCATGCCCAGCCACAGCGGGTCGGTCGAGTTCTTGCGGCCCAGAGCGTTCCAGGTGGCCCATACCCGGTCGATATTGCCGTGGTGCATCATGAACACCGGGTCGCGCGGCGAGGCGGCGGTGGGCATGAAGGCGCCGATGTTGTTGTGGACGGTGTTGTGCGGCGTGCGTTCCAGGATCCCCTGGTTGCCTCCGCCCATCGGCACCCATTTGGGGGCGAGGTTGTTCTGTACCAGCGGCGGCCGGACCGAGCGATCGACCGAGCGGCTGGTGCCGAAGACTTCAAAGTTGGTTTCGGCGTAGATATTGTCATCACCTCCTTCTGGCCGACGATGGCGTCGGTGAGCGCGTAGGGGCCGGTCAGGTCATTCCGGTTGGACACGTAGAGCGGGTTCGTCTTGCCGTTGTAGGTCTTGGCGGAGAAGGCTTCGGGCAGCAGGCGGTCTTCGGTCCAGTTCCAGTACGGCATGGCGAATGACTTGTAGCCGGTGAGCGCAGCCACGGCGCGTTCGTACATCAGTACGAAGCCGCGGTGCCAGGGCAGGAAGTACCAGTCGCCGTGCGGGCAGTACTTGAAGCCGCCGTTGAGCGAGCCGTGCTGGTTGGCGAAGCCGAGCCAGCTCAGCGGCTGTGTCTGGTGCTTGGTTTTCATGAGGTGGACGAACTCGCGGTAGGCCGACAGGTCCGGGTCATCCATCTTCATGCCGTGCAGGTTGCGGCGTACGCGCAGCGGGACTGCATCGGCCGCAATAGCGGAGAGGCCGGTCAGCTTGCCCGCGAATACCGTGGCGACACTGGTTCCGGCGATTGCCTTCAGCACCGTTCTACGCACGACCATTGCATTTCTGCTGGATGGATTCGTTGGTGTTGTGGTGGGGCGGTGCAGACAGGCTGGCCGTCCGGAAGCCCGCCCCTGCAATGTGTAGCGGGCACTTCAATGTAGAAAAGGAACGTCCGACCGCAAGCGGTGGCCCCCGCCGCGTCAGTCCGCTTTCACGCCGCGCCGGTACTGGATGGCTTCGCCAACGTGCGCGGTATCGACAGCCGCATCGCCCGCCAGGTCGGCGATGGTGCGAGCGAGCTTGAGCACGCGCGCATAGGCGCGGGCCGACCATGAGAAGCGTGTCATCGCCTGGCGCAGCAGGCTGTCGGCGGCTTCGGTGCGCGCGCAATGCAGATCGATCTCGTGTCCGGCCAGCAGGGTGTTGCGCTTGCCCTGGCGTGCCAGTTGCAGCGCATGCGCTGCTGCCACGCGCGCGGCCACGGCGGCGGTCGGTTCGCCGGGCGGGCCATCGAGCAGTTCTTCCTGCGATGGCGTCGGCACCTCGATCTGTACGTCGATGCGATCGAGCAGCGGGCCGGAGATGCGGGCCTGATAGCGCTCCACCTGATCAGGTGTGCACCGGCATGCGCGCAACGGATGCCCCCGATAGCCGCACGGGCACGGATTCATGGCGGCGATCAGTTGTAAACTGGCGGGAAAGTCCGTCTGGTGCGACGCGCGGGAGATGGTGATATGGCCGGTTTCCAGTGGCTCCCGCAGGACCTCCAGCACGCGGCGCTCGAATTCGGGCAGTTCATCGAGGAACAGGACGCCCTGGTGCGCCAGCGAGATCTCGCCCGGCCGCGGCGTGTTGCCGCCGCCCACCATCGCCACCGCCGATGCCGTGTGATGCGGCCCGCGGAACGGCCGCACCTTCCAGCGCTGCGCGTCGAAGCCCCGCGTGGTCAGGCTCATCACCGCGGCCGCGGAGAGCGCCTCATCGTCGCCCATGTCGGGCAGCAAGCCGGGAAAGCGCTGGGCCAGCATGGACTTGCCGGTGCCGGGCGGACCGATCATCAGCATCGAATGGCCGCCGGCCGCCGCCACTTCCAGGGCGCGGCGCGCCTGCGGCTGGCCCCGTACGTCGGCCAGGTCGGGATAGCGGACGCCGGTGCCGACCGGGGCGGGCGCGGCTGGCGCCAGCTTGCGGTCGGGCGCGGAGAGGTGGTCGCAGACCTCGATCAGCGTACGCGCCGGCAGCACCCGGGTGCCACTGACCAGCGCCGCCTCGGCGGCATTCTCGGCGGGCAGGACAAAGGCGCGGGTGAGCGGCGCGTCGCTGTCGGGTGGCCCTGGATGGCGCGACAGCGCATACGCCATGGCCAGCGCGCCGCGGATCGGTCGCAGGTCGCCCGACAGCGACAGCTCGCCCGCAAACTCGTGCGTGTCCAGGTGCGTATGCGGAATCTGCCGGCTGGCGGCGAGGATGCCCAGGGCGATCGGCAGGTCGAAGCGGCCCGACTCTTTCGGCAGATCGGCCGGCGCCAGATTGACGGTGATGCGCCGCGTGGGAAACTCGAAGCGGCTGTTTTGGATGGCTGCGCGCACGCGGTCTTTGCTTTCCTTCACCTCCGTGTCCGGCAGGCCCACGATGGTGAAGGTCGGCAGCCCGTTGGCCAAGTGCACCTCCACCGATACCGCCGGCGCGTCAATGCCGGCCAGCGCCCGCGAACGCAGGACGGCAAGACTCATCGGGTGTCCCTCTCGCAGTGGGCAGGGGGACGATGAACTGCGGTGGGCAAGGGCATGGTATGGCGGCGTGCAACGGTAGCGGACCGTCACTGTGCCAGCCGTTCTCTGTGAGCCGGCATCGCGTATCCAAATTTGACGGTTGATCGCGCTGCGCCGGACAACAAAGAAGCCGGGGCGCAAGCCCCGGCCGTTCCAGTAAACAGGCAGACCGGATCAGGGGAAGGCCGGCATGGCGCGTTCTTCGCCGCTGAAATGGCCTTCTGGATGTGTCTTCTGCAGCAGCGCGCGGATTTCGCTCACGCGCGAGCGCGGCACGTCAACCATCAACAGGATCTGCCCCTCTTCCTCCACCGCTTTCTTGAATGGTTTGAGCCGGCTGTTCGGGACCGAGCTGCCGATCATGCTCGATGCCCACGCGCCGAACAGCGCGCCCAGTACGGTCGTGATGCCGATCATGCCCCACTGGGGCCCTTCGCCGATCACCGGGAACAGCGCCGCCACCACCCCGGCGATGATGCCCGCGCCGCCGCCGATCACCAGGCCGTTCTGCGTGGCGTGGACGATGTCGGAGGTCTGCAGCAGGTTGGCCTCGTGCAGGCCGGTGAGGTCGGCGCCCTCGCGCGCGACGAAGTGGATATGGCGCTCGGTGATGCGCGCCAGCAGCAGGTCATTCATGACGCGCCGGGCGCTCGCCACGTCCGGCAGCAGAAAGTAGAGGCGATGTCGCATGATCGTTCTCCCATGGCATCGCTCGCGGCCTACGTCAGGCAGCGAGCCGCCAGCGCGCCGCTGGTAAAACCCGCCCGGCCCCGTTGTCCGTACCTTCGTACGGTTTGGGTTGGGCCGGATTGCTTGCCGGGTTTTGCCATCGGCCCGTAACGGAGTTCTAGATCAGTTCCGGCGGCCGAACAAGGCGGTTTTCGCTGTGCGCCGCAGCACGGGTGCCGCGGCCGGCACAGCATGCGATGACCCGACAGGCTGACCCGATCAGCGGTCGGTGGCGGCCGGCTCGCTCGTCTTCAATTGCGCTTCGAGCTGGGCCACGCGGGTTTCCAGCTCTTCCAGCCGGGCACGCGTACGGGCCAGCACCTGGGACTGGACGTCGAATTCTTCACGGGTGACCAGGTCGAGCTTGGAAAAGCCCTGGGCCATCATCGCGCGAACGTTTTTCTCGATGTCGGCGGCCGGCGAATTGCGCAGCGCTTCGGACATGCGGTTCTGGAAGTCGGTAAAGAGATCGGTCGGTTTCATGAGGATTCTCCGAGGGGCGGCTGGATGCGCAAAACTGGTGCACGCACCTGAATTGTGCGATGGAATTGCCGTGCCATGGTGCGCACCGTGCCAGCGGTTGCGTGCTTTCGGTGCCAGATTGCGGAAAAGCGGCGACTGTAGCACGCCAATACACGAAAACCCCGCCAGCGCTCGCTGCGATGCGGCATTGGCAGCGCAGAAAAAACGGGGTCAGGTTGGGTCTTGCCGCGCGTCGCGCCGCGTGCGTCGGAGGGGGCGCTGGATGCAATTCACTCTATCACAGCGGCTCTGGTACGCCCATGCGCGCGCATGGCGTCGCTAACAAAGCCGCCAGGAATAACCGATGGCGGGGAGCCGGTCTCTCCCGAATCAGTCCGTCCCCATTTCCCGTGTGTCGCCGCGAGGAACGACCTTGCCGGGCTCGACCGTTCCGGATCCGAGGACAGAGCCTAACGTGGATGTATGGACATGGCATGACAGTTGCAGAACCTCCGCGGTTTTTTTTCCGTCCTTCGTGTTCCATTTGCGCCTTTCTAAAGGGGGAGAGTCGTTATGAAGAAGTTCGCTTACGCAGCTGGCCTGTTACTGCTGACCGGTGCCGCTGCCGGCATGGGACAAACCGCATTCGCCCAGACCGCGCCCGCCGCTGAGGCGTCGGCCGCCGCGCCGGCTGCGGCCCCCGCGCTGACGGCCAACGTCACGCTGGCCAGCCAGTACCGCTATCGCGGCATCATGCAGACCAACAACAAGCCCGCGATCCAGGGTGGCTTCGACTACGCGATTCCGCGCGGCCTGCTGCCCGAGGGCTTCTACGTCGGCAACTGGAACGCGTCGATCAGCTGGCTGAGCGATGCCAACGCCAGCGTCTCGGCGCCGATCGAGATGGATTTCTACGGCGGCTACAAGACCGAGATCGCCAAGGACGTGCCGATCGACGTGGGCGTGCTGCAGTACTACTACCCGGGCAGTTACCCCGAGGGCTTCACCCGCCCGCACACCACCGAAGGCTACGCGCAGATCGGCTACGGCCCGGTCACCTTCAAGTACTCGCACGCGTTCTCGAACCTGTTCGGCTTTGCCGATTCGCATCACAGCCAGTACTTCGACCTGTCGGGCAATTTCGACACCGGCTTCTGGGGCCTGACGCTGAACCTGCATGTCGGCTACCAGGACGTGAAGCACCAGAACCCGCGCGCATCGTACGCCGACTGGAAGATCGGCGTGACCAAGGATTTCGGCAGCGGCTGGACGGCCTCGCTCGCCTACATCGACACGAACGCATCGCGCCTGACCTATACCAACTCGCACGCCAGCTACATGGGCAAGGCCACGGCGCTGCTGTCGGTCACCAAGACTTTCCAATAACGATCCGAGGCGGCGCCCCCGCGCTGCAATCCTAGGAGGAATCCAGCATGAAACTCATCATGGCTATCATCAAGCCCTTCAAGCTCGACGAGGTCCGCGAGGCACTGTCCCAAGTGGGCGTGTCGGGTATCACCGTGACCGAGGTCAAGGGCTTTGGGCGCCAGAAGGGCCACACGGAGCTGTACCGCGGCGCCGAGTACATCGTCGACTTCCTGCCTAAAGTGAAGATCGAAGTGGCCGTGCCCGACGACGTGCTCGAGCGCGCCGTCGAGGCGATCGAGAAATCCGCGCGCACCGGCAAGATCGGCGACGGCAAGATTTTCGTGGCCGACGTCGAGCAGGTCATCCGCATTCGCACCGGCGAGACCGGCGGCGACGCCCTGTAAGCGCCAACCAGCCAAGGAAGAGGTCAACAAACATGAAAACCTGGTTCACTCGATTTCTGACAGCGGGGGCCGTTGCTGCGGTGCTTGCTGGCGCCGTGATTTCCGCGCCGGCCATGGCGCAGGACAAACCGGCCGCATCCGCTCCGGCCGCTGAGGCCTCGGCACCCGCCGCTGCTGCCGCGGCTTCCGAGCCGGTCGCAGCTGCCGCTCCGGCTGCCGCCGCTGCACCTGCGGCCGCGTCGGCGCCGGCGGCTGCCACGCCGGTGCCCAATAAGGGCGACACGGCTTGGCTGCTGGTCTCGACCGCCTTCGTGATTCTGATGACGCTGCCGGGCCTGGCGCTGTTCTACGGCGGTCTGGTGCGCAAGAAGAACATGCTGTCGGTCCTGATGCAATGTACGGGCATCTTCTCGCTCGTCATGATCCTGTGGGCGATCTACGGCTACAGCATTGCCTTCACCGAAGGCAACGCCTTCTTCGGCGGGCTCGACCGCCTGTTCCTGAAGGGCCTGACGCCGGATTCGGTTGCCGCCACGTTCAGCAAGGGTGTGGTGGTGCCGGAGTATGCGTACTTCGCCTTCCAGGGGGCATTTGCCGCGATCACCTGCGCGCTGATCATCGGTGCCTTCGCCGAGCGCGCCAAGTTCTCGGCCGTGCTCGTCTTCGTGGTGCTGTGGTTCACCTTCGCCTACCTGCCGATTGCCCACATGGTCTGGTTCTGGCCGGGTCCGGACGGCTTCACCGATGCCAAAGCGGCTGAAGTGATGACGGCCAAGGGCGGCTGGCTGTTCCAGAAGGGCGCGCTGGATTTCGCCGGCGGTACCGTGGTGCACATCAACGCCGCCGTGGCGGGCTTGGTGGGTGCCTTCCTGTTCGGCAAGCGGATCGGCTTCGGCCGCGAAGCGCTCAAGCCGCATAGCCTGACGCTGACCATGGTCGGTGCCTCGCTGCTGTGGTTCGGCTGGTTCGGCTTCAACGCCGGTTCGGCCCTGGAAGCCAACGGCAGCGCCGCGCTGGCCTTCGTCAACACGCTGCTCGCCACCGCCGCCGCCGTGCTGTCGTGGAGCTTCGGCGAGTGGATCGGCAAGAGCAAGCCGTCGATGCTGGGGGCCGCGTCGGGCGCCGTCGCCGGCCTGGTGGCGATCACCCCGGCGGCCGGCTTCGTCGGCCCGATGGGCGCCATCGCGCTGGGCATCCTCGCCGGCCTGCTGTGCCTGTGGGGGGTCAATGGCCTCAAGCGCATGCTGGGCATGGACGACACGCTGGACGTGTTCGGCGTGCACGGTGTGGGCGGTATCCTGGGCGCGCTGCTGACCGGCGTGTTCGCTTCGCCGAGCCTGGGTGGCACGGGTATCTATGACTACGTCGCCAACAAGGTGGCCGATGGCTACTCGATCGGCGGCCAGCTGTGGATCCAGCTGCAGGGCGTGCTGACCACCATCGTGTGGTCCGCCGTGGTGGCTTTCATCGCCTACAAGATCGTCGACGCGGTCATCGGTCTGCGCGTGCCGGAAGAAGAGGAGCGCGAAGGTCTGGACATCACGTCCCACGGCGAAACCGCCTACGAAGACTGAGCGTTTGCCGCTCGTTCCCGCAAAGGACCCGGCCTTGTGCCGGGTTTTTTGTCGCCGTGCCTCAAACAGGAGAGCGGGCGGGCCGATTGGGCCCGCATGCTTTAACTCCGATGTTAAAAAGCTTCAATTGCCAGCGGTTATGCGGACGCTTACATTGCAGACGTGGTTTCCTCCACCTGCAGAACGCTCCCCGTATCTGTCAGGCTATTCCCCAAGCGCGGCAGCCCCGCGCTTTTTTTTTCTGCGTTTGCCCGAGCATAACCCGGGTCCGCGGTACCCGGGTGTCACATCATGTGACGCCGTCATCCCTTCCCCTTGCAGAACGGCCAGCCGGCCACATATCGATAGACGTCCGCCGTCTGCAAGCAATTGCTCATTCCTCTACAATCGGAACGGGCGATAAATTATATCAATAGGAAGGGTATGGTTCCGCACCTGATCACCGCGTTGAAAGGGCCGCTGTTGGAGCTCGAGCAGAAGATTCTCGACGCGACGCCTGCCATCGAACGCTGGTTCCGCCTGGAGTGGCAGGAACACACGCCGCCGTTCTACTGTTCGGTCGACCTGCGCAACGCCGGCTTCAAGCTGGCGCCGGTCGACACCAACCTGTTCCCCGGCGGCTTCAATAACCTCGCGCCCGAGATGCTGCCGCTGGCCGTGCAGGCTGCGATGGCCGCGATCGAGAAGATCTGCCCGGACGCCAAGAACCTGCTGCTGATCCCCGAGCGCCATACGCGCAACATGTTCTACCTGCAGAACGTGGCGCGGCTGTCGCAGATCATGCGCCAGGCCGGGCTGAATGTGCGGCTGGGTTCGCTGTCCGAAGACATCAAGGAACCCACACCGATCGACCTGCCCGACGGTCTGCGCCTGGTGGTCGAGCCGATCAAGCGCATCGGCACCAAGGACCGTCGGCTGGGCATGGACGACTTCGACCCGTGCTCGATCCTGCTGAACAACGACCTATCCGCAGGCGTGCCGCCCATCCTGGAGAACATCAATGAGCAGTACCTGCTGCCGCCGCTGCACGCGGGCTGGTCGCAGCGGCGCAAGTCGAACCACTTTGCTGCCTACGACGAGGTGGCCAAGAAGTTCGCCAAGCTGATCGACATCGATCCGTGGATGGTCAACCCTTACTTCACCAGGTGCAACGGCATCGACTTCCACGAGCGCACCGGCGAGGACGAACTCGCCCACACCGTCGAGACCGTGCTCAAGAAGACCGCCAAGAAGTACAAAGAATACGGCATCCACGAGACGCCCTATGCGGTGGTCAAAGCGGATGCCGGCACCTATGGCATGGGCATCATGACCGTGCGCGATCCGTCCGAGGTTCGGGGCCTGAACCGGAAGGAACGCAACAAGATGAGCGTGGTCAAGGACGGCCTCGAGGTGTCCGAGGTGATCGTGCAGGAAGGCGTGCACACCTTCGAGAAGATCAACGAGGCAGTGGCCGAACCGGTCGTCTACATGATCGACCGCTATGTGGTCGGCGGGTTCTACCGGGTACACACCGGTCGCGGCGTCGACGAGAATCTGAACGCACCGGGCATGCATTTCGTGCCGCTGCCGTTCGCGTCGAATTCGCTGCCGGACAGCCACGCCAAGCCGGGCGCCGGCGAGCCGAACCGCTTCTACATGTACGGCGTGGTAGCGCGCCTGGCCCTGCTGGCCGCGTCGCTCGAGCTCGAGAAGACCGACCCGAACCCGCTGATCTGACCGCCGTATACGGTCCCTGGAGTCGCCATGCGCATTCTCTTCATCGTCGATCCGCTGTCAACATTCAATATCTACAAGGATTCCACCTTCGCGATGATGCGTGAGGCAGCGGCGCGCGGCTATGCCATCTATACCTGCCTGCAGTCGCAACTGACGCTGTCGGGCAACGTGGTCGAGACGGTCGCCACGCCCCTCGCCCTGACCGGCGACGAGCACGACTGGTACCGGTCCGGCGACCCGCGCCTGTTGCCGCTGACGGGCTTCGATGCCGTGCTGATGCGCAAGGACCCGCCGTTCGACATGGAATACGTCACCAGCACCTGGCTGCTGGAGACCGCCGAGCGGCAGGGCGCGCGCGTGTTCAACAAGCCGCAGGCGATCCGCGACCACTCCGAGAAACTGGCGATCGCGCAGTTCCGCGAGTTCACCGCGCCGACCATCGTCACGCGCGACGCCAAGCGCCTGCGCGAATTCCACGCCGAGCAGGGCGATGTCATCTTCAAGCCGCTGGACGGCATGGGCGGGGCCGGCATCTTCCGGATCGGTGCAGACGGCATGAACCTTGGCTCGGCGATCGAGACGCTGACCCACAACGGTACGCGCACGGTCATGGCCCAGCAGTACATTCCGGCGATCCGCGATGGCGACAAGCGCATCCTGCTGATCGGCGGTTCCCCGGTGCCGCACGCACTGGCACGCGTACCGATGGCTGGCGAAGTGCGCGGCAACCTGGCGGCGGGCGGCACGGGCAGGGCGCAGCCGCTGTCCGAGCGGGACCAGGTGATTGCGTATGCGCTTGCGCCGGTGCTGTGGCAGCGCGGCCTGCTGCTGGTCGGCCTGGATGTCATCGGCGACTATCTGACCGAAGTCAACGTCACCAGCCCGACCTGCTTTCAGGAGATCACCCAGCAGACCGGCTTCAACGTCGCCGGCATGTTCATCGATGCCCTGGAGCGGGCGGCCGGCAAAGCGAGCGGCGGACTGGGGCGCAAGCTGGCCTAGTACTACAGCCGTACCTATCGTCTAAGATGTTGTCCATGTGAGATGAGACGATCATGGTCCGATGCAAGGAACGGTGAGGGGCTGGGAGAGAGAGCTGGAAGGGT
>CAKKOY010000123.1 GCA_919592095.1 Ralstonia syzygii subsp. syzygii | reverse complement strand
AAGCTGCGCATCCGCTTCGAACGACGACTCGATATTCACACCGCGCTCCTTTCACTCGCCGCTGCAATCATCTGCTCTCGATTCGTCGATGACTTGTGTTAGCGGCTCTAAGCTTAATTCAATGCGTTACCGCAGCGCAGCGCACCCCCCGTCGCCGTGCCGCGCCGACGCCTTTCCCTGAAAGGAGTTCACGATGAAAACCAAGAGTCTCATCCTCGCCTCACTGATCGCCATCGCCGCCGTTCCGGCCTTCGCCGCCGTGCAGAAGACGGACCCGTACACCGGTGGCCAGGCCATCACCAAGGCTGACCCGTATACCGACGGCGCACATGCCGGCAAATCCGATCCCTATACCGACGGCGGCCTGCGCCAGACGGATCCGTACACCGACGGCCAGCGCACCGCCCCCGCCGACAAGTTCACCGACGGCCAGTAAGCGTCCGCATCCCCCGTCACAATCTCCCTCCCCCGATGCCGGGCGCCTCTCGGGCGCGGGTGCCGGATTCAGAAGGCGACCGCCCCCGGCCGCCTTGTTTTTTTGTCTGCGGGGCGCGTTTGGCCTGGCGCCTGGCGCCTGCGGCCACCGGCACCCCTCCGCGGGGTGATTGCCGGGCACTGTCCCCTCAAGGCCTCGCGGACTCGTCCGATATGAGAGACAGCACGCATTGGCACGGCCGCGTTCTCCTTGCGCGAAACGCCCCGGCCAACGCATTGGATCGTCGGACAACACCAACATGCGTAAGCGCATCGCAATCGAACACCTGCGGGTCGGCATGTACCTGGAGGAATTTGTCGGCTCATGGCTGGACCACCCGTTCTGGCGGGCCCGCTTTCGCGTCGAAGACACTGCCCAACTGCAGCTCCTGCGCGCGAGCGGCATCCGCGAGGTGTGGATCGATACCTCGCGCGGCAAGGACGTCGCCGCCAGCACGGCTGCGCCCTCGACGGCCGACCTGCCGGCCCCGCCGCACGCCCAGCCGGACGCCGCCATCGCCCCGCGCCTGGTCACGCTCGCCGACGAGATGCACCGTGCCGCGCGCATCATCGACAAGGCGGGCGTTGCCGTCCAGGCCATGTTCGCCGAGGCGCGCATGGGGCGGACCATCGAAGCGCGCGATGCGCTGCCGCTGGTGGAGGCCATCTCCTGCTCGGTCGACCGACACCCCGGCGCGCTGGTCAGCCTGGCGCGCCTGAAGACCAAGGACCGCTACACCTTCCTGCATTCGGTGGCAGTCTGCGCGCTGATGGTGGCGCTCGGCCGCCAGCTCGGCCTGTCCGACAACGAAGTGCGCGACGCCGGCCTGGCCGGGCTGCTGCACGACATCGGCAAGATCGCGATTCCGCCCGAGGTGCTGAACAAGCCGGGCGCGCTCACCGCCGACGAGTTCCGCCACGTGATCGGGCCCCCGCAGGCCGGATACGACATCCTGGCCGGTGATCCGAGCATGCGCGAGATCGCGCTCGACGTCTGCCTGCACCATCACGAGCGAATGGACGGCACCGGCTATCCGCACAAGCTGGCCGGCGAGAACATCTCGCTGTTCGCCCGCATGGGCGCCATCTGCGACGTCTACGATGCGGTGACCTCCGACCGCCCCTACAAAAAGGCGTGGGGAGCCGCCTATGCAATCCAGCGCATGGTGGAATGGCGCGGCAACCATTTCGACCCGATGGTGTTCCAGGCCTTCGTCAAAAGCATGGGCATCTATCCGGCGGGCTCGCTGGTGCGGTTGCGCTCGGGCCGGCTGGCGGTGGTCATGCAGCACGCGTCCGGCGCGTTGCTCTCGCCCACGGTCAAGGTATTCTTCTCGATATCCTCGGGCACGCGCATTCCGCCCGAGGTGATCGACCTGGCGCAGACCGGCGACCAGATCGTCTCGCGTGAAGAACCCGGCGACTGGGGCCTGACCGACCTCCACGAACTTTGGATACACGGCGACTGATCCGCAGTCCTTTGCTGCGGCGCATCCTGGCATGGATGGCGCTCGGATGGCTGGCGTGCGGCGCGCTGGCCTGGGCGGAACCGCCGCTGCGGATCGGTTCCAAACGCTTCACCGAGTCCTATGTCCTGGGCGAGGTGCTGACGCAGACCGCCGCCCCGCACGGCCCCGCCGAGCACGTGCCCGGGCTCGGCAACACGGCGATCGTCTTTGCCGCGCTCAGGAACGGCAGCATTGACCTCTACCCCGATTACCTCGGCACCATCGCCGCCGAGATCCTGCACCTGCCGCCCGCGCTGGCGGCCGATCCGGACCAGGCCGCGCTGCTGGCCGACGTCAACCGCGCGCTGGCGCCGCTGGGCCTGGGCGCGGGCGTGCCGCTCGGCTTCGAGGACACCTATGCGCTCGCCATGCGCGAGGCCGACGCCGAGCGTGACGGCATCCGTGCGCTGGCCGACCTGGCGGCGCACCCCGCGCTGCGACTGGGGCTGTCGCACGAATTCCTCGGCCGCGCGGACGGCTGGCCGGCGCTCGTCCGGCGCTACCGGCTGCCGCAGCAGCCGACCGGCCTCGACCACGGCGTCGCCTACGACGCGCTGCGCGCCGGCCAGACCGACGTGATCGACATCTATTCCACCGATGCCAGGATCCGCCGCGAACACCTGCGCGTGCTGGAGGACAGCGCGCACGTCTTCCCCCGCTACGATGCCGTGGTGCTCTACCGGCTCGATGTGCCGGCGCGGCACGCGGCGCAATGGCAGGCGATCACGGCGCTCGCCGGCCGCATCCATCGCGACGAGATGGTGGCGATGAACGCGGCGGTCGAACTGGAAGGCCAGTCCTTCGCGCGGGTCGCGTCGCAGTTCCTGGCCGGCCATGGCAAGCCCCCGGCGCAGGCGAATGCGCCCGCGCACGCCTTCCTCGCGCAGTTGGCCGACGGCCTGTGGCGCCTCACGCAGCGGCATCTGGCGCTGGTGGCGATCTCGACCGGGGCCGCCGCGCTGATCGGCGTGCCGCTCGGGCTGCTGGCGGCGCGGCGGCGGATCCAGCAGCCGGTGCTGGCCATCGTGGGCGTGCTGCAGACGATTCCGTCGCTGGCCTTGCTGGCGATGCTGATTCCGCTGGTCGGGTCGATCGGTGCGGTGCCGGCACTGATCGCGCTCACGCTGTATGCGCTGCTGCCGATCGTGCGCAACACCATCGTCGGGCTGGAACAGGTACCCGCCGGCCTGCGCGATGCGGCACTGGCGCTGGGCTTCACGCCGGCGCAGCGCACGCGCGTGGTCGACCTGCCGCTGGCGCTGCCGGTCATCCTCGCGGGCATCAAGACCGCCGCCGTGATCAGCGTCGGTACGGCGACCATCGCCGCCTTCATCGGCGCGGGCGGGTATGGCGAACGCATTGCCACCGGGCTTGCGCTCAACGACAGTGCGACCCTGCTGGCGGGTGCGATTCCCGCCGCCGTGCTGGCGCTGCTGGTGCAAGGCGCGTTCGAGGTGGCCGAAAGGTGGCTGCGGCGGCGCCGGCAACCGCCCCCACCACGGTAGCAAGCGTACCGATCTGCCTTCCATTACCATGCGCGGTTGTTCCGCCGACCGCGTTGACCCGACCTTCCTGCCCATGACCACGCTTTCGTTTTCCACCGCCCTGCTCGTCGCGGCAGCTGGCGTCTATGCCGGCGCGCAGAATGCCCTGGCCGGCGGCGGATCGTTCATCACGTTCCCGGCGTTGCTGCTGGCGGGGCTGAACCCGCTCGCGGCCAACATGACGTCGACCATCGCGCTGTTCCCCAGCCAGATCACCTCGTCGATCGCGGGACGCAAGCTCGCGGGCGGCGTGTCCGCGGGCAAGCATCACCTGTCGCTGACGCAGCTGATCGTCATCAGCCTGGTCGGCGGCGTGCTGGGAGCGCTGCTGCTTCTGGCGACACCGGCATCGTTCTTTGCGCGGCTGGTGCCGTACCTGGTGCTGTTCGCCACCAGCGTGTTCGCGTGGGGCAGCTTCCGCCGCAAGCCGCTGCACACCGCGGCCGGCATGCCGACCTGGGGGCTAGCGCTGGCGCAATTCGGCATCGCCATCTATGGCGGCTACTTTGGCGGCGGCATCGGTTTCCTGATGCTGGCGGCACTGACCATCGCTGGCCAGCAGGTGCGCATGGCGGGCGCCACCAAGAACGTGCTGGCGATGACGATGAACGCATCGGCGGTCGCGGTGTTCGTGTTCTCGCCACAGGTGGACTGGGCTGCCATGGTGGCGCTGGGCATCGGCGGCATCGCGGGCGGTTTCGCGGGTGCGTGGCTGCTGCACCGGCTGCCGGAGAAGGTGCTGCGCGGCTTCGTGGTCGTGGTCGGCATCGTCCTGACCGTTTGGCTGTTCATGCGGGCCTGAGGCCCGGTGCCGCGCCTGTCCGACAGCCGCACCGGCCAAACGCCGCTGTCGACGGCACGCGGTGACATTGCACGCGCCAGTGACAAGCCGACCTCGTCCGTCGGCTTTTTTTCTTGGGGCGGGCCATGCGTCAGACGATGCCCGTGGCGTAGAACATGGCGATGACGAAGAACACCGCGGCCGTCTTGATGAGCGTGACGCAGAAGACGTCGCGATAGGCCTCGCGGTGCGTGAGCCCCGTCACCGCGAGCAGCGTGATGACGGCGCCGTTGTGGGGCAGCGTATCCATGCCGCCCGAAGCCATCGACGCCACGCGGTGCAGCACCTCCATGGGGATACCGGTCGCCTGCGCGGCCTGCACGAACTGGTCGGCCATGGCGGCCAGCGCAATGCTCATGCCGCCCGACGCCGAGCCGGTGATGCCGGCCAGGGTGCTCACCGTCACCGCTTCGTTGACCAGCGGATCGGGAATCGCGCCCAACCCATCGGCCAGCACCAGGAAGCCCGGCAGTGCCGCGATCACGCCGCCGAAGCCGTACTCCGACGCGGTGTTCATCGCCGCCAGCAGCGCGCCCGCCACCGCCGACTTGCTGCCCTCGGCAAAGCGGTCCTTCACCGCGCGGAAGCCGGCCACCACCACTACCACGATGCCGATCAGCAACGCGGCCTCCACCGCCCAGATCGCGGTCAGCTTGTCGGCCTCGACCGTCAGCGGCTTGGGCAGACCCGGCAGCGCCACGGTGACGAACTTGCCGTACCACGTGGGGATCCAGCGCGTGAACAGCAGGTTCATCACGCCCACCAGCACCAGCGGCAGCAGCGCGACCAGCGGATGCGCGAGCCTGCCGCTTTCCGCGGTGTCGGGCTCGTTGACGAGCCTGGCGAGACCAGCGTCATAGCCGTGGCCCGCGCGCGCGGCCGCCCGGCGGCGCCACTCCAGGTAGGCCATGCCCACCGCCAGGATGAAGATCGCACCAGCGGTGCCCAGCCACGGCGCCGCCCATGAGGTGGTGTGGAAGAACGTGGTGGGAATGATGTTCTGGATCTGCGGCGTGCCCGGCAGCGAATCCATCGTGAACGAGAACGCGCCCAGCGCGATGGTGCCCGGGATCAGCCGCTTCGGGATATTGCCCTGGCGGAACATCTCCGCCGCGAACGGGTAGACCGCAAACACCACCACGAACAGCGACACGCCGCCGTAGGTCAGCAGCGCGCACACCAGCACGATGGACAGCATCGCCCGCTGCGCGCCCACCACGCGGATGACCGATGCGACGATCGCACGCGAAAAGCCCGACAGCTCGATCACCTTGCCGAACACCGCGCCGAGCAGGAACACCGGGAAATACAGTTTGACGAAGCCGACCAGCTTCTCCATGAAGATGCCGGCAAAGACCGGCGCCACGGCGGACGGGTCGGTCAGCAGCACCGCACCCAGGGCGGCGAGCGGTGCGAACAGGATCACGCTGTAGCCGCGATAGGCGGCGAACATCAGGAATGCCAGCGCGGCAAGGACCACGACAACGGACATCGGCCTGTCTCCTCGTATGGTTCTTATGTGCCGAGGATTGTATGCCGCGTTGCAGCAGTCCCTGCTTACGCAATCACCCGTATTGAACTGCGCGCGCGATTGGCGTTGGCAGGCCGGCTGGCCGGGTCTTCAGTGCCGCCAGCCGCGTCCGCCCCAGCCGCCGCGGCCACGGCCGTCCCAGCCGTGGTGGCAGCCCCAGCAGCCGCCACTGGAATAACCGAACCAGAGGCTGCCGTAGATGGGGGCGGGATAGTACGCCGAACCGTAGTAATAGTCGTAGGGATAGGCCGGATACGCTGCGGGTACCACGGCAACCGGATTGCCATAGGCATCGTAATACGGCGCGACCACGCAGCCGCCGAGCAGCGTCGCCGCGCAGAGCGCGAGCACGCCCGGCAGGAAGGTGGTGCGGCGGTTCGGGGTCGGGTCCATCATGTGCTCCGTCGGATGCATGTGCTTATGCGTTGGACAACGGAAGACCGCTTCGATTCCAGGGTCCGGACCGCCTTGCATGTTTCTTCACAAGTTCCCTTAACATGCGAGCTTCCGCCGATCGCGCGGAGGGGAGCGCAACGCGGCCGACGGAGTCCCACAACACTTGGAGGAAACATCCATGCAGGCCACGGCAGCGCCACCGCAAGGCGAACGGGCTTCCGCCCCCGCCATCTCCGCCACCCCCCGGCGCAAGGCCATCATCGCCACCACCATCGGCAACGGCCTGGAGTGGTTCGACTTCACGGTCTACAGCTTCTTCGCCGTCATCATCGCCAGGCTGTTCTTCCCGACCGGCAACGACCTCACCTCGTTCCTGCTGACCGTCGCGACCTTCGACGTGGGCTTCTTCATGCGGCCGGTGGGCGCCATCGTGCTCGGCGTCTATGCCGACCGCGCGGGCCGCAAGGCATCACTGACGCTGACCATCCTGCTGATGGCGTTCGGCACGGCCCTCATCGGACTGGCGCCCACGTACGCGCAGATCGGCATCGGCGCGCCGGTCCTGATCGTGATCGCGCGACTGATCCAGGGCTTCTCGGCGGGCGGCGAGGTCGGCGGCGCCACGGCATTCCTGATCGAGTACGCGCCGGACGACAAGCGTGGCTACTTTGCCAGCTGGCAGCAGGCGAGCCAGGGCATCTCGTTCATTCTGGGTGCGGCGATGGGCGCGATCGTCACCAACGGGCTGTCGCCGGCGCAGATCGATGCATGGGGATGGCGCATTCCGTTCCTGTTCGGCCTGCTGATCGGCCCGGTGGGGATGTACATCCGCTCGCACCTGCACGAGCCGCCGGCATTCGAAGCGCAGCAGGCCAAGGCCGCCCGGGAATCACGGCTGGCGCCGCTGGCGCACGTGCTGCGCGAGCATCCACGCGAAGTGCTCGGCGGCCTGGGCGTGACCATCCTGTGGACGGTCTGCACCTACACGCTGGTGTTCTACATGCCGACCTACGCCAAGCAGCAACTCGGCCTGCCGCTGGGCGCGACCTTCCAGTCGACCGCACTGTGCGGCGCGATCATCTTCGTGCTGTGCCCGCTGATGGGCACACTGTCCGACCGCGTGGGCCGCAAGCGCATGCTGGGCACCGTGGCGCTGGTCATCACCGCGGCCGCGTATCCGCTCTTCCACTGGCTGAACGTGAGCCCGACGGTGCAAACGCTGCTGCAGGTGCAGGTTCTGCTAGGTGTGCTGCTGGCCGCCTTCACCGGCCCGGCGCCGGCGGTGCTGGCCGAGCAGTTCCCCACGGCCGTCCGCTCGACCGGATTGTCGATCGCGTACAACCTGGCCGTGACCCTCTTCGGCGGCTTCGCCCCGCTGATCGTGACGTGGCTGATCGCCAGCACGGGCAGCAAGCTGGCGCCGTCGTACTACGTGATGGCCGCGGGCGTCGTCAGCGCGCTGGCGCTGGCGCTGATGCGCGATCGCACCGGCAAGGCGATCGAATAAGGTGCAAAGACCGGACGGTGGAGCCGGTCACGTCACCGGCCGCTCGTCCTGCGCGGCCAGCAGCGCCATGTTTTCCAGGACCCGCACACCCGGTGCATCCACCCGCGCCGCCATCACCAGCGCGGCGGCCACCGACTCCACCGGGACCGGCCGCCACGCCTTCGGCACCAGAACGCCGACCGCTTTCGACAACGTCTGCGCCACGCGTTCCCCAAGGCGGAATGCCGCACGCTTGCCGAGCAGCAAGGATGGCCGCACCACCGTCACCGACGGAAAACCCACCGACAGGATCGCCGCTTCGGCCTCGCCCTTGCAGCGGTTGTAGAACACGCTCGACCGCGCATCGGCGCCCAGCGCGCTGACCAGCAGGAAATGGTGCGCGCCGGCGGCGAACGCGCGCCGCGCGATCTCGGCCGGATAGTCCACGTCCACCCGCCGGAACGCCGCCTGCGAACCAGCCTCGCGGAGGGTGGTCCCCAGCGCGCAGATGACGATGTCGGCGGCAAGCGCGGACTGAGCCTCGGGCGCATCCAGCCGCTCGAAATCCACCACGCATTCGCGCAACCTGCCGGGCAGCGCCTGGCCTGCTGTCAAGGCCCCGGGCCGCCGCACGAGCGCTATCACGCTGCCGGCCCAGGTCTGCGCGACCAGCCGGCGCACCACGGCACGCCCCACCAGTCCGCTCGCGCCGACCACCAGAACGGAAGGCCCGCGTGGCTGTTCCGCCCCTCTGGCATCGGCTGTGAAGCCTTGTGCAACAAGCGTTTGCGAATCCGTCATGATGTTCTCCCTGAAGTCCGTCAGCGGCACATGCACGCAGTGTACGGCGCGGGCGGCACCATGTCGTGCTATCGGCGCTGCGCGTTTTCGGTGCGCGACGACGTGTCCGAAATGCAAACAAAGCGCGTCGATATCAGGTTTTTCCCCGATGCCTCCCCGCAAACGTAGACGGGACAAGTGTCGGCTGCAAGCAACGGCCCGCAAAGCCTTGCAGTTAGGGGATGTGCAACCTCTCACAACGGTGATATAAAACGGGTCGCAGTACATCGCTGTCCAACAAACCTGAAGTGGGGAACTGACATGACGACCAAATCCGAACTCGTAGCCGCCATTGCCAAAGACGCCGAACTGAGCAACGCCGCCGCCGAGCGCGCGCTGAACTCCGCGCTGGAAAACATCAAGAAGACCGTCGCCAAGGGCGGCACCATCACCCTGGTTGGCTTCGGTTCGTTCTCGTCGGGCAAGCGTGCTGCGCGCACCGGCCGTAACCCGCGCACCGGCGAAGCCATCAAGATCCCCGCAACCAAAACCGTGAAGTTCACGGCTGGCAAGGGCTTCAAGGACGCCGTGAACAAGAAGAAGTAAGCGTCTTCTGCCGCGCCCCACGGGGCCGGAAGACTTGCACGGACCCATCCGGGTCCCTTTTCTTTTGGGCCGCGCGCTACGCCACCGGCCAGAGGCCGACCAGGTAGCCGGCCGAATCCGCCTCCGCGATCAGCGTCTCACTACCGCCCGGCGCATCCAGCCAGATGGCGGCACCTTGCGGCACCGGCATCGCACGCGCATCGGGCACGCCCACGGACAGCCTGCCCTGCGCGCAATAGATCATCCATTGCATGCCAGGCTGCACCGGCTGCAGCGCGCGGCGTTCGCCCGCCGCCATTGCCAGCGTGTCGGCCTGATGCGCCCACGCGCCACGGCGCGTCATCACGTTGAAGTCGGACAGCGGCGCATCGAGCGTGGCGTGGATCTCCGCTTCGCCGGCAAAGCACACCGACGCCCCACCCGGCGCGAGCGTCACCGCTTCGCCGTCGGCGCGATGCAGCGTCAGGCAGCCGCCGGCGATCACCGACAGCGAGCGGTCAATGCCGGCGAAATGCGAGAATGGCCCGGCCGCTTCCACCCGCGCGGTGCTGATCCGCCAGTCGAACGCATCCAGCGTCGCGCCCGGCGGAGCGATGGCGATTTCGGTGGTGATGCCGCCGCCGTTCTTCCACGGCATCCGACGCATCGTCTCGGGCAACAGCAGTCTCATAGCGTACGGCGCATCGACAGGATGGCGCAGCATGCGCGACTTTGCGCGCGTGATCAACCTTGGCGCGGCGGCACGCGGGCCGGGCGCCGGCCTGACCGTCCGGCGCCCCGGCGAGGGCAACCGGCTCCCGGCTTGTTAACGGGCTTTAACAGGCTCTCGCGGCGCGCCCGCTATGCTTGCGCCCAACCGGCCGTTCTTCGTGGAGCGGCGGACCACGAGCCGATCCGACACAACAACTCTCAGGGAGAAGATCATGGGAATGGGGTTCCGACGCACCGCGCACGCATGGATGAGCGCCCTCGCGTGCGCATCGCTACTGGGCGCGGCATCCGCCGCACAGGCGCAACAGGCGGCGTTGTTGCATAAATCGACTTTGAAGTCGAAGCCATCCCTGTGAGGCGTAATTCAGTCGACGCGGACGGACTGCGGGCGGGCAAGCGCAGCCATGCGGTTGAGCAC
>CAKKOY010000122.1 GCA_919592095.1 Ralstonia syzygii subsp. syzygii | reverse complement strand
CCGCCGGCAAGCAGGCATCGCTCGCAGCATTGAGCTGCTCGTTGACCACAACTGCTTGCCTGTCCTACAACCTACCCAAACTGTCATAACCTCTGTGCTGAGGTACTAGTTTCAGTCCGCGGACGGTGCTGCTGGCCAGCAGCAGCGCAAGGATCAGGCTCAGCGTACTGCCAGACCCACCCATCCGCGCGAATGCGGAGAAGAAATCGTAGGTGACGATGAACTGAGGATGGCCGCCGCCCGCGACCGCAGCCACATTCGCGTTTGCCGCCGGATCCAGCACGTGTTGCTGGATGGTGTACAGCGTATTCGGTCCATGGATACCCAACAGCCAGAGTGCCTGGGCGGCGGTCTCATAGACGATGCCGAAAAGCAGGCTGTTGGCGGCGTTCGAAAACGGTGAGGCAAGCTGCGTGCCCAATGCTCCGACGAGATTGGACCAGCCGGCCCATGCCCAGGTCGCCTTGAGGGCCGCGAAAGACAGGATCGTCAGCATGCCTGCCGGCATCAGCGTGAACACATCGCTGACCAGGGGATCGTTGCTGAGATGACTCAGCGGAATGCGCAGGTAGCGGTTGCTGCAGAGCTTGAAAAAAAGACTGCCGCTGAGAGAGGCGACCAGCAGGGCACCGAACAACCCCTGGCCGAGAGAGAGCGACGCCATCAGCGCCGTGTCGCCGTTCGGTGCGATCAGCGTAAAAAAGCAGGACACCACGACGGCGACGGTGACCATGGGATTGATGATGCGATGACCGGCCCGCTGGTTGTGAAGGTGCGTCAGGACGTCGGCGAAGCCATACAGCGCGACGAGCGAGCCGATCCCGAAGGTACCGGTGAGCAGGCTGTCGCAAAAGAAGTCCAGGCGCGAGCCGAAGGACGCCGCCAGGAATCGGCGCAGGCCGGCGGTCGGCGGGTAACGCAGCAGCAGCGCCAGCGCGCCGATCATGATGAGCGGGAGGGACAGGGCCAGCCCGCGGCGAATGGCGATGAAATACGGCCTGCGGTCGATTCGCTCAACGATGGTTAAGAACCTGAGCCAGGGCGCTGGCACTCGCGTGATCATAGGGTTCGACCTGATTCGAGGAAGTATCGGCGAATCCCAGGGCTTTCCAAGGATTGACTTCCGGGCTACGGCTAGTGTAGACGGCCGTGCGGCAACTGAAGCGCATGTTGGCATCGCGGTTGCCTCAACCGTCGCGTGAGAGACGGTCCCAGCGTCACGAAGGGCGATCAGTCGGCCCGGCGAACGGTTGATTCCGGGCATCTCCTGATGGACAGGGGCAAGGCGAGGCGCATGCCGATCCCCGGCCGCGGGCCCGGCAGTCTTCCTGCCGAATGCGTCTATTGAGGGGGGTTACGGCGTATCGGCCTGGGTGACCGCGTCGAGCATGCCCAGGTAGCGCGTCTCGCCGATCTGGCCTTGCGCGTCGAAGCGCCGCTCGGTCACGTCGAAGCAGCCGTCGTGGCGGATGCGCAGCACGGTGCTGGCGCGCGTGCCGTAGCGCGGGGAGCGGATGAAGGCGGCCGACAGCAGCTTCTCCCATTCCGGCGCCACCCCGGTGGAGGGCAGGGCGCCGGTGGGGGCTTCGCGCGTCTCGGCCAGCAGGTCGAGGTAGCGCGCCACGTCGATGGCGTTGCCGTGGCGGCCGGTGTCGGCGGCCAGCGCCTCGGCGAAGGCGGCGATACGGTGCCGCACCTTGAACCACGGCGTATCGAGCAGCGCGTTGGACAACCCGTATACGCCGGGCGCGAGCTGGCGCGGCGCCTCGGCGCGGTTGCTGGTCCACCACAACTCGTCGCGCGTGGCGGTCAGCAGGTTGTAGCCGTTGTAGGTGCCGTTGCGAGCCTTCAACTGGTCGAGGTAAGCGGGAATCGAGGCGTCTTCGGCGGTCAGGAAATTGGCGACCAGCTCGCCGCGCGAGCGGGCATCGGGCCGTCGCTCCGAGGGGGCGCGGTAGTTGGTGAGCGCCGCGAAGCGCCCGTCGCGCGTCATGCCCATCCATGTGCCCGCGTGACCGACCACCTGGGCCAGGTCGCGCCCGGCCAGCACGTGGGGCGCATCGTTCCACCACGCCAGCGGCGCGGCAGGACGGTCATAGAATTCGTCCCGGTTGGCGGCCACCACCAGCGCATAGGCGGGGTGCGCATGCCAGGCCGTGAGAATCAGGCACATGAGAACATCCTTGTGAACATGCCGTGCGCGGGCCGATGTGACGACCCGCGTTGCGCGGCCTCCGGGCAAGCATAGCAGCCTGCCGGAACTTTGCAGCGACGATTGCGCATGAGGTGCGGCGTCAGTTGCTATCGAACTCGACGAAGCACTCGGCGTGGCGCTCGCCCGCGACGAATTCACGCGGGCCGCCGGTCTCCCACAGGCCGGCCAGCGTGGCGGCGAAGGCGGGCGGGATGTCGTGGTACCACTCCATCCACGTGGCCAGGCCGTCGCGCACTTCGGGCCGGCGCATCAGCGTGCCGGACACGCCGGTGGCCTCTTCCACCGTGTCGAGCCAGCGCTGCCAGCGCGGCAGGGCGGCTGCGGCATCGCGCTCGGCGATGCGGAAGTAGACGAACAGGTGGTCGGCCATGGGCGGTCCGCGATACGTGTCGGCAGTCAGGCGTTTAGGCGTTTTCCGCGACGGGAATCGCGTACGGCAGGCTTTGCAGCGTCAGCACCGGCCCATCGGCGGTGGCCAGGTGGATGACCGAGTCGAGTGCATCCAGCTTGAGTTCGACCAGCAGGTCGGTGCCGCCATCCGGCGCCATCGCGGCGTTGACCACCATGCCGCACGGCTGGTTCGGGTCGGCCTCGCTGAAGACTTCGGCGCCGGCCGAGGTGGGCGCGTTGACATGCGCCCGCTGCATGCGCCGCTTGAGCGTGCCGCGGTACTGGCTGCGTGCCACCACTTCCTGGCCCGGATAGCAGCCCTTGCGGAAATCCACGCCGCCGACCAGCTCGAGGTTCACCATCTGCGGCACGAAATGGTCTTGCGTCGACAGTGTGATCGACGGCACAC
Source organism: Ralstonia syzygii subsp. syzygii (assembly GCA_919592095.1). Taxonomy (GTDB): domain Bacteria; phylum Pseudomonadota; class Gammaproteobacteria; order Burkholderiales; family Burkholderiaceae; genus Ralstonia; species Ralstonia syzygii. The sequence continues at coordinate 7,333 of CAKKOY010000122.1, read as the reverse complement.
CTGCCTGCAGGCCGAGCCAGTCCCACACCTCGGTGCCGATCAGCGCCAGCCGCGACGACAGTGTCTTCCAGGCGTGCTGGAAGTGCTCAGCATGCACCAGCCACTGGTAGCGCGGGCGGTCGCCGGCATCGGGCAGACGGATCACCGCGCCGACCTGCTGGCCCGCCGTGGCAGACTGCTGTGCGACAGCGTAGGCCGCATCGGATTCGGGCAGCACGGCACCGGCCTCGCGCAGCGCATCGGCCGCGCCCGGCCCGGCGACGGTGACGGCGATGAACTCGTCCATCGGGCGCAGCCTGGCCTTGGCGCGCAGCACGAACATCGTCAGGCGCTTGGTGAGCGCGGGCGCGATCAGCTTGTCGGTCTGCAGCACGATCGTATCGGCCTGGCGCCACATGAGCAGTGTGGCCAGCAGTCGCCCCTTGGGCGAGCAGTAGCCGGCCGGCCGCGCTTGGGCCAGGCCCAGGCCGGTGACGGCGTTGGTCAGCTGGCTGTGGAGAAACTCGGCCGCATCGGCGCCTTCGACGGCGATGCGGGCCAGGTTGGTCGGCGCGCACAGCACGCTGCCCTGGGCGGCGTTGGTGAACTGCACGTCGAGCGGGGGAAAGCTGAGCGTATCGACGAAATCCTGGAAGACGTCATTCATGGTATGCAGGCGGCCGGAGATTGCCCCGGTATTATATGAGGCTGTCTGGCGTGCATCTGGATGCGCGCTCAACCTTCTTTCCAGTGCGGACAAGGCCGGCGCGGGCCGGTTCCGCAGGCAACATCCGAATTCGATGCTTTCTTTTCTCAAGCGCCTGCTGCTGCTGGCGATCCTGGTGGGGCTGGCCGCCGCGGGCGGCGTGGTGTGGTGGGCCCAGCAGCCGGTGAACCTGTCGGCGTCGCCGCTGGAAGTGGTGATCAAGCCCAATTCGAGCGTGCTCTCGGTCGCGCGGCAGCTCGAGCATGGCGGCGTGGGCGTGCAGCCGCAGCTGTTTTCGCTGGTGGCGCGCGCCATGGGCAAGGCGACCAGCCTGAAGGCGGGCGGCTATGAACTGGAGGCCGGCGCGACCCCGCTGTCCATCCTCGACAAGATGGCGCGCGGTGAGGTCACGCACTACGTCGTCACCGTCATCGAAGGCTGGAGCATGCGCCAGATGCGCGCGGCGGTGGACGCCGAGCCGGCGCTGCGGCACGAAACCGCCGGCCTGCCGGATGCCGAGCTGATGCGCAGGATCGGCGCGACGGAGGCCACTCCGGAAGGCCTGTTCTTTCCCGATACCTACCTGTTCGCGCGCGGCAGCAGCGATGTGGACCTGTACCGCCACGCCTACCTGTCCATGCAGAAGCGCCTGGCCGATGCGTGGGCCAGGCGCGCGCCGGACCTGCCGTACAAGACGCCCTACGAGGCCCTGACCATGGCGTCCATCATCGAAAAGGAAACCGGCCAGAAGAAGGATCGGCCGATGGTCGCGTCGGTGTTCGTCAACCGGCTGCGCAAGAACATGCTGCTGCAGACCGACCCGACCGTCATCTACGGCATCGGTGCCGGCTTCGACGGCAACTTGCGCAAGCGCGACCTGCAGACCGACACGCCTTACAACACCTACACCCGCATCGGCCTGCCGCCCACGCCGATCGCGCTGCCGGGTATGGCCTCGCTGGACGCGGCGATGAACCCGGCGCCGTCCGGTGCGCTGTACTTCGTCGCCCGCGGCGACGGCACCAGCCAGTTCTCCACCAACCTCACGGACCACAACCGGGCCGTCAACAAATACCAGCGCGGCCAACCATGACCGGCAAGTTCATCACATTCGAAGGCATCGACGGCGCGGGCAAGAGCACGCACCTGGCGTGGTTCGCCCAGCAACTGGAAGCGCGGCTGGCGCCGCAGGGCAGGAAGGTGGTGGTGACGCGCGAGCCGGGCGGCACGCCGCTGGGCGAGCGCCTGCGCGAGGTGCTGTTGCACGAGCGCATGCACCTGGAGACCGAGGCGCTGCTGATGTTCGCCAGCCGCCGGGAGCACATCGCCGAAGTGATTCAGCCGGCGCTGGAGCGCGGCGACTGGGTCATCTCCGATCGTTTCACCGATGCCACCTTCGCTTACCAGGGCGGGGGCAGGGGGCTGGCGATCGAGCGGCTGGAGGCGCTGGAGCAGTGGGTGCAGCAGGGCCTGCAGCCGACCAAGACGCTGCTGTTCGACCTGGCGCCCGAGATTGCCGCGGCCCGGCTGGCCGATGCGCGCACGCCCGACAAGTTCGAGGCGGAGTCCGCCCAGTTCTTCGTCCGCACGCGCGCCGAATACCTGCGCCGCGCCGCCGCCGAGCCGGAACGTTTCGTCATCATCGACGCCGCCCGCGCGCGCGACGATATCCGGAAAGACCTGGAGAAACTGCTTGCAAGCCTTTGATGCCACAGGCAATTTCAGTCGCCGCAATAATGGTTCCACGGCAAGATTCCGCTTGAGGAATTCTGCGCAACCCATTGATTAATGATGCTTTATCCATGGCAATCCGCCGACTGGACGCGCCTGCAGGCAATGCGGGCCAAGCTGCCGCACGCCATCCTGCTCAGCGGCCAGGCCGGCACCGGCAAGCGCGATTTCGCCATGCACTTCGCGCAGGGGCTGCTGTGCGACACGCCTGCGGCCGACGGCCAGCCGTGCCAGACCTGCGCCGCCTGCAACTGGTTCGCGCAGGGCAACCACCCGGATTTCCACCTGGTGCGCCCCGAGGCGATGGAAGAGGCGCCCGACACCGAAAAGGATGTCGAAGGCAAGAAGAAGGCGCCCAGCAAGATCATCCGCATGGAGCAGGTGCGGCAACTGATCGAGGCCATTGGTGTCGGCACGCACCGGGCCGGGCTGCGCCTGGTGGTGGTGTATCCCCTCGATGCATTGCAGACCGAGGGCGCCAATGCGCTGCTGAAGACGCTGGAAGAGCCGCCGCAGGACACCGTTTTCCTGCTGGTGACGGACCGCATCGACCGCATCCTGCCGACCATCCTGTCGCGCTGCCGGCAATTTCCGCTGCAGCCGCCGCAATCCGAGGCCGCCCGGCAATGGCTGGAACGGCAGGGCGTGCCGCATGCGCAAAGCCTGCTGGCGGAGTTCGGCAACGCGCCGTTGGCGGCCCTGCAGGCCGCCGAGTCGGAAGAGCGCCCGCTGCTGCAGTTCCTGCTGGAACAACTGGCCCAGGGCCCGAAGCTGGATGCGCTGGCAACAGCCGACCACCTGCAAAAATTGTCGGTTCCGGCGGTTCTCAGTACCATGCACCGGTGGATCTTTGATTTGATGGCGGCAAGGCTGGCGGGCCGTCCGCGGTATTTCCCCGCCCAGCGCGATGCCCTGCAGCGCTGCGCGAACGCCATCCCGCTGGAGCGCCTGGAACGTTTCGCGCGGGCCCTGCCTGCGCGGCGGCGCACCGAACAGCACCCGCTGGCCGCGCGGGTCGTCATTGAAAGCCTTTTGCTGGACTACCGGCAGCTCTTTCCGGCTGCCTGAACTTCAACGTTTGGAACCTCTGTGAGCACTGCACCTATCCGTACCCCGGGCACGCCTGGCATGCCGGCCGCCCCCGGCACTCCCGCAGCACCGGGCATGGCCCCGCCCACCGCAACGCGCCCGGGCATCCTGTCGCTGGCGATCAAGGACGAGGCCGGCCTTTACGCCGCCTACATGCCGTTCCTGAAGAACGGCGGCATTTTTGTGCCGACCCAGCGCCCGTACCGTATCGGAGAGGAGGTCTTCCTCGTGCTGTCGCTGCTGGACCGGCCGCAGAAGTACCAGATCGCGGGCCGGGTGGCCTGGATCACGCCGGTGGGCACGCCCAGCCGGACGCCCGGCATCGGCGTGCACCTGGGCGACGACGAGCCCTGCCGCAACCTGCGCCGTGTGGTGGAAGAGCTCCTGGGCAAGCAGCTCGGCAGCCAGCGGTCCACGCAGACACTCTGATTCCATTCTGATACGGCGCCTGAAGAGGGTGCCATAATGCTCTGATTCTTCGATGTTTGTCGATTCCCACTGCCACATCAATTTTCCCGATCTGCGCGCGCGCCTGCCGGAGCTGCTGACGCACATGCGCGAGAACCGGGTCACGCACGCGCTGTGCATCTCGGTCACACTGGAGGATTTTCCCAGCGTGCTGGAGATCGCCGAGCAGGAACCGAACATCTACGCCACCGTGGGCGTACACCCGGATGCGGAGGCGGACCTGGAGGAAGGCACGCGCATCGAAGAGCCGACGCTGGAGCGCCTGCTGGCGCTGGCCGACCATCCGCGCGTGGTCGGCATCGGCGAGACGGGGCTGGACTACTACCGCCTGAACGGGCGCTCCGTGGCCGAGATGGAGTGGCAGCGCGACCGCTTCCGCACCCACATCCGCGCGTCCAGGCTGACCGGCAAGCCGCTGGTGATCCACACCCGCTCGGCGGCCGACGATACGCTGGCCATCATGCGCGAAGAGGGCGCCGAGGCCGCGCGTGGAGTCATGCACTGTTTCACGGAAACGTGGGAAGTGGCGAAGGCCGCGCTGGACCTGGGCTTCTACATCTCGTTCTCGGGCATCGTCACGTTCAAGAGCGCGGTCGATCTGCAGGAAACCGCCAAGAAGGTGCCGCTGGACCGCATGCTGATCGAGACCGACTCGCCGTACCTCGCGCCGGTGCCGTTCCGCGGCAAGACCAATGAGCCCGCCTACGTGCGGCATGTGGGCGAATGCCTCGCCACGCTGCGCGGCGAGCCGCTGGACCGCATCGCAAGCGCGACGACCGAGAATTTCTTTAGTCTATTCAATGCGATATCGAGATAACCTCAAGCGGAGCCTGAAACAGGCCGCGCTGGCGGCCGGGCTGTTCACGGCGCTGTCGTGTGCTGTTGACGCCACGCCGCAGGACGACCTGCGCGCCGCGGTCGAATACAACCGTCCGGCGCTGGTGCAGAAGTTCGTCGCCCAGGGCGTCGACCCGAACCTGAACACGCGCGACGGTACGCCGCTGCTGGTGGATGCCCTCAAGGACAAGAACCTCGACGTGGCCGAAGCGCTGATTCGCGCCAAGGGGCTCGATTTCGAGCGCACCAACGCCGCCGGCGAGAACGCGCTGATGATGGCCGCCTACCAGGGCCTGCTGCCGCTGGTGAAGCTGATGGTCGAGACCTACGACGTGGAGGTCAACAAGACCGGCTGGACCGCGCTGCACTACGCCGCCACCAATGGCTATGACGCCATCGTCAAGTACCTGCTCGACCACGCCGCCTATATCGACGCCGAAAGCCCGAACGGCACCACGCCGCTGATGATGGCGGCCATGGGCGGCCATATCACCACCGTCAAGCTGCTGCTGGACGAAGGCGCGGACATGAACCTGCGCAACCAGCAGAAGATGGACGTGATCGACTTCGCTAAGCGCTACCACCAGGACGAGATCGCGTCCGGGCTGGAAGCGCGCCGGCGCAAGCTGGCGGAGCCGGACGCGCAACCCGCGCCCGCCCGGCAGCCGGCGGCGCCTGCCGTGACGCGGCCCGCCGCGCCCATGGTGCCGGATGCGCTGCGGCGTGACCGGCTGGCCGGTCATGCCGCGCGCGCCAGCCGCACCCCGGTGAACTGCCACCGCTGGTGCGGATAGAAGAAATTGCGGTACGTCGCCCGCAGGTGCCCCTCGGGCGACACGCACGAGCCGCCGCGCAGCACCATCTGGCTGCACATGAACTTGCCGTTGTATTCGCCCACCGCCCCCGCCGCCGGCCGGAAGCCCGGATAGGGGCCGTACGGGCTGGCGGTCCATTCCCACACATCGCCGAACATCTGCCGCAGGCTGCCGGCCGGGGCGATGCCGTCGTCGGGCAGCGGGCACGCGCCGGCCCAGCGGGCGTAGGCGTCGGCCTCGTAGAAGCTCAGGTGCGTGACCGGCGCTTCGGGGTCGACCGGCACCAGGCCGTGCAGCGACATCCGGCGCCATCCGTCCATGTCGTCCGCCGCATCCGTCCGCCAGTAGAGCGGGGCATCGATGCCTTCGCGCAGCACCCAGGCCCAGCCGTCGGACAGCCACAGCGTGGGCTGGCGGTAGCCGCCGTCTTCCATGAAGGCAAGCCATTCGCGGTTGGTGACGGGGTGCGTGGCCAGCGCGTACGGCTCCAGCCAGACGGTGTGGCGCGGCCCTTCGCAGTCGAACATGAAATCGGTGCCGTCGTCGGTTCGGCCGATCTGCACGGCACCGCCGTCGAAGCCGGCCCAGCCGAGCCTGGGAGCCGCGCCACGGGGGGCGGCTGTCGGCCGGGGGGCGGCATAGGGCGGACACAGCGGGTTCTGCGCGAACAGGTGCAGCACGTCGGTCAGCAGCAGCTCCTGGTGCTGCTGTTCGTGGTGCAGGCCCAGCGTGACGAGCCGGCCGAGCGCCGCCGGCACGCCGTCCGCCAGCAGCCGCTGCATGGCCGCGTCGACATGGGCGCGATAGGCAAGCACTTCGTCCAGCGTGGGCCGCGTAAGCATGCCCCGGCGCGGACGCGGGTGCCGGGCGCCGACGGTCTCGTAGTACGAATTGAACAGGTAGCGGTAGCGCGCATCCGGCGAGCGGTAGCCGGGCACGTTGGGGCCGAGGACGAACGCTTCGAAGAACCACGTGGTGTGGGCCAGGTGCCACTTGGCGGGGCTGGCGTCGTCCATCGACTGGACGGTGGCGTCGGCGTCGGACAGCGGTGCGTCCAGCACCAGGGATTGCGCCCGGACCGCGTCGTACTGCAGCAGCAGCGCAGGCAGTGCGGCAGCGGACACATCGAACACAGGCAATACACGCATGGCGTCTCCAGTGGGGCAGCGGGAATGGCTCAGCAGCAAGCAGGCCAGCCGCTACGGTGCGGACGGCACGCCACGCTTTCCCCGGTTTCGTAAGAAGCATATGCGAGCTTTGTAACTTTGCTATCCGCGGCGTGGGGCACGTGCCGTTGCGGGCGCGATCGCATTGCAGCATCGGCTGTCATCAAAGCTTCACTGCCGCCGCCTACGATGTAAACGTTTACAAGCCCTGCGGAGGCGCCGGCGATGGCGAGCAGCATCAAGGACGTGGCGACGCACGCCGGCATCTCGATTGCCACGGTGTCGCGCGCCATCAATGCGCCGGAGCGCGTGAGCCCCGAGACGCTGGCGCGGGTGCAGGCCGCCATGGACGCGCTGCAATACCGCCCGAACGCGCTAGTACCTCTGCACAGGGGTTATGACGGTTTGTCAGAGGTGGTTACAGGGTAGGGTTTGGCCAATTTTTTGCGGGCCGTTTCAGTAGAGAACATCCAGTTGATGCGAGCGCCGCTGGCGTTTCGCAGTTGCTCCCAAGCCGCGACCTCGGAGATCAGCCGGTCGCG
>CAKKOY010000121.1 GCA_919592095.1 Ralstonia syzygii subsp. syzygii | reverse complement strand
TGCAACCCTTCCAGCTCTCTCTCCCAGCCCCTCACCGTTCCTTGCATCGGACCATGATCGTCTCATCTCACATGGACAACATCATAGGCGATAGGTACGGCTGTAGCACTAAGCCTTGCGCGGCACGCGGCCGGCCCGGCGGGATCAGCCGAGCGGATCGGCAATCTCAATGAGATTCAGGTCCGGATCGCGGACGTAGACGGAGCGGATCGCCTGCGTGGCGCCGCTCGCCCGCCTGGCCGCCACCCGGTCGATACGACGGACCATCGCCGCCCCCGGCGGGTCCGGGCTCGCATTCGCGTATCCGTCTTCGCAGGATGACCCCGTGAGCGCGGCGGGGGCCTGCTACAAACGGCACCTTTCCCGCAACCGTATTCGCCATGCTACCCACCATCCGGGGCACAAGCCGCACCCCGACCAGCCCCGATCGCTCGACCGCCGACGGCAATCTCCCCGCAACGCCGTCACGCGCACCCGACGCGAACCCGGCGCCCAGAGCGACCCCGCCCCAACTCGTTGCTCTCGTGCCGAGGCAGCGGCCGCAACCGCCAGGGCAGGACCCGGCGCCGTTGCCTGCCCCAGCCGAAGACCTGCCCCGCAACCGCCTCACCGCATTGGCAATCAACATCGAGCGCGGCCCCCGCACATCGCCCCCTGCAAACCTGGCAGCGAACCCGACGCACCAGGCAGCGCCTGCGCCGCGTGCAGACCGCCCGCGCCTGCCGTCAGCCGCCAACGGCCAGCCCTCCCGCGTACCCGACGGCCCCCTGGGAAGCCTGCATCGCGTAAGGCGCAGCCCCTTGCAGAAATCGGCACGGCAGTCCGCCGCCCCGATTCGGAACTCGCCCCGTATGGCGGCATCCATTGCCCGCCCGATCGAACCGCCCGCACAAACGCCCGACAGTACTGAGAGCGGGCTCCACATGCGGGACCAGCGATCGACGGGCAAGCGCAAACGCGACTTCGCCGCGCTCACGGATACGCGTGCCGTGTCCCGGCGCCGCCAAAGAGGCACCTCCGCTGCGCATGGTCGACAGGCCGTGCAGCCGCGCATCGAATCAGACCGCGAGCCCAGACGGGAGCAATTGACCGACTACGGCAAGTGGCTGGATCCTGCTGCCCGTACGCAACTCGACGAGCAGCGTCAGGACCAATGCAGATCCCTGCAGAATTTAGTGACACACGCCCGGGCGCGGAAGGTGGATCCGGAATCCTGCATCACGCTGGCACGGGCCAACGTGCTTGCACAGCAGAACGGGTACGGCCTCGCGCTGGTGTTTCTGGACGCTGCGGTGCCTCCGGAGGAAAACACCCGCCGCCTGGACAGCTACCTCCTCGCGTTGAGCACGGCCTCGTCCCGGGCGCCTCTCCAAATTCTGCAGGATCTATTGGGCTGCGTGGATACGGCTGCACACTATCTGGCCAAGACAGACTGGTTTGAGGGGGCGCCGCTGCACCGACTCGCCACTCTGGCGAATCTGCTGAGCAAATACTCGAATCGATCGGCGTGTGCGCAGGCGGTAGCATGGATTGCCGGCCAGGTGCTGAAACCTGGGCAAGCGCGGCAACTGACCGCCAAGTTGCTGGCGTTGCTGACCAACGCATTCTCCAAGCATCCGGCCAGCGAACCCTGCGAACAGGCGGTGGCCCATATTGGTCGCCATGTGCTTGACAAGCCCGTCAGGGATTGGCCTGCGCAAAGTATTGGGCTGCTGCTCAACGCTTTCAGCAAGTGGCCGGGCAATTCCGCTTGTGCGATCGCAGCCGAGTATCTGGCCACGCTGCTCTGCAAGGCTGATGGCCAACTGCACGCGCTGGATGGGCGAGGCGCCACTACCGTGCTCAACGCCTTGAGCAAATGGCCTGGCAGCACCGCTTGCCGGACAGCTGCCAAACAGTTGGCCACCCTGCTGGCCAGAGAGACCGGCCTGCTGCGAGCGCTGGATGCGCAAGGGGTCGCCAACACGCTCAACGGATTGTGCAAGTGGCCGGAGGTTGAAGTCTGCCAAACCGCCGCCGAACTCGTGGCGGCTCGGTTGGCTAAGGATGTGCGGCTGCAGCAGGCCCAGAACGCGCTGGAGGTCACCAACACGCTCAATGCGCTGAGCAAGTGGCCGGACGCGCGCGCCTGCCGGACGGCCGCCGAACGTTTGGCAGCCCGACTGGGGCAGGACGCAGAGCTTCGGCAGTCGATGGACGCACACCACATCGCCAGCGCGCTCAATGCACTGAGCAAGTGGCCGGATTCGGGTGCTTGCAGGACAGCCGCCGAACACCTTGCGGCCCGGCTGCGGCAGAAGGATCGGCTGGCGCAAGCGATGGATGGGCAAGGGATTGCCACCGTGCTCAACGCCGCGTGCAAATGGCCGGAGAGCGACGCTTGCCGGACACTCGCCGAACACTTGGCCATGCAACTGGCCGAGCATGCCGATCTGCAGCAAGGGATGACTGCGCAACACGTCGCCAACACACTCAGTGCGCTGAGCAAGTGGCCGGAATCTCCCGCTTGCCTGACGGGGGCTGAACACTTGGCTGCGCGGCTGGCCCGCGATGTGGAGCTGCAGCAGGCCATCAGCGCGCTGGAGATCGGCACCACGCTCAATGCGCTGAGCAAGTGGCCGGATTCTGGGGCTTGCCGGACAGCCGCCAAACACTTGGCCGCCCACCTCGCCAATGAAGCCGGGATGCGGCAGGACATGGATGCACAAGGCATCTCCAATGCGCTCAACGCATTCAGCAAGTGGTTCGACTCGGGCACTTGCCGGACAGCCGCGGAATCTCTGGCCGTCCGGCTGGGTGGGGATGTGGGGCTGCAGCGGGCCATGAACACGCTGGAGGTTGTCAACGCGCTCAATGCGCTGAGCAAGTGGCCGGAATCGGAAGCTTGCCGGACCGCCGCCGAACACCTGGCCGCACGCTTGGCCAATGATGCCGGGATGCGGCAGACCATGGATGCACGCGCCATCGCCAATGTGCTCAACGCGCTCAGCAAGTGGCCGGCCGATGGCGCATGCCGGACGGTTGCCGAACATCTGTCCGCCAGGCTGGTGCAGGATGACCGGCCAGGGCAAGCCATGGACGCTCAGCAGATTGCCAACGCGCTCAACGCGTTGAGCAAGTGGCCGAAGGTTCGCGTCTGCCGGGCAGCCGCCGAACGCTTGGCCGCGCGGTTGGCCCACGATGCCGTGTTGAGGCAAAGCATGACGGCGCAACACACTGCCAACGTGCTCAATGCGCTGAGCAAACAGCCTCAAGCCAACGCTTGCCGGACAGCCGCCGAACATCTGGCCGACCGGCTGCAAAAAGAACCGGAACTGCTGCAGGCCATAAACGAGCATGAGCTGGCCAATGCGCTCAACGCGCTGAGCAAGTGGCCGGAATCCAAAGCTTGCCGGACAGCCGTCGAACGCTTGGCTACGCGGCTGACCTGGGATGGCCAACTGAGGCAAGCCATGACCGCGCAGCACGTTGCCAACGCGCTCAACGCGCTGAGCAAGTGGCCGGAATCCGAGGCTTGCCGGACAGCCGCCGGACACTTGGCCGCGCGGCTGGACCGGGATGACCGGCTGCGGCAAGCCATGAATGCTCAAGGGATCCCCATCACGCTTAACGCGCTGAGCAAATGGGCGGATGCGGACGCGTTCCGGACCGCTGTCGAGCGCCTGGCCGACCGGCCCACGCAGGATGATCAGTTACTGCAAGCCTTGGATGGGCAAGGCGTCTCCAACACGCTCAATGCGCTGAGCAAGTGGCCGGATGCAAGCGCTTGTCTGGCCGCAGCGGAACGCTTGGCCGCGCGGTTGGCCCAGGATTCAGTGTTGAGGCAAAGCATGACGGCGCAACAGGTCGCGAATGCGCTCAACGCGCTGGGCAAATGGCCGGATGCGGGCATTTGCCGGACCGCCGTGGAACATCTGGCCGAACGGCTGGCCGATGATGCCGGGTTGCGACAGACTGTGGATGCAAAAGGAATCGCCAGTGCGGTCAATGCACTGTGCAAGCAGCCGGAGTCCGCCCCTTGCCGGACAGCCGCCGAACACTTGGCCGAACGGCTCACGCAGGATGATCGGTTGCGGCAAGCGCTGGATGGGCCAAGATTCGCCACCACGCTCAACGCGCTGAGCAAATGGCCGGAATCGGAAGCTTGCCGGACAGCCACCGAACATTTGGCCGAACAGCTCGTGCGTGATGACGTGCTACGGCAAACCATGGATGCGCAAGGGGTCGCCAACACGCTCAACGCACTGAGCAAGTGGCAGGAAGCCGGCGCCTGCCGGGACGCCGCCGAACTCGTGGCCGCTCGGCTGGCCAAGGATACCGGCCTGCAACAGGCCATGAATGCCCAGGCGATCGCCAGCGCGCTCAATGCGCTGAGCAAGTGGTCACAAGACGGGAACTGCCGGGAAGCCGCCGCCTGCCTCGTAGGGTCGCTGGGCATCGGCGGCCGGCCGTTCGTGACCTTCGGCGTGGGCGAACTGGGGCAGTTGGCCAACAGTATGGCGCGCTTCTCCCTTGTCATGAGCGGCCTCATGGCCGACGAGGATGCCGGCATGCCAGACGAGTCGCCACTGTGCTTGATGCACGCCCGGCTGCGCGAACTCGCAGTGCATCTCAATGTGCGTCTTGGGGGGCTGGACACGGCCAGCACGCTCCATGTCGCCATCATCTTCAAGGCCTTTGCCAGTGCCAGGCTCAAGGACTGCCTTAAGCTGCTCGCCAGCCAAGGCTTGCAGCGCCTGCGGGATCTGCACGCGCAAACGGGCTTCAAGCAGGACAACCTGGAGACCCTTGGCAGCTTGGCAGCGGGGCTGCTGCCGTTGGTGCGTTCGCCCGAACTCAAGACGTTCCGCGCCGATACGCTACGGCTGCTCGAGCGGATACAGCCCGACGTGGCACGCAAGGCGCAGTCCTACATCGAGGCCCGCATTGCCCCCGCAGCCTCCGTGGCGAGGGGCCGCATCGAGGAACAAGGGGGGGCGTTCGGCACCCGGCGCCCTGGCCTGACGTTCTTCCTGCTGCTCAAGACCTACGACGTTGTGGCGGGTTTATGGAAGATGCGCAACGTGGCGGACGACCGTGCCCGGGTGACCAGCCGGCGCGAGGAACTCAAGGCCTGGGTCCGCAACCTGCTGGAGCAGGTGCGTGAGAACGTCGAGGGCGATCTGGACGAGATGAGCTGGAACCTGATCGCCCAGATCGAAGCAGGTGACCACGTGCTCGATGCGCTGGACCTGAAGCTATCGCGCGATCTGGACAAGATCACCGCCGCCCATCGGCCCACGCAGCTGGATGTGGCAGCCGTGCGCCGCGAGTTGCGTGGCCTGCCGGAAGTCCGGGATCTGATGGGCAGCGAATCGGGCGCGGCAACACTGCAGATCATCGACATGCGCGGGCGCAATATCAGGACTGGCGCCGAGAGCGCCGCGATCGCGCAATACTCGTTCTTCACACGCCTGACGGGCGGGCAGATCCCCCTGTTCGAGGTGGAGCTGCCCGGCAAGCTCGGCGCGTTCATGCTGGCCCGCACCATCCATCGCGAGGGCGACCTGCTGCGCATGGATCTATTCGGAGGCAGTCACCTGACACCGCGCACCACACGCGTGTTTGAGCAACTGGCCGGAGCACGCAGCGCCAAACACTACGGACGCATTCCCGCGATCCGGCTGGCTGACACCGCCCCCAACGCGCCGCTGATGCGGGACGTGATCCGCAAGCTCAACCCCCAGCGCGAGGACTGGTACCGCATGCAGCGCGCATTGCTGGAAGTCGTACCGCGCGATCACGTGGTCGAGGGACCGGTCCGCCTGGCGCTGCTGGCCGACCAGCGTCAGGGCGCTCAGCCGGCGTTTGCGTTGCGCACGCCTGCGGGCGAGCCGATCCAACTGGTGTCCCACGACGGCTGCGGCTTTATCAAGGCATCACTCGCGTGCCGGATTCCGGCCATGGCGCAGGCGATGGAGGCGTGGCGCCAATCCCGCCAGGAAAAAAAACCCGATGAAGCACCGGCGCTGCGCATGTCGATTCTGCCGGCCCAGGCCACGCATCACTATCCGCGCGACGAAGCGGTCATCGAGGAGGCCCGGGAACACTTGCGCCGGTCGCTGCAAACCGACACCGCGCAGTGGGAGACGGACGCGCCCGGCGGCGCACGCAAGCTCAGCAAGCGCAAGCTCTTCGACCTGCTGACCGGCGCGGGCATCACTGGCGTCCAGGGCATTGCCGTCCCCTCGGCGGATGGCAAGCTCTACCTGCCCGGCGGAACCGGCCGCCCGTTCGATCGCGCGGGCGGCCCCGTACTGCTCGGCAAGCCGCCGTACGACAAGCCGAACCTGATTCCCGTGCCCGCCGAGTGCGTCGGCACCTCCAAGCAAGGCGATGCCACCGCACAGTTCCTGGAAACGGCTTTTGCCTTCCAGTACAGCTACACCGCCTGGGACGAAAGCCGGAGCACAGCCGTCGGCAACGCCGACGACGCACCGATGCTGCACGGCAAGGGGGTCACCATCGTGGTGCCCGACGCGCTCTGGCCGCAAGACAACGACGCACAATGGGTCTGGTCGACAGAAGACATGAAGGTCCATTCGAGCTGGACGCAGCGCCGCGAGCGTGACCGGCTGCCTGCCCGCATGGACACAGTGGGTAGCCTGCGCGTCAAGGACATCTTCGCGCCGGGCTCGCTGATCGCCGTGCCGATCGATGAACTCAAGAAGCGCGACGCCGACTGTGACGGCGACAAGGTGTTCGTGTATGCAGGGCTGCCGAAGATGGCGCAGGCGATCAGCGGTTTCTTCGAGAAGCGCGAGCTGCAGGTCGGCAAGGCGCCTTCGTTCAAGCCACCCAAGACAGCCAGCACCGCTTTCGACGAAACGGGCCGATATCATGCCGGCCGCGCCGCGGAAGTACTCTCGGCGGTGCACGGGCAAGAACTGGTCCGGCGCATGAGCACCTTGCAGTTCCACTTCTGGGGCCAACCGCAGGCACTGCGCGAACGCATCGCTGAATGCGCGATCTTCGGCACCTATGAGGGCACCCGGCGCGAGCTTCGGCGCGGCTTGCGCCGTCTGCTGTACAACCCGGCCGCGGCGACGCCGGCGCAATGGCAGGAATTGCGAGAGCGGGCGCACCTGGGCGAGCAGCATGCCCTGCACCCGGTAGCGCGCGACGCCGCCGAAACCCTGCGCAGCCAGTTGGAAGCCTTCGCGAACGATTTGCAGAACACGCGAGATGACGCAATGCAGCCGCAAGCGTTGCCTCCCGCGCTAGCTCAACGCTTTACAGCGCTCGCCGACGCCTACGCGCAGGCCCATGCGCCGCGTGACCGGTTGACCGCGCTAGTGGACCATTACCCCAGTGCGCTGCTGCCGCACCCCGGCACGACATTGCCGAAGGAACGCCCAGCCGGGACAGACCCCGACCCGAAACCCCCGCTTGGCTACGAGCCGGGGGCCCCCCTGGAGACCTTGCGCAACCTGCTCACACTGGGTGTAAAGGTCGGTACCGATGCGCCCAAGGCGGTGACGCAGACCGACGTGTATATCAAGGTCGCCGATCGGCTAGATCGCGCGCTGCGCAACGAGCCTGATCGCATCCGGTTCATGCCCTACACCAAGAGCGGACTGCTGCCAAAATTGCGTGAAGGCCTGGATGCCCAGACCGAGCACAAGCGGTTGCACGACAACCCCACGCTCGCGGCCGGGCTGATGGAGATGGCACTCGAAGAGTTGCTGGGGCAAGGACTGATCGACAGTGCCCCAGCCCCGGGAGATGTCCCTACCGATACCGAGTCCCGGCTGCGGCAGCTAGCGCGCAGCCTCCACTCGGCCGCCGCGCAAGCCGAGGCGCACGTGACCAATGTTGTGCGTAATGCCATCCACGGGATTGGCGCGTTGCACGGCGATGCATATCGCCTGAAATCGGAGCAGTCGCTGTTCGACAAGCTGTGCAGGTTGATGCAACAGGAGCGCCAGACGCCGAAAGAGGCTGCGGCGAGCGTGGACGACGCACTGCGCTACAGCATCGTGCAGCCTCCGGAGACATTC
Source organism: Ralstonia syzygii subsp. syzygii (assembly GCA_919592095.1). Taxonomy (GTDB): domain Bacteria; phylum Pseudomonadota; class Gammaproteobacteria; order Burkholderiales; family Burkholderiaceae; genus Ralstonia; species Ralstonia syzygii. Next base: position 2,501 of record CAKKOY010000121.1, on the reverse strand, counting down.
GTTCGGGGCTATGCCGATATCCTGGGCAGGCTCGATACCCAAGGGTTCACGAGCATGCGGGTCCGCAACAGCTTCACCAAGCCTCATGCCGCCTTCAGGAGCATCAACGTCGAATTCATGGGCCGCGACACCGCCGGCACGGTGGTGCGCCTGGAAATCCAGTTTCATACCCCGCAGAGCTTTGATCTTAAGGAGCGCTTCCACGACAACTATAAGCAGTCGCAATCGCTGGGGCTGGCAGGGGCGAGCCACGAGCAGCAGCAAACCATGCTGGCCAACGCTCGGGATGCCTTTGAAACGATCTCCGTGCCTCCGGACTGCGAGACCATCATCAACTGGGAAAGCGAGCCTCTCGGCACGGATCGCCCACGCGCAATCCCAGTTGCAGCGAGCACCGCCCCAAGCGGCGCCATCGCGCGCATCGTCGAACAAGCCCGCACCGTCCAGCTGCAGGTCGCCCCCTTGCTGGAAACGCTGGGCCTTGCCATTGTGGAACACCACAGCGTACCCAAGCAGGCCGCCTCCATCGGGAAAAAGATCAAGCGCTACCAAGTGCTCGGTAAACTATCGCCCGACCTGGCGGCGGCACGCATACGCGACGCGATGCGCTGGGTTGTTCTGCTGCCGGTGGAGCGTTTTGCCACTGAATTCGAGCAAACGAGGCAGGCATTGGAGGAAGCGGGGCTGCACGTGATGCGGATCAATAATGGCTTCGCTGCCGCCGGCACAACCTACGCCGGCCTCAACGCAACGTTGCGTACAGCAGCGGGGCTGGACTTTGAAATACAGTTCCACACCGAGGACAGCCTGCGGACCAGAAATACCGGCCACAAGGCGTACCGCAAGTTGCAAGACCAGGAAGTGGATGCAATGCTGGAGCGGGATTCGGCCAAACGCCTGTCGCTCCAACAATCCAATGCGCAATTACTGCTGGAACTCAAGGAGCGTGCAGCCAAGGTTCCCCGACCCGAAGGCGTCGGGGACATCGCCTCCTTCAACAGCTACCTCGACGCGAACGCCGGCGGGGTGGCGCCTGACAAGCCGCACCACGCGCAGGTACGCCCATCCGCCGAACGGGAACCCACCGTCGCCCCGCAACCTCACCGAGCCTTTGCTCCGGGGCGACAGTCCAACGCGTCATCCTCGGAAGTCGATATCGAGCGCACCGGCAATCCTATCCAGCGGAAAATCGCCGCCAGCCTGGCGCCGCAGTGGAGATCGCTACGCCAAGAACTGGCGGGCACGGGTATCGCACCGGGGCCAATGCAGCCTGCACGGCTGGCCGAGCAACTGACCGTGATACGGCGGGGCTTGGAGCACAAGACCGCCCAGGACCTGCGTCAACTTGTCGACAATCCCGGGCTGCGTCTCGATTGGGCGCGGCGCGAACGCCTCTATGACGCTGTCGTCGCGGCCATGGCCTCGCTCGGCCTTACGACGCAGAACCACGCGGACCCGCTGTACGATGCCTTGAGGGAACTCGATGTCCGCGGCGGGTTACGCCAGTCTGATATCGACCTGCGGTTCCGCATCGGCGAGGCTGGCGACGAGGGCAACATCTGCCTGTTCGACAGCCTGTATCAGCTCATCATGCGCAGCGACACTGGCATGCAAAGGCTGCAACGACTGCTGGGCGATGCCCGCATCGACTCCGGCACAGCGTTCGGTCGATACATGCAGCGACTGATACACCAGGGCGGATTGCCGCAAACCGCTCCAGCGGGCCACTTCGATCTGATGGCCCTCAGCGCCGCCTCGGTCGTCATGACGGCCCTGGCCAATCTGCTGGACCTGCGCATCGTGTGCCTGCACCGCCAAGCCGATGGAACCGTCCATCTCAACCCGCCCGTCGGCAGCGGTACCCACACGGTCTTCCTGCAACGGGAGACCGTTCACGGCGCTGCCGGACATTTCCGCCCACTGTGGCTCAGAACGGCAATCCCTCAGGGAAACGCTGATCGATAGGGAATCGGAACAGGGTATGGAATCTTGAACCCGGGGCCGGATGGCCTCGGGCTCAAGCTCTGCTCAGACAGCGCGCCAGCATGCCAGTGTTGATCAGCGGATACGATATTTGAACGTCGCAGGAACCAGACTGAAGCGGTCGCAACCTGACCAACTCGCCGCCTCGAAAGCCGGGGCGATTCAGTTCCTGGCTGAGATCAAGCCGCCGCCCCTGACCGACCTGGCGTCCGGCCGCCGCATCCTTGAGCGCCTTGGCGCCGCCCTCGACGTGGCGTTTGCAGATATTGAAGACGCCCGTCTTCGTCAGGCCTGTCTGCTGCGCGATCTCGTCGTAGGTGTGACCCGCCTTGCGCTGCCGAATCACCTCAACCCGGCGCTCCTCTCACGCTGGGCGCGAGAGCGATCTCATGTCGGTTGCTTCCATCAGGCGTTGTTGCATAAATCGACTTTGAAGTCGAAGCCATCCCTGTGAGGCGTAATTCAGTCGACGCGGACGGACTGCGGGCGGGCAAGCGCAGCCATGCGGTTGAGCACGC
>CAKKOY010000120.1 GCA_919592095.1 Ralstonia syzygii subsp. syzygii | reverse complement strand
GTGCTGGCATGGTCGCGATGGCGGCGCGCGCATCAGTGGCGCGCTCAGCAGTGTCACTACCGGGCGCGGGGATGTGCTCCGCCATTTTGAGCTACGGCTGTAGTACTAGGCTGGCCGGGTGGAAGGTTCCGCTCAGAGCACTTCGGTAATGGCGTTGACCACCGCGTCGATGTTGTGCGAGTTCAGCGCGGCCACGCAGATGCGGCCGGTCGACACCGCGTAGATGCCGTGCTCGTTGCGCAGGCGGTCCACCTGGGCGGCGGACAGGCCCGAGTACGAGAACATGCCGCGCTGCGCCTTCACGAACGAGAAGTCGGTCTTCACGCCCTTGGCGGTCAGCTTGTCGACCAGCGCATGGCGCATCGACTTGATGCGGTCGCGCATCTCGCCCAGTTCCTGCTCCCACATCGCGCGCAGCTCGGGGCTGGTCAGCACGCTGGCGACCACCGTGCCGCCGTGCGTCGGCGGGTTGGAGTAGTTGGTGCGGATCACGCGCTTGACCTGCGACAGCACGCGGGCCGCTTCGTCCTTGCCGGTGGTGACGATCGACAGCGCGCCGACACGTTCGCCGTACAGCGAGAACGACTTGGAGAACGAGCTCGACACGAAGAACGGCAGGCCCGATTCGGCGAACAGGCGCACGGCCAGGCCGTCCTGGTCGATGCCGTCGGCGAAGCCCTGGTAGGCCATGTCGAGGAACGGGATCAACTGCTTGGCCTTGATGACGTCGACCACCTGCTTCCACTGCTCGGTCGCCAGGTCCACGCCGGTCGGGTTGTGGCAGCAGGCGTGCAGCACGACGATGGTGTTGGGCGCATAGCCGTTGAGCGCTTCGAGCATGGCGGCGAAGTTCAGGCCGTGCGTCGGGGCTTCGTAGTACGGGTAGTTCACGACCTGGAAGCCCGCGGCTTCGAACAGTGCGCGGTGGTTCTCCCAGCTCGGGTCGGAGATGGCGATCTTGGCGTCCGGGTACAGGCGCTTGAGGAAATCGGCGCCGATCTTCAGCGCGCCGGTGCCGCCCAGGGCCTGGGCCGTCACCACGCGGCCTTCGGCCAGCAGCGGCGAATTGGCGCCGAACAGCAGCTTCTGCACGGCCTGGTCGTAGGCGGCGATGCCTTCGATCGGCAGGTAGCCGCGCGGTGCGGCCACGGCCAGGCGGGCCTTCTCGGCTTCCTGGACGGCGCGCAGCACCGGGATTTTTCCTTCGTCGGTGAAGTACACGCCCACGCCCAGGTTGACTTTGGTGCTGCGGGTATCGGCGTTGAATGCTTCATTCAGCCCCAGGATGGGGTCGCGCGGGGCCAGCTCGACGGCAGAAAAAAGCGACATGATGTGATGACGTTCGATGACGTTCGGTTGGTTCGGAATTCGGTGGGATGCTGCGGGCGGCATACCGCAAGCGGCCGGCAGGGCTGCCGACGCCAGATGCACGAGGCGGCACAGGGCGTGATTGTACCGAATGCACGCTGCCGTCGCCCGAAAAATCCGTGCGGAACAGAGGCGAAAAGTGCAGGCCGGTGCGGTACAAACGACAGCCGGGCCGGCGCGCTACACTACACGATCGGTTGCAATCGCCGCCGCCGTCCCCATGTGTCAGGGCGTGCGCGTCACTTCAACGACTGTCCGCGCCCACCCCAAGCCGCCATGACCGATCTCAGCCAAGTCCCCAGCCCGTACGACGAGTCGAAGTTTGTCACGTTCGACGGCTCGCCGTTCCAGCTGTACCAGCCGTATCCGCCCGCCGGCCACCAGCCCGAGGCGATCCGCCGGTTGTTCGAGGGCATCGGGGACGGCCTGTCGTACCAGACGCTGCTGGGCGTGACGGGCTCGGGCAAGACCTACACCATGGCCAACGTGATCGCGCAGGCGGGGCGGCCCGCGATCGTGTTCGCGCCCAACAAGACGCTGGCGGCGCAGCTGTATTCGGAGTTCCGCGAGTTCTTCCCGCGCAATGCGGTCGAGTACTTCGTTTCGTACTACGACTATTACCAGCCGGAAGCGTACGTGCCGCAGCGCGATCTCTTCATCGAGAAGGATTCGTCGGTCAACGAGCATATCGAGCAGATGCGGCTGTCGGCCACCAAGAGCCTGCTGGAGCGGCGCGACGTGGTGATCGTGGCCACCGTGTCGGCCATCTACGGGATCGGCAACCCGACCGAGTACCACCAGATGATCCTGACGCTGCGCACCGGCGACAAGATCAGCCAGCGCGATGTGATCGCGCGCCTGATCGCCATGCAGTACACGCGCAACGAGACGGATTTCCAGCGCGGCACCTTCCGCGTGCGCGGCGACACCGTCGACATCTTCCCCGCCGAGCACGCCGAGATGGCGGTGCGGCTGGAGCTGTTCGACGACGAGGTCGATTCGCTGCAGCTGTTCGACCCGCTCACCGGGCGCGTGCGGCAGAAGATTCCGCGCTTCACGGTCTACCCGTCGAGCCACTACGTGACGCCGCGCGAGACCGTGCTGCGCGCCATCGAGACCATCAAGGCCGAGCTGCGCGAGCGGCTGGATTTCTTCTACAAGGAGAACAAGCTGGTCGAGGCGCAGCGCCTGGAGCAGCGTACGCGCTTCGACCTGGAGATGCTGCAGGAGCTGGGCTTCTGCAAGGGCATCGAGAACTATTCGCGGCACCTGTCCGGCGCGCAGCCGGGCGAGCCGCCCCCGACCCTGGTCGACTACCTGCCGCCGGACGCGCTGATGTTCCTGGACGAGTCGCACGTGCTGATCGGCCAGCTCAACGGCATGTACAACGGTGACCGCGCGCGCAAGGAAACGCTGTCCGAGTATGGCTTCCGCTTGCCGTCGGCGCTGGACAACCGGCCGCTGAAGTTCGCCGAGTTCGAGGGCAAGATGCGGCAGGTGGTCTTCGTGTCCGCCACGCCGGCCGATTACGAGAAGCAGCGCGCCGGCGACGAGGTGGTCGAGCAGGTGGTGCGCCCCACGGGCCTGGTCGATCCGATCATCCACGTGCGGCCGGCCACCACGCAGGTGGATGACCTGCTGTCGGAGATCCACGAGCGCGTCAAGGCCGGCGAGCGCGTGCTGGTTACCACGCTCACCAAGCGCATGGCCGAGCAGCTGACCGAGTTCCTGTCGGAACACGGCGTCAAGGTCCGCTACCTGCACTCGGACATCGACACGGTCGAGCGCGTGGAGATCCTCCGCGACCTGCGGCTGGGCACCTTCGACGTGCTGGTCGGCATCAACCTGCTGCGCGAGGGGCTGGACATTCCCGAGGTGTCGCTGGTGGCCATTCTCGACGCCGACAAGGAAGGCTTCCTGCGCGCCGAGCGCTCGCTGATCCAGACCATCGGCCGCGCCGCGCGCAACGTCAACGGCACCGCCATCCTCTACGCGGACCGGATCACCGATTCGATGCGCCGCGCCATCGGCGAGACCGAGCGGCGCCGCGCCAAGCAGATCGCCCACAACGAGGCCCACGGCATCAGGCCGCGCGGCGTGGTCAAGCGCATCAAGGACATCATCGACGGCGTCTACAACGTCGACGATGCGCGCGCTGAACTGAAGGCCGCACAGGAAGCCGCCAAGTACGAAGACATGAGCGAGAAGCAGGTCGGCAAGGAAATCAAGCGCCTCGAAAAGCAGATGCTCGACCACGCCAGGAACTTGGAGTTCGAGAAGGCGGCCGCGGTGCGTGACCAACTGGCCAAGCTCAAGTCGCAGGTCTTCGGGGCCAGCGGCGAAGACCATATCGTGCCGGCTGCCTGAGCCGGTGATCCCGTTTTGCCATGCGGTCCGCCCCGTTGCCCCGGCAGGGGTGGGTGCGGCCGTTGTCCATACATATGTCCGCTGTCCCTGGCGCCGTGTCGCGCGCGCGCCGGGGATCCGTCGCGTCAGGCCCGGCCGATGCGATGGTCATCAAATGAGTCCGATGTTCGATTTCATGCTCAACCCGTGGCGCAAATGGCGCGCTTCCCGGCATGCCAGCCACCAACTGGACGCCATCCTCGCGCAGTTCGAGCCGGCGCGCAGCGTGGCCGAGCGCAATGAGTGGCTGGTCGAGCTGGCCTATTGGCTGCGCCGCGCCGACCGGCCGGCCGGCGCCGCCTCGGAATCGTGGCGCTACGCGCGGCTGCGCTACCTCCTGCAGGTGCTGGACAACAACCCGGCCCTGGCCGAGCGCGTGGGGCGGACGCTGTGGTTGATCGTGCGGGACAACGATCCGGTGTCGCTGCTGTGCGATACCGGGCTGTCGTCGCGCGCGGGCTTCTGGGGCGAGCTGGTCGATCGCCTGCAGGCGCGTTTTCTGCCGCCCGCGCCCAACCAGCCGCAACTGGCCGCGCTGTTCACACTGCTGTTCAGCGGCGAAGGCGACGCACAATGGATCGACGGTCTCGACGATGAACTCGTGGCGCGCCTGGCCGCGCTGTTCCAGGCCGGTGTGGATGAGACGGACGGGCACGACAACGGGGCGGTCAGCCGCCAGGAGCGCAGCCTGTCGGTCGGCATCGAGATCCTGGTGAGCCAGGTGCGGGCGGCGGGCCTGTCGCGCGCCATCCGCACCCGCATGGACCATGCGAACGTCACCGATTCGCCGTTCTACCAGCTGGCCGAGGCCGCCGCCGCCATTTTTCTCGCACCTCCGGAGGTGGCGCCCGCTGGTCCGGAACGTCTGGCGCAGCGCTTGAATACCTTCCGCGCGCGGCTCGACCAGTGCCGTGCCGCCACCGCCAGCGTGTACCAGCACCTGGACGAGAACGGCGTGTCGGTCGAGGTGGTGTTCCTGGTGGAGCGCATGAAGGCCTGGCTCGGCCGCATCGACCTGCTGTTGATGGCCTGGGCCGATGCGCGGGCCTCGCGCCGTTTCGTGCACCTGACGGTCGAGCTGGTGTCGGCCAGCCAGCATCGCCGCAGCGTGGGCTATCTGGTGCGCGCGACCTTTGCCGACCTGGCGCGCAAGGTGGTGGAACGCTCCGCCGAGACCGGCGAGCACTACATCACGCGCGACGGCAAGGAATACGCCGCGATGGTCAAGGCGGCGGCCGGCGGCGGGGTGATCACGGCGGCCACGGTCTACCTCAAGTTCTTCATCACCGGCGCGCACCTGACGAGGTTCACCGAAGGGCTGTTCGCCTCGATCAACTATGCGGTCAGCTTTCTCGGCATCCACTTCGCGCACTTCACGCTGGCCACCAAGCAGCCGGCCATGACGGCGCCCGCGCTGGCGCACCGGCTCGACCAGGTCGGCCGCCCCGAGGGGCTGGAGCGCTTCGTCGACGATACCGTGGCGATGATCCGCTCCAACGCGGCGGCCATCGCCGGCAACCTGGTGGCCGTGGCGCCGGTGGCCTTCCTGGTGCAGTGGGTGGCGGGACGGGTCTTCCATGCCGATCTGATCTCGCCGGCCAAGGCCGCGGCAACCATCGAGTCCTTCTCGATCCTCGGGCCGACGCCGCTGTATGCGATCTTCACCGGCGTGCTGCTGTGGCTGTCCAGCTTGGCGGCGGGCTGGGCCGACAACTGGTTCGCGCTGCACCGTGTGCATGACGTGATCGCCTATCACCGGCGCCTGCGCTTCATGGCCGGCACGCGCGGCGCGCACCGCATTGCCGATTTCTGGAAGCGCAACCTGTCGGGCATGGTTGCCAACGTCTCGCTCGGCTTCATGCTGGGGCTGGGGCCCGAAATCCTGTCGTTCTTCGGGCCGCATATGGAGGTGCGCCACGTGACGCTGTCCACCGGCGCGGTGGCGACCGCGGTGGGCGTGCTGGGCGCGGGCGAGATGCACACGGCCGCCTTCTGGCTGGCGGTGGCCGGCATCGCGCTGATGGGCGTGCTCAACGTGCTGGTGTCGTTTGCCCTGGCATTCAACATGGCGATGCGTTCGCGCAACCTGCGTGGACTGGACCGCAGGCGCATCACCGGGGCGGTGTGGCGGCGCATCCTGCGCGATCCGCTGTGCCTGCTGGTGCCGCGCGCGCCGACCGAGCCGGCCCCGCCGACCCCGCCCACCACCGGCACGCCGGCCTGAACCGCCCCGAGGGCGGCCGCTATTGCACCGGCGATGCGAGTTCGCTGCGGAACGGAATCGAGGGCTGCGCGCCCAGGCGCGTGACCGACACCGCGGCGGCGGCCTGGCCGAACTGGATCGCCTCGGCCGGTGCCGCGCCCTCCGCCAGCGCCGTGGCCAGTGCGCCGACGAAGGTATCGCCGGCCGCGGTGGTGTCGATGGCCTGCGCGGGGTGGGCCGGCATCAGCAGGCGGGTGGTCGCATCCACGTAGGCGATGCCGCGCGCGCCCAGCGTGATGATGACGTGGCGCGCGCCTTGCGAATGCAGGTCGTCGGCGGCGGCCAGCGCCGCCTCGGGCGAATCCACCGGCCGCGCCGTCAGCAGCGCGGCTTCGGTCTCGTTGGGGATCAGGTAGTCGCAGGCAGCAATCCATGGCAGCGGACCGGCGGCGGGTGCCGGGTTCAGGATGACAGTCTTGCCCAGCCGCTGCCCGAGCAGCAGCGCGCGCTCAACCGCATCCAGGGGGGACTCCAACTGGCAGACAATGACCTTGGCCCGCTCGAAGGCGGCCTGCTGCGCGTTGATCATCGCCGGGGTCAGCTGCCGGTTGGCGCCGGTCACGATCACGATGGTGTTCTGCCCGCTGTCGGCCACCGTCACGCAGGCGATGCCCGTGGGCGCGCCCGCATGCGCGGTCACCATCGCGGTATCGACGCCTTCCCGCCGCAGGCCTTCCCGCAAGGCCGTGCCATGGGGGTCGTCGCCCACGCAGCCGAGCATGGCGACGCGGCCGCCCAGGCGTGCCGCGGCCACGGCCTGGTTGGCGCCCTTGCCGCCGGGGATGGTCTCCAGCGCCGGCGCCGCAACCGTTTGCCCGGGATAGGGCAAACGAGGGGTGCGGATCACGAGATCCATGTTGAGGCTGCCGACGACCAGCACGTCGGCAGCGGTTGAGGAGAGAACCGAACGCTTGGCCACCATGGCGGGCTAAGGGCTGCTGTTTCTGTTGATTGGAGTTTAGGCCGCGCGGGCGGGGCGCGCGGGCTCGGCGGTCGACTCGCGCAGCGACAGGTGCGGCGGCAGCACGATGCGGCGCGGTGCCTCGGGCACCGGATGATGATGCCGTGCGGCGCCGTTGGTCAGATGCTCGAGCAGGGTCGAGGCCGTGGTCTCCCCCAGTTGCCGGATCGATTGGCCCACCGTGGACAGTGCCGGATAGACGTAGCGGCTCAGTTCGATGTCGTCGAAACCGATGATGGACAGTTCCTTCGGTACCACAATGCCCAGCTCGGCGGCCGCGCGCAGCGCGCCGATGCCCATCAGGTCGTTGCTGGCGAAGATGGCGGTGGGCGCCTCGCCGGTGGTCAGCAACTCGCGCGCGGCGCGGTAGCCGCCGGGGCTGGTGAAGTCGCCTTCGGCCACGCGCGCGGCGTGTTCGGGCACGCCGGCTTCGCGCAGTGCCCTGTGGAAGCCCGCCAGCCGCCCGGCGGTCACGCTCAGCGTGGACGGGCCGCTGATGCAGGCAATGCGGCGGTGTCCGAGCTCCAGCAGATGCCGGGTCGCCAGGTAGGCGCCTTCCTCGTGGTCGATCTGCACCTGGTCGGCCTGGATGCCTTCGGTGGGGCGGTCCACCATCACCACGGGCAGCGCGGATTCGCCCAGCGCATCGATCAGTGCGTTGTCCGGCCCGGCGCTGCTGACGATGATGCCGTCGACGCGCTTTTCCATCAGCACGCGCAGGTAGTCGCGCTGCTTGCGGGGATCGTCGTCGGAGTTGCACAGGATGACGCTGTAGCCGGCGGCGGCGCACACGTCTTCGATGCCGCGCGCCAGTTCGGCGAAGTAGGGGTTGGTGGCGGTCGGCACCAGCACGCCGATGGTGCGCGTGGTGCGGTGCTTGAGCGAACGCGCCACGGCGCTGGGCACATAGCGCGTGGCGCGGATGGCCTCTTCCACGCGCTTGCGCGTTTCGGAGTTGACCGGCCGTGTGTTGTTGATGACATGCGAGACGGTGGTGAACGACACCCCGGCTAATGCTGCGACGTCCTTGATGGTGGCCATATTGATGCTCCCTGTGTCTTTATTGGCGTGTGGTGACCCGGTTGCGCCGGGTTCGATAGGTATCCATGACCACGGCCGCGACAATTACCGCGCCCGTGATGATCCGTTTGGTGGGCTCCGAAGCGCCGATCTGCGCGAGGCCGGCTTCGAGCACAGAAATGATGAGTACGCCGAACAGCGTGCGGGCCACCGACCCGCGCCCGCCCATCAGGCTGGTGCCGCCGATCACCACGGCGGCGATCACCTGCAGTTCCATGCCGACCCCCGCGTTGGGGTCGGCCGCTTCCAGCCGCGATACCTGGAACAGTGCCGCCAGCCCCGACAGCAATCCCAGTAGGGATGTAGGGGAAACAGGACAGGTCAGAAAGACCAAAAAAGGCCCGAAAGCCGCATAAACACTGGAATCCGGGCCAAGAGGCCGAATCCATGATTTCCGGATGAACTCGGGGAGAAAGTGGGGGAAATTCGGGCGCGAAGTCCGGGAAATTGACCCCGCCAAAGCGGATATTCCCCCACTTCAAAGACACTTCATCGCGTCATCGAACGCGGCTCAACACCAATTTGAGGTGGTCGGCCGTCACATCCGCCACCAACTGCTCATCAGAGGCCGGAAAGCCGACCAACGGTCGAGCCGTGAGACCCGGATGGTTTACGCGCTTCCGCACCAGCCCCGCGAATGCCAGCGCCTTGGCCTTCTTTGGCGTGATCGTGTATGGCTTGGTGCCCAGGTGGTGCCATGCTGCCTTCTCGTCGCTGAAGCCAAGGCGCAACTCCGCGCCCGTCACCTGATAGTTGAAGCTCCCCAGCAAATCGCCGTTCCCATACAAGATTCGACCGCCGCGCCGGGCCTGCACCTTGCGCGCGGTGGCCAAACTCATCTGGCCGTTCTTGCGAAACGACTTGCCTTGCTGCTGCCAAACCGCCGTGCCTATAGTCAGCGGTGACAACGGCTTCCACTTCGTGCCATCCGGCGCCAGCCCTTTGTCATGGCGCTCCTGATTCACCCGGAACAGCGATTCGCCAATGCTTCCCAGCATCTGCTGGGGCGTAATCACTTCCTGGCGTACGGCATTCAACGCTTGCAGCAGGTGTTCGGCTTGAAATTCGTAGGTGAGTTGCATGTGGCCGTCCCGTAGTAATGGAGATGCGGCCATATGAGGCCGCACCAACTATTTCTTGTAGACCAATCGCCCGACGCGCTGTTTATCGAACGCCGCTGCGCGGTCTTCCGGCTTCTCTTCGGTTCCCATGAAGGTGGATGTGCCAGTCCACCCATTGCTGCCCCACTCGAACACCGCATAGCCGTATTCGTTGCTCCCCGCCAGCTCGAACGCGCGTAGATAGCTGCGCTTGAGGCGCCAGCGGCCGTTTTCATTGGCATCTTTCACCCAGGCCCACCAGATTTCATCCGGCTCAATGAGCGTCATGGCCAACAGATTGACCGACTCGAAGCGGCTTGCCGTGTGGGCCACAGCCGGCGCCGTGAAGCTGCCCAAACCATCTTCAAACAGCGCCTTGGTGATTGCCAACGTGCTGCCGGCCGCATCGGTAAAGGCCGCACCCTCTTCCATCGACGCGCCGAAGACCTCCAGAAAGTCGGCCACGGCGACTTCCGGCGCGGTGCTGGCCGGAAGCAACACGCTTTTGGGCACCATCGTAGGCGCAGGCGTAGCGGGCGGCGTGAAGCTGGTGGGCCACTGCGTGCCGCGCTCTTTCAACACGGCGTCGTAACCCTCCAGCGGCGGAACCGTATGCGGCTCCAGCCACGCTTTGCCTGGGTTGTAGGCAAAACCCGGGTCAATGCCTTTGGGCACGCGCACCGTGCGCGGCGCGCTACCGTGAGCGCCCACCACGCGCTCTTCCCATTCGATGGGTGGTGCTTCGTCTGGGCCGGTCTTGCCCTGCGCTTCCCACGCCCGCTGCGCTTCGATGCGCGACAGCGAATGCACGCTGCACTGGCAACGCCAGCCGTTCTGCGGCATGTGTGTGGTCCACCAAGGATCAGTTATCGGCAGGACCAACCCATCCCATGCAAGGTGCTGGAGACGCGGGTGTTCCGTGCTGTTGTGCTTGTATCGCAGGTACGGCCGCAGGTGGGCCACGTCCATCATCTGCTTCCAACGCCCGGCGTTGTATGCCTGCCGGATGTTGGTGTCATAGATGATCTTGCTGCGCCAGCCGGGCGCACCGTTGTGTGCCCAGCCGTACTTGGCGACGATGGTGTCGAAGTCTTTGCGGAACTGCGGGTAACCGGTGCCTTTCTCCTGCGCCTGACGGATGGCGTTATAGAAATCCTCCACCAGCCCGTCATGCGCTGCACCAGCCACTACAAAGGCATGGCCGTGCTGCTCTTGCCAGAGGTCGGTCCAACCGGAAGACGGAAGGCGAGTTTTGTTCCGGAGGTATTCGATGGCCTCCGAGAATGGCAGGCGATCAGGTGATGCAGACATGGCGCTCACCGTGGGCATGTAAAAGACACGTCATGCTAGTACTACAGCCGTAGCTCAAAATGGCGGAGCACATCCCCGCGCCCGGTAGTGACACTGCTGAGCGCGCCACTGATGCGCGCGCCGCCATCGCGACCATGCCAGCACC